>JBEPTZ010000146.1:0-10167 GCA_041691815.1 Rhodospirillales bacterium | reverse complement strand
AAAACTTTTATCCGCCTTGCAACAACTGAGTGTGCGGAGACGCCGGAGTCTCCAAAACGGATGAAAAGTTTTTTGCTTCTTTTTGTTCACAAAAAGAAGTCCTTCTCGATCCAACAAGCGAGTCCCCCATGGTCGCCTTCCAGCATGATTTCGACCCCACCACTCTGCGCGAGTACGACATTCGCGGCATTGTCGGCAAAACCCTGCATGATGCCGACGCTTATGCTATCGGCCGCTGTTTCGGCAGCGTCGTTGCGCGCAAGGCGGAGGCGGAGAAAATCCTGCCGACCGTCGCGGTCGGCTATGACGGCCGCTTGTCCTCGCCGGGGCTGGAGCGGGCGCTGGTCCGCGGCCTGATGGCCAGCGGTGTGGACGTGCTGCGGGTCGGCCTCGGCCCGACGCCGATGCTCTACTATGCCGCCACCGTGCGCGATTGCGGCGGCGCCATCATGCTCACCGGGAGTCACAACCCGCCCGACTATAACGGCTTCAAGATGATGTTGGCCGGCAAGCCCTTCTTCGGCAAGGACATCCTGGAGATCGGCCGCATGGCCTCAGCCGGCGACGTGGTGCCCGAGGGCGGCGGCACCGAGATGCTGATCGACGTGATGGACGACTATGTCGCCCGCCTGGCGCAGGACTGGGACGGCGGCGACCGCGCGCTGAAGGTGGTTTGGGACAACGGCAATGGTGCCGCCGGCGAGGCGATCCAGCGGCTGGTGAAACTGCTTCCGGGGAACCACACCGTGCTGTTCCCCGAGATCGACGGCCGCTTCCCCAACCACCATCCCGACCCCACCGTGGCGAAAAACCTCGAGTCGCTGATCGCCGCGGTCCGCGTCCAGGGTGCCGATCTCGGCATCGCCTTCGACGGCGACGCCGACCGCATCGGCGTGGTCGACGACCAGGGCACCATGATGTTTGGCGACCAGTTGCTGGTGGTGCTCGCCCGCGACCTGCTGGCCAAATACCCCGGCGAGACCATCATCGCCGACGTGAAAGCCAGTCAGGTGCTGTTCGACGAAGTGGCCCGCGCGGGCGGCAAGCCGGAAATGTGGAAGACCGGCCACAGCCTGATCAAGGCCCGCATGGCCGAAACCGGCTGCAAACTGGCCGGCGAGATGAGCGGCCACGTGTTCTTCAAAGACCGCTGGTACGGCTTCGACGACGCGCTCTACGCCGGCGTCCGCCTGCTCGGCATCGTCGCCCGCATGCAAGGCAAACTCTCCGCGGTGCGCGCCGCGCTGCCGCAGGTGGTGAACACCCCGGAACTGCGCTTCAACTGCGACGACGTCCGTAAATTCGTGGTGATCGAGGAAGTCGCCGCCCGCCTGAAAGCCGACGGCGCCAAGCTGTCGGACATCGACGGTGTGCGCGTGCTTACCGAGGACGGCTGGTGGCTGCTGCGTGCGTCGAACACCCAGGCTGTGCTGGTCGCCCGCGCCGAAGCCTCCACCCCGGAGGGCCTGGAGCGCCTGAAGGCAGCCCTGGTGGTGCAGTTGGAGGCGTCGGGGCTGCAAGCGCCGGATTTCTCCGGCGAGAATGCCGGGCATTGAGGCAGGTGCCATGACTCCGAAGCCGCAGTCAGCCGCGATCGGTTGCCTGGCCAGGTGCTTCGCCGTGAGGTGGCAGGCCGGATCGTTCACTGCAAAATGATCGCCTGGCGCCCCGGCGCGGGCTATCGCTTCAAGGCGCAGCGCTCCAGTACCACGCCATCGCCGGAGCTGTTGTTGGACCAGGTGGTCGGAATGGCGGCCACCAGCACCGGATCGCCGACCTGCAGGGCTGAAATATAATCCAATGTGGCGGCGTCCGGCACGGCGATGACACAGACCGCCTCGCCCAGCGATCCATAGATGTCCCGGGTGGCGTTGGGCTGGCCAATCATCATCACCAGGACTTGTTGACTGGAGAGATTCACCGCCATCCCTTGGAACCATTGCGTGTTCCACTCGGTGCGGGGGCGCAGGCTCAGGAATGCCCCCTGGATCAGCATCGGACGATTGCGGTGGTTGGCTTCGAAGCGAACCGGGCCGAACTGGGCCGCTTCGTGTCCAAGCTCGCGTACGAGCGTGGCACCGGGATAGCCGGGCTCGACGGTCACCGCGGCGCGGGCGGCCAACTGATAACCCGTGCCGCTGTTCGGGATATAGTAGAGCCGCAACTCATCCGCGCCGGGCGGGCCGGCGGGGATCGTCAGACGCAGACGGGTGGCGGCCACCGGCGTACTGTTGAGCACCAGCGCGTTCGGATCGGTGATCGCCAACGGCGCGCCGGCCGGAACAACGGTGAGGCGAAGATTGGAGGCATCGCGCACGCCGGTGGCGTCTAGATCCAGGGTCACGCCATCCACAAGGCGAAAACTCGGCCGCGTTGGTGACAGATGCGCAACTGCGGTGGCTGCGACGGGGGCGGCATAGCCGGATTGCGGCGGTGTGGCCGGCCGCCCAGTGGCCGGCGCCTGTGCCAGCCGGCTTTTGGCGATGGCGACATACGCCCCGTTCGGGTAGGCACTCAGATAAGCGCGCAGCTCGGCCGGATCATTGGTCGCGGAGACCGACTGCCAGAACACGATCTCGTCTTCGGACGTGGCGTGCGCCGGGGCCGCCGGCAGTGCCGCCAGGCAGGCCAGCAATGCCAGACAGAGGCCGAGATGCTTCACTGCGAGAGAAACCCGACGCGCGCCAGCACTTTCAGGCTTCCGTCCGGCGTGCTGCTTGGCGAGATATAACGCGCCTCGTAGGATCCCGGCGCCATCACCGGCAGTTGCAGGCCGGTGCCGGTGCATGGGCGAATGTTCGGCAGGGCGGTGTAGAGCGATTTGCGATTATCCGTCGCGGGGTCGAAATCCGGCGTGCCGGCCGGCACCACCACCAGATAATCGAACCACGCCGGGGCGCCGAACCCGGTGCAGACGATATGCGTCGGTGTGCTGTTCGGCGCCACATAGGGTGATGCGCTGAGCCGATAGGGCGATAGTGGATCGGCCGGCGGCGTGCGATCGCCGGCGCGCCGCTTGGCGAGGGCGGCGAATTTGCCATTTGGAAACAGCATCAGATAGGAGCGATAGCCCGCCGCTCCCTGGTTCTGCTGGGCCGCGCTCCAGAACTTGATCTCGATCTCTCCGCCTGGGCTGGCGGCGGCTGGCTGGGCCAGCGCGACTGCCGGCGGGGCGGTGAGCAGGCACGCCGCGGCGACAAGCCAGGATATGCGCATTTCGCGCTTCCGTCAGCGTACGGAGAACGTTGTTTGCGCCTTCATTTCGTATTTGTGGTCGTCGTTATACAACCTCGACATAAAGCGAACTTCGTAGTGCCCTGGCGCATACGGGCCGAAGCCAGGCATATTGTTGTTGTAGCCTTTACAATTCGCGCTATATTGGGACGTCAATACTTTCATCTCATCGGAACGGCCGTCGGGCGGCAGAACCGGTGAGCCCGCACGCACCACGATGATCACATCGCTACTGCCATTTTCTGGAAGATTGTGGCAGCCAACCGTGAACAGTTGGCCAACTCGGCCGCCAGGCGGCGAAATGGTCAGCGACGGTCCATCAGGGTCGGGTTGCGCGGCCGGGGCCGCCGCAGCAGCAGCTTGCGGGGCACCCGGCAGCGGGATCGGCGCCAGCGCCGGAGCAGCCGGAGCGACGGCCGGGTCTGCGGGCGGCAACCGGTGTTTGGCTATCGCGGCAAATGCCCCGTTCGGGTAGGCGTCCAGATATAACTGATATTCATGAGCATCCTTGGTTCCGTTGACGGACTGCCAGAACGCGAGTTCCGCCGCATCCGCGGCCGCATGCGCCGCCGGCGGTTGCGCCACCGCTGCGATGGCAAGCGCAGCAAGCCCGATTAAACAACGAAATTTCGCCATTTTGATTCCCTGGGCAATATTGTAGTTTTCGGCTTGCGCCAAATAACCGGCGCAACTTCATTTCGAAACAAACAGACCGATCGCGCTATGTGAATCCAGCCCGGTGCGTGATGGGTAACCCGTTAGCATCCGGAAAACTTCACACTGCGTTACGTTACAGATGTCGTGAGGGCATGTCCATCGCGGAGTCGCCGTGTCGGAGATCCGGTTTCTCGGTATCGCACCGGCGATTGCGCCATCATTCTCTTGCGCGGGCAGGCGACGATTTTCGACCTAAACACCGATGCGCCGTTCGACAGTGCCGCCAACGCGCCGAAGTGCTGGCGCTCTCGCGCCCCGCAGCGCCGAAGCCTGGACGGGTTCTGCACAGGCCCGGATTCGACCGATTTGTCATCGGGTCGTTGCCACCCTTCACACCCCGTCGGCTACGACACGGACCAACCGGGACCCCTCAATGCCCTCACGCCGCGGCAGCCTGAGCCGCAGCCGGGGGCACGATAACGCCTGCCTCGGATATCCCGCCGCTCATTCGAAATGCCGCAAGACACGACGAAACAGGGTGGACAGGATCAAACCGACCTTTTAATGGCTGAGCCCTGCGCCGGCAGGGTTCTATAGCCCCCAGGCGCGGACCGCCTGCGGCATTCACGCCAGTTGGTGGATGTCTTGAATCGCGATAGGCTGGCGGATATGCTTTGGCAGCCGGATGAAAGTCAGGCGGCGGAATCAAATTAGCCTAAGCCTTTGATAAGCGGGTGTAGTTCAATGGTAGAACGGCAGCTTCCCAAGCTGCATACAGGGGTTCGATTCCCCTCACCCGCTCCAGCCGCTTTCAGGCATCGGCGTGATAGCGTGCGCGGGTTGCCAGAGAATCGGCGGCGTCTTCGCCATTGTTGTCTGGCAGGCCGGCCAGGCCAACGATCCGAATCCTCGCAAGCCGCGCCATCGCCTCGATGTGTTCCTGGTGATCGGCCGAGGCGCAGTGATGCAGCAGCACAACGCCCTCTGGCCCCAGCGCGCGGCCGATCTCGCGCAATGCGGCAAGCTGGTCGGGCGATGCCGTCCACTCCGGCAGCGCACGCGCCACCAGCACGATCGCCCGCACACCTGGTGTCAGCGCCACCCGGTCGGCAATCTGGCGCAGCCAGCCGCGCCGAGGGCCCAGTGTCATCAGGCCGGGATGTCGGATGGCATCGCCCGCCAGGGGTGCGAACACGGCTGTGCGTGCATCGATGAATGCCAGCACGCCGCCGGCAGCGACCGCCGGCGTCACGCGCCGGCGGGCACGTCTCCCGGTGGTGGCATGGCGAGAGCGCACGGACGGCGCGTGATGGGATTGCATTTTTTGCACCCTGTGGCGATTGCCGGCGCAGTGTGGAAGCGCAATAGTTAAGCGACCGTTTGCATCCGGCCGGCCGGGTGCCGATTTCAACTTTTCAACCGCTCCAGCGCGGCAAGCATGCCGCCCACGGTCAGAATCTGCGGCAGCACCTCGCCCGCGCCGCCGCCCGGCGGGTACAACACGTAAAGCGGCACGCCGTCGCGGCCATGGGCGCGCAAAAATGCGGTGATCGCCGGGTCCTGCCGGGTCCAGTCGCCCCGCAGATACGCCACCTGGTGCGTCAAAAACGCCTGCCGCACCGTCTGCGCCGACAGCGCCACCCGTTCGTTCACCAGGCAGGAGACGCACCACGCCGCCGTCATGTCGACGAACACCGGCCGCCCCTGTTCGCGCAGTGTCGCCAGCCGTGCTGCCGAGAACGGCTCGGTCCCGGCCTCCGCCATCGGCGACGTGTTCGGATTCGCGGTCTGGATTCCCGACAGGATGGCCAGCGCCAGCAGCACCGAGGCCAGGGCACCTGCCCGGGCGATGCGGCTCCCGGTGCCGCGCTGCGACAGGCCGAACGCCCAGGCGGCGAAGCCGATCAGCAGCAATCCGGTGGCGGTCGCCAGCACCCCGGCCGGCCCGGATTGCTGGCTGACCACCCAGATCAGCCAGACGCAGGCGCCATACATCGGAAACGCCAGCACCTGCTTCAGCACCTCCATCCAGGCGCCTGGCCGGGGCAGCAGGCGCGCCAGCCCCGGCACGCCGGCCAGCAGCAGGAACGGTGCCGCTAGCCCCAGCCCCATCGCGACGAACACCGCCAATGTCACCGCCGGCGTGGCGGCCAGTGCGGTGGCGATCGCCGCCCCCATGAACGGCGCGGTGCACGGTGTCGCCACCAGCACCGCCAGCATACCGGTGAAAAAGCTGCCGACATGGCCGCCACGCCCGGCCAGCGCGCCGCCGGCGCCGGTCAGCCCGACGCCGACCTCGAACACCCCGGACAGGTTCAGCCCGACCGCGAACAGCAGCCACGCCATGCCGGCGACGAATACCGGCGACTGGAACTGGAAACCCCAGCCCGCCGCAGCACCGGCTTCGCGGGCCACCAGCAGCGCCAGCCCGACGGCGGTAAAGGTCAGGATAACCCCGGCGGTATAGCTCAACCCATGCATCCGGGCGTGGCCACGTTCCGCTCCGGAGAGCCGCGCCAGCCCTGCCGCCTTCATCGCCAGCACCGGAAACACGCAGGGCATCAGGTTCAGGATCAACCCACCCAGCACCGCGAAACCCAGCACCTGCCACAGCGGCATCAGGGCCGCGGTGGCGGCCAGCGGCGCGGGAGTCGCATGGATCTCCAGCGCGGCCTGCTGGCCCTGGCGATCGCGCGTCACCAGCACGCCGGTCAGCGCGGCAGCCGGCTTGAACTCGCTGCCGGTGCGCATGGCCAGGGTAAAGCCATCCGGGCTGCGCTCCAGGGTCTGCGGTGCCGCGGCCTGCACAGTGCCGAAGCTGTCGGGGATGAACCATGCCTCCCGCACCGCCGAGGCGGCCTCCGGCGCGGCCACATGCAGCGTGCCATCCGGTGTGATGGTTGCCGGCCACGGTGTCGGGCGCGGCGTCGCCTCGGCGGCGGCGGCGAACAGCGGTGCCTGCGGCGATGGGGTGGCGGCACCGGCCGGCAGATGGAGCTGGAAATCGCCCTCCTCCGGCACGCAGATCTTGTCGCAGACCAGCCAACTGGCGTGCAGCTTCACCTCCAGCGGCGCCGCCCCGGCGCCGGTCACCGCCACCGGCAACAGCACCTCGCCGGAATAGCCGTAGGTCGTCAGCGGCGGCTCGGCGTTGCGCGCTGGCGTTGGCCAGGCGATCGGGCCGGCTGCGATGCCCTGCGGCAGCGTCCATTCCAGTTGCGGCGGTATCCCGGCATCGCCAGGGTTTTTCCAGTAGATATGCCAGCCAGGCGCCATGCGGAACCGCAGGCCCAGTTGCAGCGCAGCACCCGGCGCCACCGCATCATGGTCGGACACCAGCGTCACCGTGGTATGCGCGGTCTTCGCCGGCGTGCTCTCCAGCGCCCATGCTGGCGCGGCCGCCAGCACGCCCAGGCAGAGCGCCGCCAGCCAGAGTCGCATCCCACCTTGCCTCATTGCCACTCGCGCCTTTCTGGCTCCGGCCGGCACCCTATGGTCGCCTGCCCGGCCGAACGGTGATACGTCGCGGTCGTGCCGCATGACCTGCCGACCGACCTGCCCGTCGCCGATGCCCTGCCCGCCCTGAAAGCGGCGCTGGAACGCGGCAATGCTGTTTTGGTGGCACCGCCCGGCGCTGGCAAGACCACATTGGTGCCGTTGGCGCTGCTGGCCGCCCCGTGGCGGGCAGATGGACGCATTGTCATGCTGGAGCCGCGCCGGCTGGCCGCCCGCGCCGCCGCCAGCCGCATGGCGGCGCTGCTCGGCGAGCCGGTTGGCCAGACCGTCGGCTACCGCACCCGGCTGGACAGCGCGATCTCGCCGGCCACCCGCATCGAGGTGGTGACCGAGGGGCTGCTGGTCCGCCGCCTGCAAACCGATCCGGGCCTGCACGGCACCGCCATCGTCATCCTCGACGAGGTGCATGAACGCGCTCTGGAGGCCGATCTGGCGCTGGCGCTGTGTCGCGACCTGCAGCTTCAGTTGCGCCCCGAGTTGCGCCTGCTGGCGATGTCCGCCACCGCAGATGCCGCCCGGCTGGCGCCGCTGCTGGCGGCCGAGGTGATCGAGAGCGCCGGCCGGCAATACCCGGTACAGATCAGCCACGCCGCACGCGACATCACCGACCCGCGCGACCTGCCGCAAGCGCTGGCCCGTGCCGTGCGCGCCGCTCTGGCCGAGTTTCGCGGCGATATCCTCGCCTTTTTACCCGGAATGGGCGAAATTCGCCGCGCTGAAGCCGCTTTGCAGGGCTGTGGCGCACTGGTTTTGCCGTTGCATGGCGACCTGCCGCCGGCCGAGCAGGACCGCGCGCTGCGCCCGGCCGAGGGGCGTCGTGTGGTGCTGGCGACTTCGATCGCGGAAACCTCGCTGACCGTCCCCGGCGTGCGCATCGTCGTCGATGGCGGCTGGCGGCGCGCGCCGCGCATGGACCAGGCCACCGGCCTCACCCGCCTCGCCACGCTGCGGATCAGCCGCGCCGCCGCCGACCAGCGCGCCGGCCGCGCCGGGCGCGAGGCGCCGGGTGTGGCGATCCGCCTGTGGACCGCGCCACTGCATCGCGGCCTGCCGCAATTCGACCGACCGGAAATCCTCGAAGCCGAGCTCTCCGGCCTGGCGCTGGACTGCGCCAGCTGGGGCACTGCGCCGGCCGATCTGTCCTTCCCGGACCCGCCACCACCCGGCCCGCTGGCCGCCGGCGAGGCGCTGCTGGCCGAGTTGGGGGCGCTGGATGGCGCCGGCCGGATCACCGAACGCGGCCGGCGGATGGCCCGGCTCGGCGCCCATCCAAGGCTCTCGGCGATGATGCTGGCGGCCGAATCGCCGCCCGAGGCGGCCTTGGCCTGCGATCTCGCGGCCCTGCTGGAGGAGCGTGACCCGCTGCGCGCCCGCGACGCCCCGGCCGATATCGGGCTGCGCCTGGCGGCGCTGGAAGGCGGGCTGGACGCTGATCGCGGCGTGGTGTCACGCATCCGCCGCGCCAGCGCCCAGTATCGTCGCCGCCTGCGCCTGCCCGAACTCCGCGCCGACGGCGACCCGGCCCGCCTGCTGGCCGCCGGCTTCCCCGATCGCATCGCCCAGCGCCGCGGCGAACCGGGCAGTTTCCGCCTGTCCGGTGGCGGCGGTGCCAAGCTGCCGCTGGCCGACCCACTCTCCAAGGCCCGGCTGCTGGCGGTTGCCAGCCTGGAGATGAAGGGTTCAGCCCGCATCCGCCTCGCCGCAATCCTGGACGCCACCGACCTGCCTGCGGTGCTGGCCGAACGGGTGACCGAGCAGGTGGAGACCGGGCTGGACCCGGCCACCGGTTCGGTCCTCGCACGCCGCCGCCGCCGCCTTGGCGCGCTGGTGCTGGAGGACCGCACCGAGACCGCCGACCCCGCCGAGACCGCCGCCGCGCTCGCCGAAGCGGTCGCCATCTCAGCCTTGCCATGGACCGACGCCGCCCGCCAGTTCTGCGCCCGCGTCGCCCTGCTGCGCGCCCTGGAACCGGAGGCCGGCTGGCCCGACCTGTCCGACGACGCGCTGGCCGCCAGCCGCGCCGACTGGCTGGCGCCGCACCTGCATGGCCTCAGCCGCCTCGCCGCGGTGGAAAAGCTCGACCTGCACGCGATCCTGCGCGGCCGGCTGGACTGGGCGCTGGCGGCGCGGCTCGACCGCGAACTCCCCACCCACCTGGCGCTGCCCGGCGGCCGCGCGGCGGTGGACTACGCCCAGCCGGTGCCGCTGGCCGAGGCGCGCGCCCAGGCGTTCTACGGGTTGGCTGAAACGCCGCGGCTGGCCGGCGGGCGGATCGAATTGCGGCTCGCCCTGCTGTCTCCGGCGCGTCGCCCGATCGCCATCACCGCCGACCTCGCCGGCTTCTGGCGCGGCGCCTGGGCCGAGGTGCGCAAGGATATGCGCGGCCGCTATCCGCGCCATGACTGGCCGGAAAATCCGGCGTAACCGCGTGCCAGTGCCCGTCGCCTGTCGGATTTGTCATCCGCTGCCGGGGCCGCGGCAACCTTGTCGCGCCGCTAATGGATCGCCACCTGCAACGCATTAACATTGTAACGCGCCTGCCGGAGTCGTGCCGATGCCCAGCCTTCAACCCCGCAGCCTTCAACCCCGCAGGCTTCAGCGCCGCACCTTGGGTGCGCTTGCCCTCGCGAGTCTGCCGGCGCTGCTGGCCGGCGCCAGCCCGGCCGCGGCCCGCAGCGGGCCGGACAGCTTCGCCCCGCTGGTCAAGCGGGTGATGCCGAGCGTGGTCAATATCGCGGTCACCGAGACCACCGGCGGCGC
>JBEPTZ010000145.1:0-10286 GCA_041691815.1 Rhodospirillales bacterium | reverse complement strand
CCTCTTCTCCTCTTCTCCTCTTCTCCCCTTCTCCCCTTCTCCCCTTCTCCCCTTCGCCTCTACGTCTCTACGTCTCTTTGTGAATCTTTCTTGCTGCCTTTCTGCCTTTCCGTCCTACCCCTCCGCCAACCGCATAACCGTCTCCAGCCGATCCGCCTCGCTGGCCGGCTTATCCGCCCGCAGCCGCGAAATCCGCGGAAACCGCAGCGCCACCCCCGATTTATGCCGGCTCGAAAGCTGCGCCGCGTCGAACGCCACCTCCAGCACCAGCGCCTGCTCCACCTCCCGCACCGGCCCGAACTTCGCCACCGTGTGTTCGCGGATCCACTTATCGAGCCACGCCAACTCCCGATCGGTGAACCCGAAATAGGCCTTGCCCACTGGCACCAGCACCCCGTCCTCGCGCCACACCCCGAACGTGTAATCGGAGAACGACCCGCTCCGCCGCCCATGCCCGCGCTGCGCATACATCAGCACCGCATCCAGCGTCAGCGGATCGCGCTTCCACTTCCACCACAGCCCGCGCGGCCGCCCCGGCACATAAGCCGAATCCCCCCGCTTCAGCATCAACCCCTCAACCGCCGCCGCCCGCGCCCCCGCCCGCAGCGCCCGCAACGCCTCGAAATCCGCAAACCCGATCATCTCCGACAACCGCATCCGCCCCGGCCGCACCCGCGCGAACCACCCCTCCAGCCGCGCCCGCCGCACATCGAACGGCAGCCCCCGGATATCCTCGGCGCCATCGAACAGCATGTCGTACAGCATCACCTCAGCGGGAAACCCAGCCCGCAACTTCGCCCCCACGCTCTTGCGGTTCAGCCGCTGCTGCAAATCGGCAAACGGCGCTACCACCCCGTCGCGCACCACCAGCAACTCGCCATCCAGCACGCCCTCGAACTCCATCGCCTCGACAATCTCCGGGAACCCCGCGGAAATATCCTCCGCCCCCCGCGAATACAGCCGCCGCCCCCCAGCCGTGGAAACCAGTTGCACCCGTATCCCGTCCCATTTCCACTCCGCCCGCAGCCCCGCCACCTCCAACCCCGCGACATCCCCCTCCTCCAGCGGATGCGCCAGCATCGGCGGCCGAAACACCGGTGCGTCGGCCGGATCAGGCCGCGCGCCCCGCCCCTCCAGCCAGGCAAACAACGACGCATAAGGCGGCGCCAGCGAATGCCAGACCTCCTCGATATCATCCGCCGAAACGCCCCCGGTTTCCTTGGCAGCCATCTCCGCCAACGCCACCCGCGCCAGCCGCGCCGACGCCCCCACCCGCAGCCCGCCGGTCACCAGCTTCAGCAGCGCCAGCCGCACCGAGGCATCCGACGCATCCAGCCACCGCGCCACAATCCCCGGAATCTCCGCCCTGGCCGCACTCCGCAGCGTCTCCACCACCTCCGCCAACCCCGGCGGCCCGGCATTGCTCGCCGCCGCCGGCCACATCAGCGCCACCGTCTCCGCCAGATCGCCGACAAAGTCATAGGAAAGCGCGAACAGCACCGGATCAGTCCGCTCCGCCGCCAGCGCCCGGATCATCCCCGCCTTGGCCTGCGGAAACACCAGCCCGCCCGCCACCGCCGCCAGCCCCCACCCCCGATCCGGGTCCGGCTGGCTGGCAAAATACCGCCGCAGCAACGCCACCTTGGCCAACCGCGACTGCGTGAACACCAGCCCCTCCAGCAGCGCCGCAAACGCGATCACCCCTCCTCGTCCCCATACCCGATCAGCCGCAGCGCCCGCCCGCGCACGCCCCGCTTGCCGATCTCATGGATCAGCGCCTCCTCGCTGCCATGCGTCACCCAGACCTCCGGTGCCCCCACCTCATCAATGGTGTCATTCAACTCCCGCCAATCGGCATGGTCGGAAATCACCAGCGGCAACTCCACGCCCCCTTGCTTGGCCCGCTGCCGCACCCGCATCCAGCCCGACGCCATGCACACCACCGGCTCCACCAGCCGCCGCGCCCAGCGATCGGCAATCGCCGACGGCGGCGCCAGCACAATCTGCCCGGCCAGTTCCGCCTTCGCCGCCACCGTCGCCGCCCGCAATTCCCCCAGCCCCACCCCCAGCGCCTCATACACCGCGCACATATTAGCCAACGCCCCATGCAGATAGATCGGCCGCTCCCACCCCGCATCGCGCAACAAGGTAATCAGCCGCTGCGTCTTGCCCAGCGAGTAGCACCCGACCACATGCGTCCGCCCGGGAAACAGCGCCACGCTGGCCAGCAGCCGCCCGATCTCCACCCGCGCCTCGGGATGCACAAACACCGGCAACGCGAACGTCGCCTCACTGACAAACACGTCGCACCCCACCGGCACGAACCCCGCACAACTCCGATCCGCCTGCCGCTTGTAATCCCCGCTCACCACCACCCGGCTGCCCTGGTATTCCATCACCACCTGCGCACTCCCCAACACATGCCCAGCCGGCTGCAACCATAGCTCAACCTCCCCAACCCGCAGCCTTTCCCCCCACCCCAACGCCTGCTCGCTGGCCCCGGCGATCCCCCGCGCCTGCATCAACGCCAAGGTCGCCGCACCGGCCAGCACCGCCGCATGCCCCGGCCGCGCATGATCGGAATGCGCATGCGTCACCACCGCCCGCTCCACCCCACGCAGCGGATCGATAAAGAACCCACCCGGCACGCAGAACAGCCCCGCCGGCAGCACTTTCAGCCATGTCTCGGGATGCGCCATCGTAGCCTTTCACCAGCAAGCCGGCTTCCACCCGCCCGCCAGACTCGTTATCTATCCTGCCATGACGGGAACATTACCGGAACCCTTCGCCGCCTGGTTCACCCACCAAGGCTGGACCCCACGGCCGCACCAGATGGACGTGCTGGCCGCGACGCAGGCCGGCCGCAGCGTGCTGCTGATCGCCCCCACCGGCGGCGGCAAGACTCTGGCCGGTTTCCTCCCCACCCTCACCGAGTTGCACGCCGCCCCGCAGCCCGGCCTGCACACACTCTACATCTCGCCGCTGAAAGCCCTGGCCGCCGACGTGCAGCGCAACCTGATACGGCCGATTTGTGAACTATCATTAGATATAACCATCGCCACCCGCAGCGGCGATACCAGCCCCACCGAGCGGCGAAAACAGCGCGAAAATCCGCCCAACATCCTGCTGACCACCCCCGAAAGCCTCGCCGTCCTGCTCTCCCAACCCGAGGCCCACACGTTTTTTGCCGCGATTCGGCGCATTATCATCGACGAAATCCACGCTTTATCCGGCTCCAAGCGCGGCGATCAGCTCGCATTATGTCTCGCCCGCCTACACACCATCTCACCCACTGCGACATGTCTCGGCCTCTCCGCCACCGTCGCCCACCCCGACGCCATCGCCGCCTATGTCGGCCGCAACCCCGCCCGCATCACCACCCAGGGCGGCACGCCACCACAGATCACCATGATGCTGCCCGCCGGACGCCTGCCCTGGTCGGGCCATATGGGGCTGGCCAGCGCACCCGACATCCTCGCCCGCATCCGCGCCGCCGGCACCACCATCGTGTTCGTCAACACCCGCGCCCAGGCCGAGTTGCTCTTCCAGGAATTGTGGAAAATCAACACTGAAACCCTGCCGATCGCCATCCACCACGGCAGCCTGGAACGCGCCCAGCGCCTGCGCGTCGAGGCCGCAATGGCGGAAGGAAAGCTGCGCGCCGTGGTCGCCACCTCCTCGCTCGATCTCGGCATCGACTGGGGCGGCGTCGACCAGGTGCTGCAGGTCGGCGCGCCGAAAGGCGTCTCCCGCCTGTTGCAGCGCGTCGGCCGCGCCAATCACCGCATGGACGAAGCCAGCCGCGCCATACTTGTACCCGCTAACCGCTTCGAAGTATTGGAATGTGAGGCCGCCATCCTGGGCGTCGCCGCCAACGCCCTGGACGGCGATCCCCCAGGACCTGGCGGCCTCGACGTGCTGGCCCAGCACCTGCTGCTGATGGCCTGCGCCGGCCCGTTCCTGCCCGATGCGCTATACGCCGAAATCCGCACCGCCGCCCCCTACGCCCAGCTCCCGCGCGCCGATTTCGACGCCGTGCTGGACTTCGTGGAAACCGGCGGCTACGCGCTGCAAACCTATGAACAATATAGAAAACTGTTCCGCGATTCCGAAGGCCGGATCCACATCCGCGGCGAGCGCACCGCCCGCCAGGCGCGAATGAACATCGGCACCATCGTCGAGGAACCGCTGCTCAAGGTCCGCCTCGCCCGCGGCCCGCTGCTCGGCGAGGTGGAAGAGTATTTCGTCAACATGCTCTCCCCCGGTGACACCTTCATGTTCGCCGGCAGGCTGTTGAAATTCCTGCGTTTACGCGAGACCGTCTGCGAAGTCGCCGACGGCGGCACCGGCGAACCCAAGGTCCCCGCCTATGCCGGCGGCCGCATGCCGCTGACCACCAACCTGGCCGACCGCGTCCGCGCCATGCTGGCCGACCGCACACAATGGCACCTCTACCCGGAACCGGTGCAGGAGTGGTTGAAACTACAGCATTATGTCTCCCGCCTCCCCGGCCCCAACGACCTGCTGGTGGAAACCTTCCCGCGCGGCGACCGCTGGTATCTGGTCGCCTACTGCTTCGAGGGCCGCAACGCCCACCAGACCCTCGGCATGTTGCTCACCCGGCGCATGCAGCGCTTCGCCATGGCGCCGCTCGGCTTCGTCGCCACCGACTACGTGCTGGGCATCTGGTGCGCCCGACAACCACATGATATCGCACGATTGTTCGACGAAGACATGCTCGGTGACGACCTGGAAGCCTGGATGGCCGAAAGCTCCATGCTGCGCCGCACCTTCCGCAACGTCGCGGTGATCGCTGGCCTGATCGAGCGCCACCACCCCGGCGCCGACAAGAACCGCCGCCAGGTGACGGTCAATTCCGACTTGATTTACAACGTGCTACGCCGCCACCAGCCGGACCACATCCTGCTGCGCGCCACCCGCGCCGACGCCGCCGGCGGCCTCACCGACCTCGCCCGCATCGCCCTGCTGCTGCGCCGCGCCAAAGGCCACCTGCGCCACATGGTACTGTCCCGCGTCTCGCCCCTGTCCGTGCCAGTGCTGCTGGAAATCGGCCGCACCAGCGTGCGCAACGCGGCCGGCGATGATGCATTGCTGGCGGATGCCGAGGCATTGGTGGCAGAGGCAACCGAGCAGGGGAGGTTGTTTGGGTGAGGCAAGGCAAGGGAAGCACTTCTTTTTGTGAACAAAAAGAAGCAAAAAAACTTTTTATCCATTGGAGTGTACGGAGTCTCATCCACTCCGCTGTCGCAAGTCGGATGGTTTTTTTGGTTCTTTTTTTTCAAAAAAAGAACCCTTCCCTATGACTCCCTTCCACTTCTCCGGCGAGCGGTTAATGCTCGACCCCGAAGGCGCCCTGTTCTGGCCTGCCCGCAGCCTCCTTGCAGTGGCCGACCTGCACTTGGAAAAGGGCTCGGCGGCGGCCGCCAAGGGCTCCCTGCTGCCGCCGTGGGACACCAGGGCGACGCTGGACCGCCTGGCCCGGCTGCTGCGCCGCCACCGGCCGGCGATGCTGGTGGCGTTGGGCGATAGTTTCCACGATATCAATGGTGTGGCGCGCTTGCAGGCGGCGGATGCGCAGCGTCTGGCGGCGATGGCGCGGGCGACCGAGATGGTTTGGGTGCTCGGCAATCACGACCCGGCGCCGCCGGCGGGGTTGCCGGGGGTGTCGGTGGCCGCGTTGCGGCTGGGCGGGCTGGTGTTCCGGCATATTGCGACGGCGGAGAATGCCGAGATTTCCGGGCATTATCACCCGAAGGCCAGCGTGCCGACGGCTGGTGCGGTGATCACAAGGCCGTGTTTCGTCGCCGATGCCAGGCGGCTGCTGCTGCCGGCGATCGGTGCCTATACCGGCGGGCTCGATGTGCGCGATCCGGCCATTGCCGGGCTGTTTCCGCGTGGCGGGCGGGTGTTTCTGCTGGGGCGTGACAGACTGTTCAGCTTCCCGCTGGCGGCACGTCGAGGCGCTGCACAAAACGCCGTGTTGCCCCATATATAGGGTATTCGCAGCCGGCCCACGTGCGTCAACGTGTCGCCCAGGGAGACCTCGCGCCACGATGACCAGCCATCCCCCGCCCCGAGCTAAGGTCATCCTGTGGTTCCGCCGCGAATTGCGGCTGGCGGACAATGCCGCGCTGGTGGCGGCGGTGGCCAGCGGGCATCAGGTGCTGCCGGTGTTCGTGCTCGATGAGGCCTCGGCCGGGTCGTGGGCGCCGGGCGGGGCGTCGCGCTGGTGGCTGCATCAGAGCCTGGCGGCGCTGGCCGGCGATCTGGCGGCGCGCGGTGCGCCGTTGCTGCTGCGGCGGGGGCGGTATGAGCAGGTGCTGCCGGCGCTGCTGGCGGAAACCGGGGCGGTGGCGGTGCATGCCGGGCTGCCGACCGAGCCCTGGGCCAGGGTGGCGCTGCGCGAGGTGCATCGCAGGCTGGGCGGCCGGCTGCGCACCCATCTGACGACATTGGCGTTTTCGCCCACCGAGATCATGACCCAGGCCGGCACGCCGTACGGCGTCTACACTCCGTTCGCGCGTGCCTGTCAGGCACGGATGGCAGCACTCGGGGCGCCGCAGCCGGCGCCGGAGCGGATTGATGGCGCCACTCTGCCGCCGGGGGATCGGCTGGCGGATTGGGGGTTGCTGCCGGAGCGGCCGGATTGGGCCGGCGGGTTGCGGGCCGGCTGGATGCCTGGTGAGGCCGGCGCGGCGGCCCGGTTGGCGCGGTTTGGCGCCGAGGGGCTGAGCGGGTATGCCGAGCGGCGCGACCTACCGGCGGTGGATGGGACCTCGATGCTGTCGCCGCATCTGGCCTGGGGTGAGATTTCCGCCGGGCAGGTGCTGCATGCGACTGAAAATGCGGCGAAATTCACGTCCGAGGTGCTGTGGCGGGAGTTTGCCGCGCACCTGCTGTGGCACCATCCCAGCCTGCCGGAGGCGCCGCTGCGGGCGGGTTTCGCCGCGATGCCGTGGCGCCAGGATGCCGGCGGACTGCGCGCCTGGCAGCGCGGAGCGACCGGGATTCCGCTGGTCGATGCCGGGATGCGGCAGCTCTGGGCGACCGGCTGGATGCATAATCGGGTGCGGATGGTCGTCGCCAGCTTCCTGGTAAAGCATCTGCTGCTGCCGTGGCAGGCCGGCGAGGCGTGGTTCTGGGATACCCTGGTGGATGCCGATCTGGCGCAGAACAGCGCCTCCTGGCAGTGGGTGGCCGGCTGCGGGGCGGATGCGGCGCCGTATTTCCGGGTGTTCAATCCGGTGTTGCAGGGCCGCAAATTCGATGCCGATGGCGGCTATGTGCGCGCCTGGGTGCCGGAACTGGCGCGGCTGCCGGACCGCTTCGTGCATGCGCCGTGGGAGGCGCCGGAGGGCGTGCTGGCGGCCGCCGGGGTGCGGTTGGGGCGGGAGTACCCGGAGCCGATTGTCGAACTCGGCGCCGGGCGGGCGCGGGCGCTGGCGGCGTTTGCCGGAATGGCAGCGGTCGATGGCTGATTTTTCCCCGCTCTCGGTTCCGACCGCCGAAATCCCCGCCGGGCGCGGGGTGCGGGTGATCGGCGATGTGCATGGCGATGCGCACGCCTTCGCGTTCGCCGCCGAGACCGATCTGTTCGTGGTGCAGTTGGGCGACCTGACCGATTACGGGCCGGGCAGTGCCGAGGCGCTGCGCATCGCCTTCCGGCTGCAGGACGAGGGGCGCGGGCTGTTCCTGCTCGGCAACCACGACCTGAAGCTGCTGCGGGCGCTGCGCGGCAACAAGGTGCGGGTGGGGCCGGAACTGGCGGAAACCCTGGGGCAACTGGATGACGAACTGCGCGCCGAGGCGCTGCTGCGGCTGGGTCAGGCGCCGGCCTGGCTACGCTGGGGCGACATCATGTTCGTGCATGGCGGTTTCCATACCGAGATGGTCGGCAATCAGCCGGAGGCGGTGCCGGAGGGCCGGGTGCATGGCGTGCTGTCGCGGGCGCTGTATGGCGAGCCGACCGGGCGGGTGCAGGCCGACGGCTATCCGGAGCGCAGCCTGCGCTGGGTGGACCGGATTCCGGCCGGGCTCACGGTATATTGCGGCCATGATCGGCGCAGCAGCGACGGCCGGCCCTATGTGCGGCGCGGCAATAACGGCGGGGTGGCGGTGTTTCTCGATACCGGCGCCGGCAAGGGCGGACATCTTTCCTGGATTGATCTGCCGCCGCCGGCGTAGCATCGCCGGCAGCGATGGGGGACGGCATGGCGACGATCCGCGGCGGGGTGAATGGCCGGGCCTGGATGCGGTGGCTGGCGTGCATCGCGCTGGCGCTGCTGCTGTTGCCGGCGGTGTTGTCAGCCGCCGAGGCGCGGGTGAAACCGCCCTGCACGGACTGCGTGTTGCAGGGCAAGAAGCACCCGTACGGCACCTTCAAGGTGGCGCTGCCGCCGGGCTGGGACGGGCATAATCCGATGAAATTGCTGATCTTCCTGCATGGCTATGGCGCCAACGGCCATGACATGGTGAGCGACGCCGATGTCGGCGGGGTGGCGGCGAAGCTGGGCTTCATGCTGGTGGCGCCGGACGGGCGCGGCACCTCGTGGTCCGGCACCGGCATGCCGGGCACTGCGGCGCCGGATGGCGGGCGCGACGATGTGTGGTTTCTGCGCGCGGTGCTGCACGATGTGGAGAAGCGCTGGCCGATCGACCACCAGATGGTGGTGCTGGGCGGGTTCTCGATCGGCGGCTCGATGACCTGGCAGATGGCTTGCCACGCGCCGCGCGGCTTCACCGCGTTTTTGCCGATGTCGGGCGGGTTCTGGCTGCCGATGCCGGCGCATTGCAAGCGGCCGGTGGCGCTGCGGCATCTGCATGGCACCGACGACAAGGTTGTGCCGATGGTCGGGCGGGTGATGCTGCGGCGGTTCCATATGGGCGATATCGACAAGGGCCTGGAGATTTTCCGCGCCACCGACCACTGCACCGCGCCGGCCCGGCAGTTCTCCGACGTGGGCGACGAGCAGTGCACCGAGTGGGCCGGCTGTGCCGCCGGCGGGGCGGTGCAGCTGTGCCTGCACCCTGGCGGGCACGAGATGCGCGCCGACTGGCTGACCGCCGGGCTGCAATGGGCGCTGGCGCAGCGGCCGGCGGAGCGGCAGCAGAATGCGCAGCGGGGGCGGGACAAGTAGCGCCGGGCGTGCCAAGATCGGGCCGGGGAAATGTTAGCCGAGGAGAGCCGTCATCGCCGTGCGCCAGCTTCTATTGATGCGTCATGCGAAATCCTCGTGGGACGACCCGCAACTTTCCGATCATGACCGGCCGTTGAACGTGCGCGGGCGTGCAGCCGCGGCGGCGGTGCGCACCAGCATGGTGGCGCTGGGGCTGGCGCCGGACATCGTGCTGGTGTCGCCGTCGCGCCGGACGCTGCAGACGCTGGAACTGCTGGAGCCGTGGGACGAGACGCCGCTGGTGGAGGTGATCGAGGGGCTGTATCTGGCCACCAGGGCGCAGCTGCTGCAGGTGCTGCATGGCGTGGCCGAGACGGCGCGCAGCGTGCTGCTGCTGGGGCATAACCCGGGGCTGCATGAGTTGGCGCTGCATCTGGTGGGGCCGGGGGAGATGAGCCTGGCCAACGAGCAGACCAGGCGGTTGCAGGCCGGCTACCCGACCGGCGCGCTGGCGGAGTTCTCGATTCCCGGCCCGTGGCAGGCGCTGGACGAGGGCGGCGGCCGGCTGATCCGCATGCTGAGCCCGCGCGAACTGGCCGACTAGCGATCGGCCCGTCGAACCGCCACGGACAAAAAGTTTTTTTGCTTCTTTTTGTTCACAAAAAGAAGACCTTCCTTGGATCTTGACCTCGTCCTGGAGCTGGACTCGCCGGTTGGCCTACTGCGCCTGATCGCGCCCGCACGCCCGAGCCTGGCCCGGGTCTCGCTCACCTGGCACGACGATGCGGACGGCAGCCTGGCGGCGCAGGGCCTGGTGCTGGAGGAGCAGCGGCGCGGCAGGGTGGTGCAATGGCGGCTGCTGCGCACCAGGCCGGAGCCGGGCGGGCGCTGGCTGCCCGGCCAGCCGGCCGAGGTGGTGCGGGAGGCGGCGACCGCCGAGCCGCTGGCGCATGACGCCGGGCCGCTGCTGGTGGTCGGGCGGATGGCGGCAACCCGGCGGGAGGTGACGGCCGACGGGATGCGGGCGGTGCTGCTGGACGGCGTGCTGTCGGCCGGCGGCCAGGAAGTGCCGGTGGTACGGCTGCGGCTGCGCGGGCCGGCGGTGGCGGCGGTGGCGCGGGCGCTGGCGCGCAGCCGGCGGGCCAGGGT
>JBEPTZ010000144.1:0-10475 GCA_041691815.1 Rhodospirillales bacterium | reverse complement strand
CCGTACCCTCGCAAGAGCCTGAAATCAAACCCCGCATTCTGAGTCAGACACTTATCTAGGATCGGCCCGCCGCCCGTCGCAATCGCGCGCGCGGCGGCGGCGTGGTGGCGTCCAGCATTGCGTGCAGCCCCGCCACTGCCTCGGGCGACAACCGATGGATGGTCTGCGCCAGCCGGTTGGCCAGCGCCGTCTGCTCCGGCGTCAGGCCCGCAGTATCCACCACCACGCGCGGATGCGACAGCCGCGCCAGGGCTGACAGTTCCTCCGCCTGGTCCCAGATCAGCCCGAACAGATCGCAGACCTGATGCACCAATCCGGTGCCGGGTGCACCGCGCTTGCCGTGCTCCAGCGCCGAGAGATACGCTGGTGACACCCGCAACTGCTCCGCCAGCGCACTCAGCGTCATGCCCCGCTCGGCCCGCAAAGCGCGCACCCGGGCTCCAAACGGCGTCACCGGCGCCAAAACCTCAACGGACAAAGTTTTTTTGCTTCTTTGTTTTCAAACAAAGAAGACTTGCTTTCTCGCTTCATCTTAATCGCCGCAGCAGCACGCGCACCGACCCCGGATTGGCCGCATGCGGATGGCTGGCCGCCAGCACCAGCGGCCGCAGCGCCGGCAGGTTCAGCCACATCGGAAACTCCCGCCGTATCACCCCGCCGCGTTCACCGGCACCGCGCCCGGTGATCACCTCGACGCAGCGCACCTGGTCGGCATGCGCTGTCTGCAGAAACGCCTGCAACGCCTGGAACGCGTGCTGCGCCGTGCGCCCATGTAAATCGAGCGTACGCAGGGCAGCCAGCTTGCCCGAGCGGAACCGGTTCCAGGTCGCGTTATCCAGCCCCCCCGGCTGGTTGCCCACGGCCAGCGTGGCGATCCCGGCCGGCATCGGCCGCGGACTGGCCATCACCACCGTCCGCGACACGGTCTCCACCACCACCATTTCCGGCGGCAATTCCGGCACGGCATGGCCCGGCAGCGCCTGCACCTGCCGCGCGTACAGCGCCCAGATGGCCCGATCGGCCTCGCTCAGCCCCTTCCGACCCGGCATGAACACATCAGGCCGCCCCGGCCAATGCGGCGGGATCGTCATCCACCAGCACCACATGCAGCCGTCGCGGCCCATGCGCGCCGAGTTCCAGTGTCGACTCGATATCCGCCGAGCGCGACGGCCCGGTCACCAGCATCACGTTGCGCGGCATGAAGCCGCCGGTCACCGCATCCTGGCGCTCGGCCCGCAGCAGGTCCCAGGCGGCCTCGAACGGCCCCACCACCCGGCTGGCCCGCAGCACCACGATCGCGGTGTCGCCCAGCAGATTGAGCGTCGTCGGCCGCTCCGGCGCCGCCGGCAGCATCAGCGTGCCGGTCTCGGCCACCGCCGCGTAGCCATGCTGCACGCACACCATATCGCTGGCCTGCGCTCGCCCCACCCGTGCCGTCAGCAGCGGCCGCTCGGCCCAGGGCACCTGCTCGGTCAGCTCCGGATGCGGCGCCAGCGCGAAATCGGTCGGCAGGTTCTGGCTGGTGAGATAATCCGCCACCGCCGCCGGCACTTCGGCCAGTGAGGCGACCCGCGCCACCGTGCCGAATTCCTTCTCCACATTGGCGATGAACAGCGCCACCTGCGCCGGTCGCGCCACCTGCGAGCGCATCGGCACCAACTGGCGCGGATGCGCCGCCAGCCGCGCCCTGAGCGCCATCGCTTGATCCTCGGGCAGCTTGCCACGCTGCATGCCGCGCCGGATCGCGCCGAGAATTTGTTCACGGCTCATTGCATGGCTCCGAGGAGGCAAGGAAGACTTCTTTGTTTGAAAACAAAGAAGCAAAAAAACTTTATCCGTGGCTTCGCCGCTCCCGGCGCCGACAGGAGGGGCGCACCTGTGGATAAAGTTTTTTGCGCGCTTTTTTTCAAAAAAGCGCTGCTTGCTGCCTGCATCACGCCCGCCCCGCCCGCTGTTCGCGCTTGTAGCGGGCAAAAAATGTCTCCCCCTCCGGCGCCGGCAGGTCGCGCCCGTCAGTCCAGCCGCCGGCGAACGGCAGCCGGGTAAACCGCCCCCGCTTGCGCCCCATGAACCCCAGCGTCCAGGCCGCGATGCGCGTCGCGAACCGATACATCCCCGGCCGCCGCGCGAACCACGCCCACAGCGCCAGGTTGCTGCGCATCGCCGCCGGCGTCAGATGCCGCTCGAACTCCCGCTCTCGCCAATGTCGCATCAGGTTCGGCAGCGGGATCTTCACCGGGCAGACGCTCTCACATTTGCCGCAGAAGGTGCTGGCGTTCGGCAGATGCCCGGCCTTGTCCACCCCCTCCAGCGCCGGCGTCAGCACCGCCCCCATTGGGCCGGGATACACCGAGCCATAGGCATGTCCGCCGACCGCGAAATACACCGGGCAATGGTTCATGCAGGCAGCGCAGCGGATGCAGCGCAGCATGTCCTGGAACTCGGTGCCGATCATGCCGGAGCGCCCGTTATCGAGCAGAACCACATGGTATTCCTCCGGCCCGTCCAGGTCGCCCGGCCGCCGCGCCCCGGTGGAGAAGGTGGTGTAGACCGACATATCCTGCCCGGTCGCTGAGCGCGCCAGCAGCCGCAGCAGGCTGGTCGCGTCCTCCAGCGTCGGCACCACCTTCTCGATGCTGGCCAGCACGATATGCACCCGCGGCAGCGTCTGGGTCAGGTCGCCGTTGCCCTCGTTGGTGACGATCACGCTGCTGCCGCTCTCGGCGATCAGGAAATTCGCCCCGGTGATCCCGACATCGGCGGCCAGGAACTTCTCCCGCAGCTTGCGCCTGGCCTCGGTCAGGATATCGCGACGCTCGTTGAACACCCGGTCGGCCGGCAGGTCGGTATGCGACTTGCGGAAACTCGCCTCCCAATCTTCGCGGTTGAGATGGAACGCCGGCGCGATGATATGACTCGGCGGTTCGTGGCGGAGTTGCAGGATGTATTCGCCGAGATCGGTCTCGACCGGCTCGATGCCATGCGCCTCGAGATGGTCGTTGATGGCGATCTCCTCGGAGATCATCGACTTGCCCTTGGTCACGGTGCGCGCATTGGCCGTCTGGCAGATCGCCAGCACGGCGGCGCGGGCATCCGCGGCGGTCGGGCACCAATGCACATGGCCGCCGGCCCGCTCCACGTTGTCGGCCCAGGTCTCCAGGTAGAAATCCAGGTTCGCCAGCGTGTGGTTCTTGATATCGCGGCCGATATCCCGCAGCCGCTCGAACTCCGGCAGGGCGGCAACCGCCGCCGCCCGCCGGGCCGGGAACGCCGGCCGGGTAAAGGCCAGCGCCTTCTGCAACCCGGCGTCGGCCAGCGCCGCGTGCGCATTGGCCGGAAAACTGGCAGCACTCGATTCCATCGTTCAGCCCCGCCCCTCGCCGCCCCGCCCATCGCCAATTGCCGGCACGTCGCCGGTCATCCCGGCCAGCACCTCGGCCACATGCCGCACCTTCACCGCGCTGCCCTCGCGCTTCAGCCGTCCCGCCATGTTCAGCAGGCAGCCCATGTCGCCGGCCAGCAGCGTGTCGGCGCCGGTCGCCACGATGTCGTGCGCCTTGTCGGTGACCATGCGCACGGAAATCTCCGGATATTTGACGCAGAACGTGCCGCCGAAGCCGCAGCACACTTCCGGCTCCTTCATCTCGGTGAGCTTGAGTCCGGCGACGCTGCCGAGCAACGCCCGCGGCTGCGCCTTCACCCCCAATTCCCGCAGCCCGGCGCAGGCATCGTGGTAGGTTGCGGTGCCGGAATACGCCGCCGTCACCTCGGTCACCCCCATCACATCAGTCAGGAAGCTCACCAATTCGAAGGTCTTTGCCGCCAGCGCGTCGGCCCTGGCACGCAGGTTGGGGTCGGCGTCGAACAGATGCGGCATATGCTGCTTCAACATCCCGCCGCAGGAGCCGGAGGGCACCACCACATAGTCATAGCCGCCGAACGCCTCCAGCACCCCGATTGCCAGTTCCCGCGCCGTCTTGCTGTCCCCGGCGTTATAGGCCGGCTGGCCGCAACAGGTCTGCGCCCGCGGTACCTCCACGTGGCACCCGGCCTGTTCCAGCAGTCGAATCGCGGCGAACCCCACGGTCGGCCGGTGCAGATCTACCAGGCAGGTGACAAACAAGGCGACGCGGGGCTTCGGGCTGTACGACATGCTCCATTTTAAGCAGGATTTGCCGACCTGCGCCACGCATGGCCGATCCAGCGTCGGCGCGGACCCTCACCCTCTCACTAAGAGGTGGGCTCGCTAAGCGGCGGGTCGCCCGGCGAGATACCCCGCCGCCCCGGCGCCCAGCACCTTTGGCAGATGGGTGTAGATGTAGCGGCAGCCAGAGGCGAGTACGCCGGGCAGCGCCTCGGCGGTGGCCGGCATGCCCGGTGTCTTGCCGGCGGCGCGGATGCGCGCCAGCGTCGCCTGGATCGCCTCGGCCACCGGCGCGGCGCCTGGATTGCCGGGGTGGCCCATCGACTGCGACAGGTCGGACGGCCCGATGAAGAACACATCGATGCCGTCGACCTGCAGGATCGCCTCGGCATTCTCGATCGCCTGCTGATGCTCCAACTGCACGCAAACCAGCGACTGCGCGTTGGCCTGGGCGGCGAAATCCGTCATTCGTCCGCCCATGCCCCAGCGATCCGGCCGCGTGCCGGCGGCCAGCCCGCGCGCCGCGCCCGGCCCGAACTTCACCGCCTGCACTGCCCGCCTGGCATCCTCGGCGGTGTTGATATGTGGGATCTGCACGCCGGCGACCCCGCGGTCGAGCACGCTCTGGATATCGGCGGCGGCATTGCTGTGCGGGCGGGCGATGGCGGTGATGCCGGCCGCATCGGCCGCCATCGCCATCACCTCCAGATCGCCCAGCGACAACGAGCCATGCTCGCAATCCAGCAGCACCCAGTCGAACCCGGCATGCGCCAGCATCTCGACCAGCGGCGGCGAGGGAAACATCAACGAACAGCCCAGCGCCGCCTGCCCCTGGTCGAGCATCGTCTTCATCCGGTTGGTTCGCATGCTGGCAGCACTCACTCCAAGGAAGGATGTCGGAATCGACACGATCCGACCATGCCGCCGCCGCCTTCGGGGAGCAAGTGCGGGATGCTGTCCCAGGCCGCCGGCGTCGAACGGCAACCGCCACCCGCCGCCGGCCCGGCCCTCACGGCAGCGCCAGCCGCCTGCGGCCCTGCCACCGCCAGCCCAGGAACAGCAGGATCATCCCGAGCCCGGCCGCATCTGCCCAGGAGGCCGGGTAGAACAGCAGGCCGGCGGCGGCGTACAGGTACAGCCGCATCGGCCAGCCCAGCGGGCCGAGCAGATGGCCGATCGAGGCGCCGCTGATCGCCACCACCATCGCCCAGGCGACGGCGACATTGTAGGCGATCGCCGGCAGCGTGCCGTTCATCAGCAGTTCCGGCCGATACACCATCATGAATGGCAGCAGGAACACCGAGCCGGCGATGCGCAGCGCCTCGCGCGCCACCAGCCAGAAGCCCTCGCCGGCAATCGTCGCCGCCGCGTAGACCGAGGCGCAGACCGGCGGGGTGATCGCCGACAGGATGGCGAAATAGAAGATGAACAGGTGTGCGGTCAGCGGCGGCAGCCCGAGGCGGGACAGCACCGGCGCGGTGACCGAGGCGGTCAGCAGATAGGAGGCGGTGGTCGGCACGTCCATGCCGAGCAGCACGCAGAGCACCGCAGAGATCAGCAGCACGCCGACCAGATGCTGGCCGCTGAAGCCGAGCAGCAGTTGCGAGAACTTGACCCCGAGGCCGGTTGCCGACAGCACCGCCACCAGCAGCGAGGCGGCGGCCAGCAGGGCAGCGATGATGATCACGCTGCGGCCGCCCTCGACCAGCCCGTCCCACAATTGACGCAGCACGATCACCATCTCGCCGGCAAGGTGGGTGCTGCGGCCGCCGGCCAGCCAGGCGACGGTGCGGGCGAGGGTCGCCATTATCACCAGCGCGATCGCCGCGGCGGCGCCGGCAAAACTCGGCGTGTAGCCGGAGAACAGCAGCCAGGCGAGCAGCGCCAGCGGTCCGAATGCCGGCAACGCGGTAGGCGAGAGGAATACCTGCCGTGCGGTGGGAATCTGTGATGCCGGCAGCGGTTGCAGGCCGTTGTCGCGCGCGTAGCAGTCGATGCTGAAATAGATCGCGCTGAAATACAGCAGCGCCGGAATGGCGGCGGCCAGCGCCACCGTGGCATACGGGATGTTCAGCAGTTCGGCCATGATGAACGCGCCGGCGCCCATCACCGGCGGCATGATCTGCCCGCCGGCCGAGGCGGTGGCCTCGATGCCGGCCGAGAAGGCGCGGGTATAGCCGGCGCGGATCATGGTCGGGATGGTGATCGAGCCGACCGACATCACATTGGCCACCGCCGAACCGGAGATGGTGCCGAACAGCGCCGAGGTGACCACCGCGACCTTGGCCGCACCGCCGAAGGTGCGCCCGGCGATCAGCATCGCCGCCTGCATGAACACGTCTCCGGCGCCGACCGCCATCAGCATCGCGCCCAGCACCACGTAGACCGCGATCACCCGGGTGCCGATATCGGCGAGCAGGCCGAACAGCCCGCCGGTGGAGGCGTAGAGGGTGGACACCACGGTCTCGTAGGAAACCCGCGGCGGCTGCCAGTTGCCGCCGATGAAGTGGTTGCCCCAGACGTAGAAGATCAGCGAGATCACCGCCATCACCGGCAGTGACCAGCCGACGGTGCGCCGCGCCGCCTCCAGCGACACCAGCATGGCGACCAGGCCCATCATCATGTCGAACCAGGTGAGGTCGTTCATGATGTCCATCAGCCGGTCGGCGTTCAGCGTGACATGCAGGCCGCCGTAGCAGCCGATCAACCCCAGCGCCAGGTCGAACAGCGCGATGCCGGGCCGGCGGCGCCAGTGGCCAAGGGCGGAGACGAAGAACACGAAGCCGATGCCGCCGCCGATGAACAGGCCGCGCTGCATCAGCGGCTCAAGCGTGCCGAACATCGAGGTGTAGAGGTGAAACAGCGCGTAGGCGGCGAAGCAGAGCTTCACCGCCAGCGCCATCGCGGCCGGCGGCGCCGGCTGCTCTGCTGCGACTGGGTGCGGGTCCATCAGCCGCTCAGGCGAGCGACATCCAGTATTTCTTGGCGCCAGGATGCAGCTTCACCCCCAGCGCCTCGACCTTCAGCGACTGCTTCTTGAAGTCGAAATTCTTCAGGTGCGGAAACACCTCGATCAGGAACTGCCGGTTCTCGTAGATCGCCTTGCAGATGGCATAGGCGGTGGCGTCATCCATGGTGGCGGTGCGGGCGGAATAGGTGGCCAGCACCACCGGCACCGTGGCAGCAGGCTCGCCGGGGATGGTGCCGGCCGGCAACTCCTCGAAGGCGACGCCTTTCACCACCGCCTGTATTTTCTTCACCTCGTCGTCCGACAGGCTGACGAATTTCATCGGGTTGCTGGTCAGCAGCTCGCGCATCGTCGCGTCGAGCCCGGCCCCGACGCCATACTTGGAGTAGCCGACCAACTGGCGGTTCTTGATGCCTTCCACCGCGTCAGACACCGAGCCGGCAACCCATTGCGGCTTGACGGCCAGCACGTCGAATATCTGGTGGGTCAGCACCTCGGCGCCGCTGCCGTGGATCCCGGCGCTGAATTTCTTGCCGGCGAGATCGGCGACCCGGTTGATCGTGGCGTCGACGCGGACCGCCATCTGCAATGATACGGCATCGTAGGCATAGAGCACCGCGACGTCGGGCACCGCGTGATTCTTGAACGGGCCGGCGCCGGATTCCGCCTGGATCATGGTGTCGAGCATCACCAGGCCGAAATCGATCTCGCCCTTGGTCATGCGGCGCACATTATCGACACTGGCGCCGGTCTCGATCATCGAGACGTTGGCGTTCGGCAACTCCTGCTTGATCGCCTTCGACATCGCCACCGCCAGCGCGTAGTTGCTGGAGGTCGCGTTGGTCGAGCCGAAGGTGATGACTCCCTTCTGCGCCCGGGCGGGCCAACTGGCCAGGCCGGCGGCGAGTGCCGCAGCGGAGCCGGCGAGGGTTCGGCGGGACAGCGCGAGCACGGGGCGGCGGCTGATCGGCATGGCGATTCCTCCCTGGTGCTGCGCGCCATGCGACCCGGCGGCAGCGTTTTGGTGGCAGGTCAAACGCCCACCTGAACGATCAGATTGCCGTGTCTGGCCGGCAGGAGCAAGCCTCGCGACGCCCACGGCATCGTCTTGCCGGATCGCCAACGGGCTGCCAGGATCGGCGCCGCGCCCGTCCGCTCGCCGGCGGGGGATGGAGCCGAGTGCCGTGTCCCTGCCTGTTCCGCGTACCGCGCCGGGTGTCGCGCCGATCGCCGAGGTTCTGCTACCCAGCAATCTGGCCGGCATCGGCATGACGGTGCTCGGCGTGTTCCTGTTCTCCGGCTGCAACGCGCTGGCCAAGCACCTGGTGGCGACCTATCCGGCCGGCGAGATGCTGTTCGTGCGGGCGATCGTCGCATTGGCGCTGCTGGCGCCGTTCATCCGCGCCAGCGACATCGCGGCGATGCGCGAAGGCGGCAAGCCGTGGCTGCACGCGCTGCGCATGGCCTGCTCGGGCATCGAGGTCGGCTGCTACTACTGGGCACTGACCGCGCTGACCTTGGCCGGGATTTCCACCATCTACATGGCAGCCCCGATCTACACCGTCGCATTGTCGGCGCTGTTCCTGCGCGAGCAGGTCGGCTGGCGGCGCTGGCTGGCGGTGCTGGCGGCGTTCGGCGGCGTGCTGGTGGCGCTGCGCCCGGATGTCGGCGGCGGCGTTGGCGTGGCCGGTGTTGGCAGCGTCGGCGTGCATGCGCTGGTGGCGCTGTTCGGCAGCCTGCTCTACGCCACCTCGCTGGTCGCCACCCGCCGGCTGCGCGCCACGCCGAACCGGCTGCTGGTCGCCTCCCAGGTGGCGATGCTGGCGCTGTTCACCGGCGCCAGTTCGGCTCTCGGCTGGGTGATGCCGACGCCGGGTGCGGTCGCACAGATGGCGCTGATCGGCGTGGTCTCGCTGATTGCCTATCTGTGCGTCAATCGCGGCCTGCAACTGGCGCCGGCCTCGGCGGTGGCGCCGTTCCAGTATTCCTCGATCATCTGGGCGATCATCCTCGGCTACCTGGCGTTCAGCGAAATCCCCACCGGGGCGACGCTGGTCGGTGCCGCCATCATCGTCGCCGCCGGACTGTTCATCCTGCTGCGGGAGCGCCGGTTGCGGGCGGGCTAGACCGCCTGGCCCGCCGCATGGCCGCTGGCCCAGGCCCACTGGAAGTTGTAGCCGCCGAGCCAGCCGGTCACGTCCACCGCCTCGCCGATCGCGAACAGCCCGGGCACCGCCTTCGCCTGCATGGTCTGCGACGACAACCCGGCGGTATCGATGCCGCCCAATGTCACCTCCGCCTTGGCATAGCCCTCGCTGCCGGCGGGGATCAGCCGCCAGCGGCTCAGCGCCTCCGCCACCGCCGCCAGTTCGCGGTCGCGCAGCCGCGCCATCGGTGCATTCGGTAGCAGGCCCTCGCAGAGCGCCTGGGCGAGGCGCTGCGGCAGGACTTCGGCCAGCACCGTCTTCAACTCGGCATTCGGCCGCGCCTGCTTGCGCGCCAGCAGCAGCGTGCGCGCATCCTGGCCGGGCAGCAGGTCCAGCGTGATCGCCTCCCCCTGGCGCCAGACCGACGAGATCTGCAGGATCGCCGGCCCGGACAGCCCGCGATGGGTGAACAGCAGCGCCTCGCGAAAGCTGCTGCGGCCGCACCCGGCCGACACCTCCAGCGCCAGCCCGCTGAGCGGCTGCATCAGCGCGAGATCGTCGCCGGCGAACACCAGCGGCACCAGCCCGGGCAGCGGCGCCACCAGCGCCAGCCCGAACCGTGCCGCGATATCATGCGCGAAGCCGGTGGCGCCCATCTTCGGGATCGACAGCCCGCCGGTCGCCAGCACCACCGACGCCGCGGCAAACTCGCCCTGGTCGCTCTCCACCCGAAACGCGTCGCCCCGGCTGATATCGCTGACCCGGCAGCCGGTGCGCACCTCCACCCCGGCGGCCGCGCATTCCGCCAGCAGCATCGCCACGATGGCGCGTGCCGAGCTGTCGCAGAACAACTGCCCGAGCGCCTTCTCGTGCCAGGCGATGCCGTGCCGCTCCACCATGGCGATAAAGTCGCCAGGGGTGTAGCGGGCCAGCGCCGATTTGGCGAAATGCGGGTTGGCCGAGAAGAACCGGCCCGGCACCGTGCCGGTATTGGTGAAATTGCACCGCCCGCCGCCGGAAATCAGGATCTTCGCCCCAGCCTGCCGCCCATGCTCCAGCACTAGCACCCGCCGTCCGCGCCGCCCCGCCGCAATCGCACACATCAACCCGGCCGCCCCGGCGCCGATAACAACAACATCAAAACTCAGCATAAACCGCCCCATCCGCGCAGCCCCGAGGCCAAACCACCCCCCGCGTCAAAGTGAATAAAGTTTTT
>JBEPTZ010000143.1:0-10681 GCA_041691815.1 Rhodospirillales bacterium | reverse complement strand
GTGCCGGAACGGGTGGCGCCGCCGCGGCCGGCGGGCGGGCTGAACCTGCCAAGGCCGCAGCCAGTGCCGCAGGCTCGCCCGGCCCCGCCGCGCGCGCCGCAGCCGCAGGTCCACGCCCCGGCGCCGCAGCCGGTCCCGCAGCCCCAGGCTCGCCCCCAGCCCCGGCCGGAACCTCGCCCCCAGCCCGCGCCCCAGGCCCGCCCCGCACCGCCGCAGCAGCACGAGGCACCGCGGCAGGCGCCGCCGCGCCGCCCCGAACAGCCGCAGCGTAACTGAACGGCACCCGAGTGACTGCCGGTTAAAACGCGACGCCGGCCCCGGCATCGCCCAGCCAGGGCCCGCGGATGGCGACACTCCAGGCCGCCTGCCGCGCCGGGGCCGACCTATCAAACGGGTTGCGCATCCGCCGCCGCTGGCCGATGGTGCAAAGTAGATTTTGGTGATGCACTCTCGCCCGAATCGCTGCGGCGGCATGCCCGCCCTCCCGCCTGCCAACAGTTCCCCGCCTGCCAACAATTCCTGGAATCCGGCCCGCCTGCATGACCGCCAGTGCCGCAATGTTTTTCTTCGATGCGGTCCTCGTGGCCCTGCTCTGGCCGCTGGCCGCCTGGACGGCGGTGCCGCTCGGCGTGCCGCTGCCGGCGATCAAGCTGCTGCTGCCGCTGCTGCTGCACCCCGTCGCCTACCTGCTGCTGCTCTACGCGCTCGGCCTGTATCGGCGCGAACTGATCCTGGACACCCGCAAGGCGCTGGCCCGGCTGCCGCTGGTGGTGGGGTTGGCGGCGATCTCGGCGACGGCGATCGGCGAGATGGTACGCAGCCTGCTGCCGGCCGACCTGCCGGGGCGTTGGCCGAACGCGGCGGCGCTATTCTTCGTGGCAGTCATCGCTTTCGCCTGCTGCGGCGGTGCTGCGCGGCTGCTGTTCTCGCTGCTGCGCCGCCGCGCGGTGTTCCAGTCCCGGCTGATGATCATCGGCGCCGGCGCCCGCGCCTGGGACCTCGCCTGGATGCTGCGCCACGAAGGCCGCAACCTGGCCTATGACATCGTGTTCGTCCACGACCCCAGCCACGGCGACATCGACCCCCGCCTCGCCGATGAGGAACCCGGCCGTATCGTGCCGGCCGGCGACGACCTGCTGACGGTGGCGCGGGTGGTTCAGGCCGACCAGATCGTCGTGGCGCCCGACGAGCGGCGCGGCGTGAAGCTGGAAGGGCTGATCGCCTGCAAGACCGCCGGCTACCCGGTGCTGCAATACATGAGCTTCCTGGAGAAGGAGATCCGCCGCATCGACATCAAGCGGCTGGAACTGAGCTGGGTGCTGTACTCCGACGGCTTCTATTTCGGCCTGCTCGACCGGCTGCTGAAACGGCTGCTGGATGTGTCGGTGGCGCTGGTCATCCTGGCGGTGACCTCGCCATTCCTGCTGGCCTCGATGGCGGCGGTGTATCTCGGCGACCGTGGCCCGATCTTCTACCGCCAGGCCCGCGTCACCCGCGGCGGCCGGGTGTTCCGCATCGTCAAGCTGCGCACCATGCGGGTGGATGCCGAGGCGCGGGGCGCGGTCTGGGCCGCCAAGGGCGACGCGCGCATCACCAGGGTCGGCAATTTCCTGCGCCGCTCGCGGCTGGACGAGGTGCCGCAGCTGTACAACGTGCTGAAAGGCGACATGTCGCTGGTCGGCCCGCGGCCGGAGCGGCCGGAGTTCATCGGCGAACTGGCCGCCCAGCTGCCGCTGTATAACGAGCGCCACATGGTCAAGGCCGGGCTGACCGGCTGGGCGCAGATCAACTATCCCTACGGCGCATCGCTCGACGATGCCCGCTCCAAGCTCAGCTACGACCTGTATTACGTCAAGAATTTCAGCGTCCTGCTGGACCTGATGATCCTGTTGCAGACCATTCGGGTGGTGCTCTGGCCGAGCGGCGTGCGCTGACTGTTGCACTGCGGCACTCGCGCCGGGCGCAGTCCGTGCTATAAGAATCGCTCAGACGATACTGAAATCCCACGAGGCTTTGGCATGAAGCGGCTCGCCCTGATTCTGGCCGTGATCGGTCTGCTCGCCGCACCGGCGGGTGCGCGCGCCGCCGGCGCGGTGCTGGTGATGAACTCCGGCGCCGCCTCGCTCAGCGTCATCGACATGGCGACTCAGAAAGAGATCCGCCGCATCCCGGTGCTGCGTGAGCCGCACCACTGGGCGCTGAGCCCGGATGGCAAGGAGCTGCTGGTCGGCGACAGCGCCGGCAACGAGTTGCTGTTCTTCGACCCGGCGAGCTTCGTGCTGCTCCGCCGCATGGTGATGTCTGACCCGTACCAGCTCGGCTTCAGCCCGGATGGCCGCTTCCTGGTGGTCAACGGCCTGGCGCGGGCGCAGACCGACATCTACGACGCCAAGACCTACCAGCTGCTCAAGCGCATCAAGATCAAGTCGATGCCCAGCCACCTGGACTACGCGCCGGATTCCTCGGTGGTGTTCATCTCGCTGCAGGGCAGCGACCGGATGGCGGCGATCGACCTGCGCACGATGGCGGTGAAATGGAACAAGCCGTGCGGCCCGGCGCCGGCCGGCGTGCTGTATCATAACGGCGAGGTGCTGGTGGCCGATATGGGTGCCGACTACATCGCGGTGATGGACCCGGCGGACGGCCGGGAAATCCGCCGCATCGCCACCGGCAAGGGCGCGCATCAGCTGTTCATGTCGCCCGACAAGAAGCTGATCTACGTCAACAACCGCGTCGCCGGCACCATCGTGGCGCTGGATGCCAGGAGCCTGAAGGAAGCGCGCAGCTACAAGCTGCCTGGCGGGCCGGACGATATCCAGTTCGCCCCGGACGGCAAGCTCTGGGTCACCATGCGCTTCGCCCACAAGGTCGCGGTGCTGGACCCGAAAACCGGCGACTACACCACCATCGATGTCGGGCGCTCGCCGCACGGCATCTTCCTCAACCCGCGGGCGACGGCCACTCCATGATGAGCCGGGCGCCATGACCTTCCTGCCGTTCGACATGGTGGCCGGCTGGCTGCAGCAGACCCTGCTGCTGCCGCTGATGTACCAGTTCGGGCTGATGCAGTGGGAGGATATCTCGTTCGGCTGGGTGCTGTTCGCGGTCTATGGCGCCGCCCAGGTGGTGGTCACCTTCGCGATCTGCCTTCCGCTGGAGCACTGGCGGCCGGTGGAGCACTGGCCGGACCACAAGGCGGTGCTGGTGGATGTGCTGTACACGGTGATCGCCAGGGTCGGCCTGCTGCCGCTGATCACCTTCGTCGCCTTCTACAGCCTGCAGGTGCAGATGAACGGCTGGCTGACCGACCAGGGCTGGGTGCCGCCAACCCTCGAGCGCCTAGTGCCGGCACTGCTCGGCCACCCGGTGCTGACCTTCTTCATCTATGCGGCGATCCTGGATTTCGGCGATTACTGGCGGCACCGGCTGAGCCATATCTTCAACTGGTGGTATGCGCTGCATGCGGTGCATCACGCCCAGCGGCAGATGACCTTCTGGTCCGACGACCGCAACCATCTGCTCGACGAGGTGCTGTCGTTCCTGTGGTTCACCGCGATCGCGCTGCTGATCGGCATCCCGCCGCTGCAATTCCCGCTGCTGGTTCTGCTGCTGAAGCTGCTGGAGAGCATGAGCCACGCCAACACCCGCGTCTCGTTCGGCTGGCTGGGTGAGCGCCTGCTGGTCAGCCCGAGGTTCCACCGCGCGCATCACGGCGTCACTGCGGCGGGCCTGAAGAGCGTCAATTACGGCGCCATCCTGCCGTGGTGGGACATGCTGTTCCGCACCGCCGATTTCTCGTCCGACTTCGTCGAGACCGGCGACCCCACCGCCGAGGAAGCCCTGGCCACCGGCAGCTACCTCACCCAGCAATGGGTCGCCCTGCGCCGCATGCTCTCACCCGCGCACCACACCAAAGGATAAAAAAGTTTTTTTGCTTCTTTTTGTTCACAAAAAGAAGACCTTCCTTAGCTTTCTGTCAGTGACACACCAACCCGCCATCAACGATCAGGTTCTGCCCGGTCACGCCGCGCGCCCAAGGGCTGGCAAAAAACAGCACCGCGTCGGCCGCCTCTGCCGGCGTCAGAACGCGCCGCAGCGGGGTGTTCGCGGCGATAATGTCGAACACTGCATCCGGCGTCGCGGCACTGGCATCCGTGCTGCGCAAAAGCCCGCCCGACACCATGTTGACGGTGATCCCGGATGGCCCGAGTTCGGCCGCCATGGTGCGGGTCAGCGCCAGCAGCGCGCCCTTGGCGGCGGTATAGTCGTGGTAGGGCACCACCGGGTTCTGGAACAGGTTGGTGCCGATGGTGATGATCCGGCCGAACCCGGCCTCGGCCATCGCCGGGCGTACCGCGCGCAGCAGGTTGAGCGCACCCTTCAAGGTGGTCTCGAAATGCGCCGTCATGTTCTCCCACGACAGCGTCTCCAGCTTCGCCCGGGCATCGCCGTTGAACGAGAAATCCGCCATCGCGTTGTGCACCACAGTGTTCGGCGCCCCGAACCGCGCCGTCACCTCGCCGACCATGCGGGTGACATCGGCCGCCACGCGCACGTCCGCCTGGAACGCCTGCGCGCGCTTGCCGAGGCGGCTGGCCAACGCTTCCGCCGGTGCGCGGCTGCGGCGGTAGTTGATCGCAACCCTGGCGCCCTCGCGGGCAAAAGCCTCGGCGATCGCCGCCCCGAACCCGCGCCCGGCGCCGGTCACCAGCACCGTCTGCTCCGCGATCGGCATCAACATCTGCCAAAATCCTCCTATTTCGAACCGAATCCTTACTGAATAAGGTTTCGCAGGTCATTGACCAGCGCCGCGAACGAAGCCTCATGCAGATACATCATGTGCCCGGCCTCATGGTAGGTCATGGTGATCCGGCCGGCGTCGATGCCATTGCCGGCGATGGTGCTTTCCACCGCGAAGAACGGCGTGGCGATGTCGTACAACCCGTTGGCCATCATCACCCGCAGCGCCGGATTCTCGCGCAGCAACTGGCCCAGGATCGGCGCCACGTTGACATAGCCCGGCCAGCCGGAAGCCTGCCCCTTCTTGCCGCCATGCCAGTCCCATTTCTCCAATGCCACACGGTTGAACACCGTGTAGCCGCGGTCCCAGTCGATGCCGAGCGCCCGGGTCAGATGGTCATGCATCGCCGAGACGAACACCGAATCGATCGCGTAGCTGGACGGATCGCTGTCCGGCATTTCGCCGACCTCGTCGTAATCGGCGCCGGTATAGCGGCTGTCGAACCGGCCGATCACCAGGCCGCGCTCGCGCAGCAACTCCTTGCGGAAGCGCCCGGCATCGATCCGCAGCCTGGTGCGTTCCAGCCAGGTTTCCGACAGCCCGGTATAGCGCGCCAGCTTGCGCCGCACCCGGCCGCCGGCCTCGGCGTCCAGCCGGTTGCCGGCGAACAGCGCCGGCAGATATTCGGCGGTGGCGAATTGCCGCACCTCGCGCAGCCAGGCGTCGCGCCCGCCGGAGGGGGCCGGAACGAGCCCGTGATGCAGCGCGGTCGCGGCATAGGTCGGCAAAAAGCAGGCATCGGGCAGCGGGTTGCCGGCCTGGAAGCGGGCGGTGTGGAAATCCAGGATCACCGAGATCAGCGCGATGCCGTTGAACGCCACGCCGGCCAGCCCGCCGGACAGCTTGCCGGCCACCGCCACCGCGCGGGTGGTGCCGTAGCTTTCGCCGCACAGATAGCGCGGCGAGGCCCAGCGGCGATGCGCCGACAGCCAGGCCTTGATGAAATCGGCGACGATCTGCGCGTCGGCCTCCAGCCCCCAGGCCTCTTCCGGCGCCACGCCCTCGGCCATCCGGCTATAGCCGGTGCCGGGCGGGTCGATGAACACAATGTCGGTGCGATCGAGGTTGCACAATTCGTTGTCCACCACCTGGTACGGCCCGCCGCCGGGGTGGCTGGCATCGCCAGGCACCACGATCCGCCGCGGCCCGAACACCCCCATATGCAGCCACAGCGAGGCCGAGCCCGGCCCGCCATTGAACATGAAGGTCACCGGCCGCGCCGCCGGGTCCTCGGTCTCGGCCAGGTAGCTGAACGAGAACACAATGGCCCGCGGCTTGCCGGCCTCGTCGGTAAGCGGCGTCTCGGCGGCGAGGCAGCGATACGCCACTTCAACCCCATGGAATCGCCCGGAATGGCTGCTCTCGAACCGGCGCGGTTCGGCGGGCGCGGCGGCGGCGGCATCGGTCATGCGGCGGGACTCCGACGTTAAGGTTCGTCACCATGCGACCGCGCCCCGGCCCCGGCAATCCGCCCGCCGTGCTTTACGCCCCCGGCGGCCGATGCTACACGCCGTCGCCAACCCGGCCCCGTCCGCATGGGGGCTGGCGCGGCGATTCAACAATGGCCGCGAGCGATGACCGACGATCTTCCCCCCAATCCCGCCCTGCTGCCCGCCGGCCTGCGCGACCTGCTGCCGCCGGAGGCCGAAACCGAGGCCGCCGCGGTGCAGGCGGTGATGGACGCCTTCGCCGCGCACGGCTACCAGCGCGTCAAGCCGCCGCTGCTGGAGTTCGAGGACAGCCTGCTGGCCGGCTCCGGCGCGGCGATGGCCGACCAGACCTTCCGGCTGATGGACCCCGAGACCCGCCGCATGATGGGCCTGCGCGCCGACATGACGCCGCAGGTCGCCCGCATCGCCACCACCCGGATGGGCCATGTGGCGCGGCCGCTGCGGCTCTCCTATGCCGGGCAGAGCCTGCGGGTGCAGGGCAACCAGATCGCGCCGGATCGGCAGATCGCCCAGGCCGGCATCGAGCTGATCGGCCATGACAGCCCGGCAGCCGATGCCGAGATCGTGCTGGTCGCCGCCGAGGCGCTGGCCGCGATGGGGCTGGCATCGCTGTCGATCGACCTCACCATGCCCAACCTGGTGCCGACTTTATTGAATGAAACCGGCATGCTGGCCGAGCAACAGGCCCGGCTGGCGCGCGCGCTCGACCGCAAGGACGCCGCCGCCGTGGCCCGCCACGGCGGCACCCTGGCCGGCACGCTGACCGACCTGCTGCTGGCCGCCGGCGCCGCCGAGCGGGCGCTGGCGGCATTGCGTGCGGCGGCGCTGACCCCGGGGGCGCGGCTGCATGCCGAGCGGCTGGCCGCCACCGTGGCGGCGATCCATGCCACCGCGCCGGGGCTGAAACTGACCGTCGATCCGGTGGAATTCCGCGGGCTGCGCTATCATACTGGGGTATGCATGACGCTGTATGCCCCTGGCCGGCATGAGGAATTGGGCCGCGGCGGCCGGTATATCTGCGGCGAGGCGGAACCGGCCACCGGCCTCACGCTGTATCCCGATGCGGTACTGCGGGCGCTGCCGCCACGGCAGGCGCGGGCGCGGGCGTATCTGCCGTTCGGCACCGCCGTGACGCAGGCCAATGCCCTGCGAAATCAAGGCTTTGCTACGGTGGCCGGGCTGGAGCCGGCGGCCGATCCGCCGGGCGAGGCGCGCCGCCTCGGCTGCACCCATATCCTGGCAGCGGACGGCAGCGCCGCGCCGCTCGACGCAACGGAGTAGAGTGATGGCCAATGTCGCCGTGATCGGCGCCCAGTGGGGCGACGAGGGCAAGGGCAAGGTGGTGGACTGGCTGGCCAGCCGCGCCGATATCGTGGTGCGCTTCCAGGGCGGCCATAACGCCGGGCATACCCTGGTGGTGGGCAACCAGACCTATAAATTATCGTTGCTTCCCAGTGGCTTGGTGCGCGGCAAACTCGGCATCATCGGCAACGGCGTGGTGGTCGACCCCGAGGCGCTGCTGGCCGAGATCGCCCGGGTGCGCGCTCAGGGGCTGTCGGTGGGGCCGGAGACGCTGCGCATCGCCGACAACGCCACCTTGATTCTGCCGCTGCATCCGGCGATCGACCGGGCGCGCGAGACGGCGCGCGGCGAGCACAAGATCGGCACCACCGGGCGCGGCATCGGCCCGGCCTATGAGGATAAAGTTGGACGCCGTGCGATCCGGGTCTGCGATCTCGCAGAACCTGAGACATTGTCGGAAAAATTGGACGAATTGCTGCTGCATCACAACACGCTTTTGGCCGGATTAGGCGCCGAAACCTTCGCAAAAGATGCCCTTTTGGCGCAATTACTGCGTCTGGCGCCGCAGATTCTGCCCTATGCCGAGCCGGTCTGGGAGCGGCTGGACGAGGCCCGCCGGGCGGGAAAGCGCATCCTGTTCGAGGGTGCGCAGGCAGTTATGTTGGATAATGATCATGGGACATACCCATTCGTCACCAGCAGTAATACCGTCGCCGCAACGGCTGCCTCGGGCGCCGGCATCGGCCCCTCGGCGATCGGCTTCGTGCTCGGCATCGCCAAGGCCTACACCACCCGCGTCGGCTCCGGCCCGTTCCCCACCGAACTGCACGACGCCATCGGCCAGCTTCTCGGCGAGCGCGGCCGCGAGTTCGGCACCGTCACCGGCCGCAAGCGCCGCTGCGGCTGGTTCGATGCCTGCATGGTGCGCCAGGCGGTGAAGACCGGCGGTATCAACGGCCTGGTGCTGACCAAGCTCGATGTGCTGGACGGGCTGGAGGAACTGAAAATCTGCACCGGCTACACGGTCGGCGGCGAGACCTTCCATCACCTGCCGGCCGGCCAGCGGGCGCAGGCGGCGGCGATGCCGATCTACGAGAGCATGGAAGGCTGGGCCGGCCCCAGCGGCGGAGCCCGCAGTTGGGCCGAGTTGCCGGCGCAGGCGATCAAATACGTGCGCCGCATCGAGGAACTGGTGGAGGCGCCGATCACCGTGGTTTCCACCGGCCCGGAGCGCGACGACACCATCATGGTGCGCGATCCGTTTGACGACTGATCTCCGGGCGACTCGACCCAGGGTGTGATCTACGTCACAGCCTCGGCACGCCGGCGGCGGTATTCCTGCAGCATCAGCATGTGGGGAACCGCCATGGCCTGCCAGGACAACGCCGCCCAGGAGCTTGCAGCGCCGAACGTGGTGATCGCGTTTCCGGAACGGCGGCAGCGGGCGGTGACAAGCCGCCGGCTGACGCTGCGCGACCGGGTGGAGACGCTGCGCTGGGCCGAGACGGCGCGTGCGCGCGGGGTGAGCCGGGCGGCGATCCACGCCGGCGGCGACGCGCAGATCGGCGATTTCATCCTGATCTACCTGACCGAGGCGCTGTGGGCGTCCTGGGTGATCGGCTGCAAGCCATCCGGCTATTGCGTCTGGCGGGCCGGCAGCGGCGCCGATATCGGCTGCTACGCGACTGTCGAGGCGGCATTCGCGGCGGTGGAGGCGATGCTTTGATCGGCTGAAGACAGCAAGTGATTCACAAAGAGACGTAGAGGCGAAGAGAAGCAAGAAGGCGCATCTCCTCTTCGCCTCTACGTCTCTTTGTAAACTGCCTTGCCTTGCTTAGCCGAGGCCAAAGACCGGCGTGGCGATGCCTTCCGAACGCGCCTTGAGTTGCAGCGCCAGGTAGCGGGAATAATGGCGGGACTGCGCGAGGTTGCCACCATGGAACCACAGGTTGGGCTGCCTGGTCGGCTTCCACATGTTGCGCAACTCGCCTTCCCACGGGCCGGGGTCTTTCGCGGTGCCGGAGCCGAGCCCCCAGCAAGGGCCGACCAGGGCCGCGACCTCGGGCGAGATCAGTTGCTCGGCCCAGCCATTCATCGAGCCGTAGCCGGTGGCGTAGACGATCAGCTCGGCCTCCAGCACGCTGCCATCGCTGAGGATGATGCCGGTCTCGGTGATCTCGGCCGGTTCGACGCCGCTGCGCAACCGGATGCCGCCGTTGATGATCAACTCGCTGGCGCCGACATCGATGTAGTAGCCGGAGCCGCGCCGCAGGTATTTGCTCGACAACCCGCTGTCATCCTCGCCGAAATCCAGCATGAAGCCGGCGGCCGCGAGGCGGGCGTAGAACTCGGCGTCCTCGGCGCGGATCAGGTCGCTGGCCGCCTTGTGCGCCGCCGGCGTCAGCGCGTAGGGCAGGGCTGCGACGGTGAGGTCGGCGCGGTCGACATCGATGCCGCGCGCCACCGCTGCCTCGGAGTAGAGGCCGGCCATGCCCAGCCGGCGCAGCGTCTCGGCGCGCACCACGGTGGTCGCCGAGCGCTGGAGCATCGTCACCTCGGCGCCGTGCTCCCACAGGTCGTGGCAGATGTCGTGCGCAGAGTTGTTCGAGCCGACCACGATGCAGCGTTTGCCGGCATAGCCCGCCGCACCCGGATGGCGGCTGGAATGGTGCTGCGCGCCGCGAAACCGCGCCATGCCGGGAATCCGCGGCTGGTTCGGCACCCCGGACATGCCGGTGGCCAGCACCAGATGGCTGGGGCGCAGGGTGACCGGCGCGCCGTTACGTTCCGCGGTCACCGTCCAACTGCCGGCGGCCGCGTCGTAGCTGGCGCTTTGGCAGGCGGCGCCGCCCCAGTAATCCAGCTCCATGACCCGCGTGTACATCTCCAGCCAGTCGCCCAGCTTGTCCTTCGGCGTGTAGATCGGCCAGTGCTCGGGGAACGGCAGATAGGGCATGTGGTCGTACCACACCGGATCATGCAGGCAGAGCGACTTGTAGCGGCCGCGCCAGGCATCGCCCGGGCGCGGGTGGCGGTCGATCACCAGCGTCGGCACCTCCAGCCGCTTCAGTCGGGCGGCGAGGCCGATGCCGCCCTGGCCGCCGCCGACGATCAGCACATAAGCTGT
>JBEPTZ010000142.1:0-10799 GCA_041691815.1 Rhodospirillales bacterium | reverse complement strand
GGCATCTGCATGCCGCCGTGCACAATCTGCGCAAGCTGCACCGGGACTCTGTCCGGCGCCGGGCGGCAGGCAGCCATATGGCCGGAAAGCGGGCCGATAAGCCCTGAAACGCTGGAGGACGGGCCGCCTCACGCCGTCCCAGGCGACGGGCGCGCTCGAAACCAGCCCGCAGCGCTCATTGCGCGACAGCCTCTCAAGGGCGCAGTAGGATCTCTCATTGATGCCCATGCAGGCGACGTCGAACGATACGGCGGGTGACGGCAAATCGGAGGCCGCGGGCCGACGGTTGTGCCGTTACCCGCCGTCGCGTCTCCCGAGATTTCCGTCCGCCCCCCGACGCCGGACCTTCACCGCCCAAGACAAGCTGCGCATTCTCGCTGAAACCGACGGCGCCGCCGACCGGGCAGGGTCGGCGCCATCCTGCGTCGCGAGAGGCTTTACTCGTCGATGCTTTGCGACTGGCGCAAATAGTGCGCGGCCGGAGTCATCGGCGCGCTGCGCCCCCGCGCCTGGGTGACGACCGACGTAGCGCCGGTGAACGGAGCGCCACGGTTACTGCCGCTTCCAGACGGGCTTGCCGAGGTCCACCTGGTTCGGCGTGGTCGTGGCGCCGGCGATCGCGCCGGCACCCCCGCCGATGATGGCGCCGGCCGCAACGCCCACTGGGCCGCCCACCAGGCCAACGGTCGCACCACTCGCGGCACCTGCGGCGGCGCCTCCCTGGACGCGGCCGGGCTCGCTCCTGCCGCAGGCCGCAAGCAGCAGCAGGGCAGAGACAAGAGTTATCACTCGCGTCGACATGTTGTTCTCCAATAATTCTTCCCGGTTTTTACCCGGATAGCAGGCAGTTAAGGCATCTGCAGCGTTGGGCTGCGGTCGGGCCGTCACAGTCCCTCCCGCAAGTGGCGGTGTCGTCGCCTCGGTCGGGAGACGGACAGCAACGGCGGATGACGTCACCACGCGATCGACCCTTCGGTCGGTTGCGAGGGGCCAACCGACGCCTCTGTGCCCGTTTGGGCGACAGGGGGCATCCAGTTGCACCGTGAGCGGAGACTAGGCGTTGGCCGCACGCGGCGACAGGAGCGGAATCTACCCATGACGAAGCCGCCCTGCCGCCTTTCGGAAGCGGGGTCTACGACGACCACCGGAATCAACCACCTTCCATGTTCGGCGGCCACGCCGGATCAACCCCTGAGGGAGCGAGGTGACCTGATGGCAGCAACATGACGATGTTCGTTGATGAACGCATGCAAGGGCGGAGCGGCTTCGCTGCTTGCTTTGGCGGCAGGCCAATGACCCGGGTTGCGGCGGAGTTGGACAGCCAGCGGTCCTTGCCGCGCTCATGGCGGGCCCGGCAAGGACTGGACGTGATTGTGCCGCTTACGCCACCAGCCGCTGCTGCTATTGCAACTCGGGTGAGCAAGCGATTTTGCTTGCCGAACGCGAATGGGCGGGGCGACGGCAAATTGCCCGCTCCGACGGTCCGGCGATCGCTGCGGTGTCGCGGCCGGAGACGGTGCTGCCCCATAGGCGCTAAAATAGGCCCTGGACCGGGTATCTGACCGAGGGCTTTCGCTTTCGCGGTGCGTTGGCGAGGTTGCGGTGAACCATCGGCCCCGCCTCGGTCAGGCAGGCGAGAGACAGCAGGCCTATCGTGATGAAAAGCAGCACGAGAAGCGTGATCTTCTGCACGGCCCAGAGCGATGGGATGTAGTCCGCATCGAGCAGGTCCTCAGGGGGAAGATTCCAGGAAATCCTGGCTGAGGTCGTCGCACAGCAGAGCGAGAATGAGGTGAGCGTCGGCAACCGGTCGATATGCAACAGCGACTTCAGGCGCTTGAAGGCGAGTTCAATCTGCCAGCGTAGCCGGTAGACCGCGAGGATGTCCTTCGCCTTGTACCCCCTCTTTGGCAATGAGGTGCCCAGGATCATGAACTCCGCCGCGATCAGGCTGCTCGGATCGAGTTTTTTGCCCTTCTTGATCGCCGCGCGGCGCACCGCCAAACGGGTCGCTTCGGCTGCCTGGGGCGTCTTGCGCTGAACGATCAGACGCAACACCAAGGCCGCCTTGCCCGGCCCGGCCGCCGCGCGCAGGGTCATGTCATGCGGCTTCGTGCCGGCGGGCAAGCGTCGCAAGTATGCGACCAGATCAAAAGGTTTGCCTCTGGGCGTGGTCAGTCGCAGCGCGTTCCAGCCGATCCGCACGATGAAGTCCGCCGTGCCGCCGCCGGCCGCCAGGAAGCGTTGCAAGACCGGCGCGCGGGCGTAACCGCGGTCGCCGATCCGAATTTCACCGGCCAGCGGCGCGCCGCGCTCCAGCGCCTCGGCACCGTGTTTGTCGGTCAGTTCAAGGTGCGAGAACCCACCGCTTCCAAGATCGAAAACGCCGTGGACGCGCCAGTCCGTGCCTTTGCTGCCCGGTTTGCTGACGCAGGTACCGTCGGCCAGCCGCAACATGCGGCCCGGCCAGCGCAGCCTGGCGCCGGGTGCCTTGGCCGCCAGCAGCAATCCCACCAGGGCGGCGAGGAACGCCACCGCCTGCTTCAATCGGTAATGAACGCCGGGATTGCTGAGTTCCCCGGTGCCCAACAACGACACCCAGCCCGCGGTCTGGCGCAACGAAAACCCGCCAGGCCCGCGGGCCAGCGCGAGGCGCAACAGGCCCGCTCCATCGCTGATTTTGCGTTTGCGCTGGACGGCTTTGGTCTCCAGCGCCAGACGATCAAGATCGAGGTCGGCCGGAAGCCGGCTCAACAGCTCAGCGAATTGGTCCGTGGGGACAGATGCCGCGATTTGCATCCGTCCCTAGAATCATACCGATTCGCGCCGAGGCAACCGCTATTTTAGCGCCTCTGCGGTGCTGCCCCCACTCCCTGGGATGCGTCCTGCCGGAGCCGTCTGCGTAGATTCCGAGTCTTCCCACGGCGCCGTCATGGGCCGAAATTGCGCCAAGGTTATTCACGGAGGCCTCTCGAGTTTCGTTGTGCCGTGTGATCGGCCGCCATGCAGTTGCGGTATCTGCAGACGCTGGCGGACCTCGGTGCCGAGCAGAATCCGACCGTCGGGTTTCTGATGCCGATCGGTCTCATCGGCCCGCTCCTGAGGCGAATCGAACTGGCGGGCACGTAATGTCGCGTCAGTGGCGGCGCGCACGCGCCGCAGAACGAGAGCGTGCCTACCGTTTTTGGCTGGTGCATGCGCTTGATATGTTCGCGGCCACTCATCCTCTGGCGCCACCACGGTCCTTCTGCTTGCATCCTTTCGTCGACCGGACTGACGCCTCGACTGGGCTTTTGATCTCCATGGCTGGCTGCGAGGTACGCGAAGCTGTCCCGCACCAGGCTGGAACGAAGCCCTAACAAATATCCCTGTAAGGATTCCACTGATGCAAAAAGATGACACCGTCGTTGCCGTGTTCGCCACGCATCTTGATGCTGATGCCGCGATCAAGAAGCTGGCCGGCCAGGGTTTCGCGATGAAGCAACTCAGCCTGATCGGCAAGGGCTACCACACCGAGGAACAGGTCACCGGTTTCTACAATATGGGCGATCGGGTTAAATTCTGGGGGTCGCGGGGAGCGTTTTGGGGCGGCATGTGGGGCTTGTTCTTCGGCGGGCTGTTCATGACAATACCTGTCGTCGGACATCTGGTCATACTGGGGTATGTGGCCGCTGCCGGGTTCTCCGCCGTAGAGGGGGCCGTGGTTGTCGGCGGCCTGAGTGCAGTCGGTGCCGCCATCGCCAGCATCGGCATCCCACACGACAGCGTCGTGCGATACGAGAGCGCCCTCAAGGCGGACGACTTTCTGGTAATGGCGCATGGCAGCCGTACGGAAGTCGAGCGGGCGCGGGCAGTACTTGGCACGATGCATCCCAAACAGCTCGATATGCATCCGCTCACTGGCGTCGGATCTGAGGTTCAGGAGGCGGCGCGGATCTGATCGTTTGGAGCGAGGCTGGGCTTCCGTAAGTGTTTTCCGACTCTCAGCGGATAGGCTGCCTCTCACCAAATAGAGTGAGCCGCCACCAGTCGGACATTCCGGGTATGGCCGCGGATGCCGCGTGAACGCTCCATGAGGGAACCATGGCCAACATCTTCGCATTGCGCGATTCGAGCTTGAACGCTTTCCTGTTCTCGGAGGTGGGGACGGAAGCCAACGGGACGAAGCTGACCATCCTGTCGCTGCTGGCCCGACTCGGCAAGGATCCTTGGGTCGAGGCGGCAGTCTGGGCCGGTGTGCCGAAGAACACGGCAATCACGTTGCTGACGGGCGCCATTTCGCAGATGCCTCCGAGTCAACAGGCGTTGGATGATGCGCACATAACGGCGGCCCGTCTGGTCGCACTGTTGCCAGGGCGAGGGACCGACAATTTGCCCGCGTTCCTGCCCCCAGTCCTGGCCACCATTCCCAAGTCGGCGGTGCTGGTGTTCGTCTTCGCCGCGCTGTTCCTCGTCTGCAGCGCCTGGTTGACGGTGGGCTCGAGGAGCGGGCCGATCCACACGCTCGCGGACGCTCCGATAGCGCTTTCGCCGAAATGACACGCCCGCGACGTCCGCTTCCGCCGCCCACTGACCCGATACTGACGCTCAACGCCGGTTCGTCCAGCTTCAAGTTCGCCGTGTTCGAGCAGACCGCTTCCGGCGCACCAAGGACCCGGCTGCCGGGCGAGGTCACGGGCCTGCAGGCGGTACCGCGCATCGTAACCCGTGACGCCGCCGGCGGTTCAAGTCCGACGAGCGCTGGCCGGATGGTTCGACCGCCGGCTTCGGCGAGGCGCAGGCTCATGGGGGTGTCGGTGACCACCGGACTAGAGAGCATGCAGCCTAGTCGCGTGCGCTGGCGCACTATGCTGCACCCTGCCAGAAGGCTGGTGATGTCCCGAGTATGGAACCGGAGGTGCTGATGGCAGGCGCGCAGCCGATGGTGCTGCGTGAGCAAGCCACCGGAGGGCTGCTGGGGGCCTTGTTCGCTGAACCGCGCGTGCAGTCGGTGATTCCCGAGGAATTGATCGTCAAGCCGGACATGGTGCTGCCGGGCCGGGCCGGCGTGAAGCAGGATCCGATCGAGGCAGTGGCGACGGTGCGGTGCCTGCGGCGGAATGTGGCCGCCGTCGCTGGCATTGCCTTCCTGCCAGGCGTTCAGCCGGACGAATGTGCATCTACCCGGTTGAACGCGATGAATTCGTATGCTGCACCGGACGACCACCTGCCATGATCTCTCGTGTTCTCCTTCGCACGCGTCATTCAGCAGCCGACCCTCGGCACCTGGGGCGGCGAGGCTGCCAACGTCGCAGCCGAGGAGCACGCTTTGCTGCACCTAGCGCGCTGCAACCTTGCGGCTCTGGATGGTAAATATGAAGCCGCCATTGAGCACGAACCCGCCCCCCGGCTGGTCTCGTGAACCGATGAACGAGCGCCTGGTGGCCGTCGACCAGGGCCTCCGGCTCCATCTGATCCGGCACGGTGAGACCGCGTGGTCTCTGTCCGGCCGGCACACCGGACGCACCGATATGCCGCTGACCACGCGCGGCGAGGCGGAGGCCCGCTCGCTCGGGCCGCTGCTGAGCGCGATCTGCTTCAGCCATGTATTCACCAGCCCAGCGCTGCGGGCGAGACAAACCTGCGAACTGGCCGACCCGGGCCGGATGAGAGCGGAAGTCGAGCCGGATCTTGCCGAGTGGGACTATGGTCAGTACGAGGGTAAGACCTCCGACGAGATCCGCAAGCACCGACCGGGTTGGAGCTGCTATCGCGACGGTTGTCCGGGTGGCGAGAGCGCCAGCGACGTCTCGGAGCGCGCTGACCGCCTTCTTGCCCGGCTCTGCGGGCTGAACGGCAATGTCGCGCTGTTCTCGCACGGCGAGTTCGGCTGCAGCCTGGCGGCACGCTGGATGGGGCTGCCAGTGATGCAAGGCGAGCATCTTCAGCTTGGAACGGCATCCCTGAGCATTCTTGGCTTCAACCCGCATCACCCTGGGCTGCAGGTGATTTCGCAATGGAATGTCAGCCCATGACGGGGCGGGATCGCGTTTGCCCAGCGCGCCCAGCCGGTATGTCACCAGCATTAACCGGCTTCCCATACGGACGCGCCGGTGGCCGCTGAGTAGAATCCGAACCTTCCGGCCAAGGCGTGGCGGCCCCATCTTCGGGTGTGGACGAGCCATGAGGAGACCATTATGACCAACCGTTTTGATGTTCCGCAGGCTGGAGCGCCTGGCGCTGGCGACACCACCGAGCAGGATGCACGCCAGGCCGGCAAGTTGGAGCTGAACCCGACCCCAGAAGACTTCTCCCGTCCTGGCCAGGGCGCCGCAGACGTTGCCAACGGCGGCGGCGTACCGAGACATCTCCAGGCTTTCCCAACCGCTCCCAACTATCGCCGCAGCCTGTTTCGCCGCTGAAGGCGCGCGCATTGGTGGTCCTGCGCAACGCCCGCTCTTCGCCGCTATGGCAGGATCGCCTGCCGATCCGCAGCGAGTTGTTCGGGATCGAGCGGCTTGACGAGCACGCACGGAGCTTGGCTGCCGCCCAGCCGATCGCAGCGAAGCGCGCGGGCGGCCTCGGACTGTCCAACCGGCTGGCGGCGAACGCTGCCTTTCTGCTCAGTACCGTTCGCGCCCTCGCGCCCGACAGTGGCGACCCCCGGGAGCTCACACCCGCCGGCGAATGGCTGATCGACAACTATCATCTGGTCGAGACGCAGATCCATGAGATCGGGATCGACCTCCCGCCCAGCTACTATGCGCAGCTTCCAAAGCTCGTGGATGGTCCGCTGACCGGACTGCCTCGGGTGTTCGGCGCCATGTGGTCGCTGGTGGCCCATACCGACAGCCATATCGAACCCAGCACGTTACGCCGTTATCTGCTCGCCTATCAGGACGTCGAGAAGCTGACGATCGGTGAATTGTGGGCGGTGCCGATCACGCTCAGGATCGTGCTGATCGAAAACCTCCGACGTATCGCTGCGGTGGTCGCCGACAACAGTGCCGCCCGGGAGATCGCGGACGGGCTGGCTGATCGCCTGCTGGGCCATAACGGCCATGTTGCAACACCGTGGAGTACGGTAAGCGCGTCGTTTCAGCCGACGCCGTCGCCGGATGCCTTTGCCGCCCAACTCGCGCACCGCTTACGGGGGCGCGACCCAGGGGCCGAACCGGCACTTGCCTGGCTCAACGAGCAGTTGGCCGCACGCGGTGCCCGAATCGAAGGCGTAGTAGGCGACGAACTGCAGCAGCAAAGCACATTTAATGCCACGATCCGCAACATCATCACCAGCCTGCGCATGGCGGCGGCCCTCGACTGGAGCGATGTCTTCGAGACCGTCTGCCCCGTCGATCGTGTGCTGGAGCAAACCGGTCGTTTCCGCGAGATGGATTTCCCCACCCGAAACCTGTATCGCACCGCGATCGAGCAATTAGCGCGATACTCACCACTCGGCGAGATCGAAGTCGCTCATCGCGCCGTGGCACTTGCCGCCGATGCGGCCACCACCCACACTGCAACTAATCGCCGCTGCGATCCCGGCTACTATCTTCTCGCCGGCGGGCGCCGATCATTCGAGACGGAGATCGGCTTTCGGCCATCCTTGCGCACACGGGTGGCTCGCGTCGGCCATGCGTTCGGGCTGACCGGCTATGCCGCCGGTGTCGTGACCGTGACCGCGCTGTTCCTGGCCGGCCCACTCGGATTACTAGCCGCAATGTCCGTTGGCGGCTGGTGGTTGCTGCTGCTCGGATGCACCGGCTTTGTGCCGGCCTCCGACGCGGCTGTCGCCTGCATCAACCGCTTTTCCATGTGGGTATTCAGCGCCAAGCCCCTGCCGGCGCTTGAACTGCCAACCGGAATCACTACGCCGCTGCGCACGATGGTCGCAGTGCCAGCTCTGCTTACCTCTCTGCGCGCGGTCGACGAGCTGGTCGCACGGCTCGAGATCCACCATCTCGCGAGTCCGGATGGCGAACTGCAGTTCGCCCTGCTGTCGGACTGGACAGACAGCCCGACCGAACACGCCGATGGCGACGAGGCGCTGCTGGAAGCTGCTATCAACGGGATCAAGCAACTCAACCAGCGCTATGGCCCATCGCCGGCCGGCGACCGCTTCTTTGTGCTGCACCGTCGCCGGGTCTGGAATGCCGGCGAGGCCTGCTGGATGGGGTGGGAGCGCAAGCGCGGCAAGCTGCATGAACTGAACGGTCTGCTGCGCGGCGCGGCCGATACCACGTTCCTGCCCCATCCGGCGTTGCCGACCGGCGTGCGTTACGTCGTAACGCTGGACTCCGACACGCGCCTGCCGCGCGACACCGTCCGGCGCCTGGTCGGCAAGATGGCGCACCCATTGAACGCGCCCCGCATCGACCCGGTGTTGGGCCGCGTCGTCGAAGGCTACGCCGTGTTGCAGCCGCGGGTTACCCCGTCGCTGCCCATGGGACAGGCCAGTTCGCTGTTCCAACGCGTGTTCTCGAGCATGGACGGGATTGATGCCTATGCGGGGGCGGTCTCGGACGTCTACCAGGATTTGTTCGGTGAAGGATCATTCGCGGGCAAGGGTATCTATGACATCGATGCGTTCGAGACGGCATTGGCGGGCCGGGTTCCCGAGTCGACGCTGCTGAGCCACGATCTGTTCGAAGGCGTGTTCGCGCGTGCCGGGCTCGCGTCTGATATCGAAGTGGTTGAGGACTTCCCCGCCTTCTATGCCGTGGCAGCGCTACGGCAGCACCGCTGGGCGCGTGGCGATTGGCAACTGCTGCCGTGGATCATGTCGTGGCGACGCCGACTTGGCGGGGGTGGGGCGGCCGCCGGGAAACTGCCGGCGATCGGACGCTGGAAGATGCTCGACAATCTGCGCCGTACGCTCTCCGCGCCGGCGGCCGTGCTGGCCCTCCTGGTCGGCTGGCTGCTGCCGCTCGGCCCGGCGCTGGGCTGGACCGGATTCGTGCTGGCAACCATCGCTCTGCCACCGCTGCTTCCCTTGATGGGTGATGTGACCTCGCGCCGCGGCCAGACGACGCTGCGAAGCCATCTCCGTTGGCTCCGCCTCGGGCTGCGCCACGCAGCGCTACTGACGGCGCTGCTCGTCACCTTCATGGCTCACCAGGCGGTATTGATGGGCGATGCCGCGCTGCGAACGTTGAACCGGCTCGCCTCACGTCGCAGGCTGCTACAATGGCTGACGGCGGCGCAGGCTGGGGCTGGGCCGAACCTGTCGGTAGTCGGGCACTACCGCACGATGGCTGGGGCACCGGTGATCGGGTTGCTCGCCGGCGGGTTCGCGGTTGCAGGGCAGCCGTTTGTCTGGCTGGTGGTGACGCCGTTCGCTGCACTCTGGATTGCCTCGCCCGCGATTGCCTGGTGGGCAAGCCGCTGCTCACCCGTGAATGTCGCCCCCGCCGCCGACCTGCAAGCGCTCCGTCAGATCGCTCGCCAGACGTGGCGCTTCTTCGAGACGTTCGTGACGCCGGCCGCCCACATGCTGCCGCCCGACAACTTCCAGGAAGACCCAGCGCCCGTCATCGCCCAACGTACCTCACCCACCAACATCGGACTCTATCTGCTGTGCGCCGCCAATGCGCATGATTTTGGTTGGATCGGCCTGACCGATGCCGTCGGACGGCTTGAGGCGACCATGGCAACTTTGGCCCGCATGCAGCAGTTCCGTGGCCATTTCTTCAACTGGTATGCCACCGATGACTTGCGTCCGCTCGAACCGAGATATGTCTCCACGGTCGACAGCGGCAACCTGGCTGGCCATCTTTTCGCACTGGCCAGCGCCTGTCAGGGCTGGCGCCGCCGCACCGGCGCCGCAAGCAGTCTCGCCGGGCTGACCGACACCGTGGACCTTGCGCTGGACGAACTGGCCCATCTGCAAGTGATCAAGCCGGCCGCCGGGGCAGAGTTGCAGGCGGCCTTGCAGGAGTTGGCCGGGCGCATCAGTCGCCAGCAGGGCAACTCCGGCACTGGGGCGGCGTCTTTCTCCGGGTTCGACCCGCATATCCGCGCAGCAATCGCCCTGGCACGGGAACTTGCGGTGGCCCACGGGGAAAGCGCCACCGCGGATGTGGTGTTCTGGACCGACGCGATCGGTCGCACTGCGGAGAGCCATCATCTTGACCTCGAGCAACCCGATGGGGCGCTGAACCAGCGGCTCACCGCCTTGGAACAAGCGGCACGCAGCATGGCCCTCGCGATGGAGTTCGGCTTCCTGCGTGACGGTGAGCGCAAGTTGCTTTCGATCGGATATCTCGTAGCCGACGATGCGCTCGATACCAATTGTTATGACCTGCTCGCCTCGGAGGCGAGGCTGGCCTGCTTTATCGCGATCGCCAAGGGCGATGTGCCGGCGCGCGAATGGTTTCGGCTCGGCCGCGCCATGACGCCGGTCGACAACGGCTCCGCGCTGGTCTCCTGGTCAGGGTCGATGTTCGAATATCTGATGCCGTCCCTGGTAATGCGGGCGCCGGCTGGAAGCCTGCTGGACCAGTCCAACCAGTTGGCGGCGCGCCGCCAGATCGAGTTCGGCAAGATGCGCGGTATCCCGTGGGGCGCGTCGGAGTCTGCCTATAACGTGCGCGACCTGGAATATACCTACCAGTATTCAAACTTCGGCGTGCCGGATCTCGGCTTCAAAACCGGCCTGGAAGACGAATTCGTGGTCGCACCCTATGCGACGGCGCTCGCCACCATGGTCGACCCACACGCAGCCGTCGAGAACTTCGCCCGACTTGCCGCCGATGGCGCCGGCGGGCGGTTCGGGTTCTATGAGGCGCTCGACTACACGCCGGGGCGGGTGCCGGAGGGGC
>JBEPTZ010000141.1:0-10823 GCA_041691815.1 Rhodospirillales bacterium | reverse complement strand
CGATAGAATCACAACCCACTGAAATCACTCAACCCATTCTCAGTCAGACACTTAGAGGGAACACGGCATGCGGATGAAATCTATTGTCGCGACGGTCATGCTTCTCGGCCTCCTGCCGATCGGTTCGGCATGGGGACAGGTGGCGACCGACGAGCAAGAATTTCAGCAAATGGCGGCTGCTCTCAAGGCCAATCAGACGGAGAGACAATCGGCTATTAAAACCTGCGTCGAGCAAGGCATCGGCGAGAATCCAACCGGGGCAGCCAAATTCATGGGTGTACCGGTGGAGCGGGCGGCTGAGGCGTGGTGCATCCGCATGACCAACGGGATCGCAAACGGGCAACTCACGCTGGATGATGTCAAAGCACTGAACGAAGGCACGGTCACCGCCCGCGCGCGGAAGGTGCTGACAACCGCATCGGAAGGTGAATAGGACGCTGTCCAAGTAAACGGACATGGCTCGTGCTTCCGCGCAACAAGGGTAGATGGCCTCCGCCGTCATGCCGGTCGCCATTTGCAGCAGGTGGTGGCAGTGGAACAGCCAGCGGCCGGGGTTGTCACCGTTGAAGGCCACTGCCATCACGCTGCGGGGCGGCACGAGCACGGTGTCGCGCAGGGCACCCGCCCGGGTCCATCCATCCAACCCGACCACCTGGAAGTGGTGCGTGTTCAAATGCATCGGGTGCCCCCTCGGATTGGGGTTGTGCATCTCCAGCACAACCCGCTGCCCCACGCAGACGCGTAGTGGCGCGTGATTGCCCCAGGGTCCGGCACCGATCCCCAGGCATAGGGCATGATCGCCGCGGTCAGCGCGATCCGGTGCGTGACGCCGGCGGGTCGGATCGCGAGCGGTGCGGCCAGCAGCGGCTGTTCCTCCAACTCGTGATGCGAATGCATCCAATGGGTGCCCGGGCCTGGCGCGAAGTCGTAGCCTTGTCGGCCGCCGGCGGGGATCAGGGTGCCGCCGGTTTCGACCACGCCGCCCTGGACGTTCGGGGCCGTCTGGTCGTGCCAGTGCGCCACCATGGCGTCGGTGGACAGGTTCACCAGATCCGCCGCGAAGGGTGGCCCGGCTCGAGCACGATGCCCGGGCGGCCGTCCGCCTGCCCCGCGGCCTACTTGTCACTACGATCACACCGCGGTGCCGTCGTGTGGCCGCTCACAGCGCTACCGTTGTCGCATCATGCCGCGGCCGTATACCAACCCTGGCAGCGCCTGGTCAGCCTGCTTCTTCTGCTCCGGATCAAGCGCCGCTGTCAGCTTTTTCGCCGCCTCGTGCACGGAGTTGAAGGCTCCCTGCCGTGCCTGAAACATCGAGTTCATCATATCACGCCGCTCCTCCCAGGAGGCGGTGCCCATCGACTCGTACATCGTCTGGTGCATGGCCTGCATCGTCTCTGCCGCGCCGGAGACTGTGTCGGTGTATTCCTTCCAGGCAGGCTCCTGCGCCGCCGTGATACCAAGTTCTCCCTTCAGGGACTCCAGGTAGCTACCAGTGGTCCACGGCGCACCCATCATGCCACCGCCACTGCCCATCATGCCGCCTGCGCCACCCATCATCCCGCGGCCGGGGCGGCCCATGGGCCCGCGGCCCGGTCCGGTCTGTGCCAGAGCGACGGTCGCCGCGCCGGCCAGACTTGCCAGCGTCGCGCCGAGCAAGGCACGTCGGCCGAGGTTGTTCGTCATTAGGTCTCTCCCGTTGTTGCCGGCGGAATGAGAATCGGTACGAGGGATTGACCCCGCCGGTTCCATTGAGGCCAGCGATTTAGCGTGCCGATCAGCGCCGTGACGCCAGGCCGATCTACAGCGCAGGGCATCTTGGCTACCTCGTCATCCGTCCAACAGCCTCAATCAGTTCGTCGATCTTGTGCCGACGATCGACCTCGTCGCCAGACTCGATCGCTCCTGCAACGCAGTGCGAGACATGATCGGCGAGTATCTGCTTCTCAACCTGATGCAGCGCCGCGCGTACTGCATTGATCTGGGTCAAGACCTCAACGCAATAGCGATCGTCGGCCACCATACGCAGCAACCCGCCCACCTGGCCTTCGATCCGCCGCAACCGCGCGGAAACCGCCTTCTTTGTCGCATCGTGCATAGTTGTATCCTATACCCCCCTAGCGTATATGTGACAAGCGATCTGCCGACGACAGAGCTTGTCAGCTCGTCGACCGAGAGGATACCCCCATGACGAATCCGCCCGCAGCCCCAGATCATGTGGCGAAGGCCGACGGCCACCACCAACATGCGCACGATGGCCACACCGCGGATGCGCAGGTTGGGGTGACGGTGCTCGACCCGGTCTGCGGTATGCAGGTTGACCTGACCACGACTGAGCACCACACCAAACACGACGATCAGATGGTGTATTTCTGCTCCGCCAGCTGTCGGACGAAGTTCGTCGCCGAGCCGCTGAAATACCTGCACCCGAACACTTCGGAGGCACCGCTACCGAAACCTCCAGGCACAATTTTCACCTGCCCGATGCACCCCCAAATCCGCCAGGAAGGGCCGGGCAATTGCCCGATTTGCGGCATGGCGCTGGAGCCGGTGGAGGTGACCGCCGAAGCTGGCCCGAATGCGGAACTGACCGACATGACCCGCCGCTTCTGGATCGGCGTCGTGCTCGCCGCACCGGTCGTGGTGCTGGAGATGGGCGGGCATATCGCCGCCCTTCACCTGCACGACCTGGTGCCGACGCAGCTGTCCATCTGGATCCAGTTCGCACTCGCAACCCCGGTGGTGCTGTGGGCGGGCTGGCCGTTCTTCGTCCGCGGTTGGGCCTCGGTGGTCAACCGCTCGCTCAACATGTTCAGCCTGATCGCGCTGGGCACCGGTGCCGCTTATTTATACAGCCTGGTCGCGACCTTTGCCCCGGGCCTGTTCCCCGCCGATTTCCATGGCGCGGACGACAGCGTGGCGGTGTATTTCGAGGCGGCCGCCGTTATCACGGTGCTCGTGCTATTGGGTCAGGTTCTGGAGTTGCGCGCCCGCGAACAAACCGGCGGCGCCATCCGTGCCCTGCTGAAGCTGGCGCCCAAGACCGCTCATCGCCTGACCGAGTCGGGCAACGACGAGGAAATCCCCGTCGAGCAGGTCCAGTCCGGCGACCGGCTGCGTGTGCGCCCTGGCGATGGTGTGCCGGTGGATGGCGAGGTGTTGGAGGGCAGCAGCGCCGTCGATGAATCCATGGTCACTGGCGAATCCATGCCGGCCGCCAAGCAGCCGGGCGACAAGGTGATCGGCGGCTCGCTCAACGGCACTGGCGGCCTGGTGATGCGCGCCGACAAGATCGGCTCGGAGACCATGCTGGCGCGCATCGTCGCCATGGTGGCCGAGGCACAGCGCTCCCGCGCGCCGATCCAGCGGATGGCCGACACGGTGTCCGGCTATTTCGTGCCGGCGGTAATCGGCGTGGCCCTGATCGCCTTCGTGGTCTGGGCGTTGGTGGGCCCGGCGCCCGCCATGAGCTACGGCCTGATCGCCGCGGTCTCAGTGCTGATGATCGCCTGCCCCTGCGCGCTCGGCCTGGCCACACCGATGTCGATCATGGTCGGCGTCGGCAAGGGTGCGGCCGCCGGGGTGCTGATCAAATCCGCCGAGGCACTGGAGCAGATGGAGAAGGTGAACACCCTGGTCGTCGACAAGACCGGAACGCTCACCGAGGGCAAGCCGCGCGTCACCACGATCGTGCCCGTCGCCGGGATCGATGAGGTGGAACTGCTGACGCTGGCAGCCAGCCTGGAGCGTGGCAGCGAACACCCGCTGGCCGCCGCGATCGTGGCTGCCGCCCGGGACAAAGGCGTAACGGTGTCGGACGCCACCGACTTCGTCTCGATCACCGGCAAGGGCGTCACTGGCAAGGTCGATGGCCGTGACGTGGCGCTTGGCAACGCCCCGCTGATGGCCGACCTCGGCGTGGAACTGGGAGACCTGGCAGCGCGGGCCGACACCTTGCGGCAAGACGGCGCCACGGCGCTGTTTCTGGCGGTGGGCGGCAAGCCTGGCGGCATCATTGCGGTGGCCGACCCGATCAAGCCGACCACCGCCGCCGCCCTTACCGAGCTGCGTGCGGAGGGCATCCACATCGTCATGCTCACCGGCGACAACGCCACCACCGCCAAGGCCGTGGCGAAGCAACTCGGTATTGAAGATGTGGAGGCGGAGGTACTGCCGGAAGACAAGCACCGCATCGTGCGCCGCCTACGCAGCGAGGGCCGTATCGTCGCCATGGCTGGCGATGGCGTGAATGATGCGCCTGCCTTGGCGGAGGCCAATGTCGGCATTGCCATGGGCACCGGCACCGAGGTCGCCATGCAAAGCGCCGGCATCACGCTGGTGAAGGGTGACCTTGCCGGCATCGCGCGGGCGCGCGCGCTCAGTCAGGCGACGATGCGCAACATCCGCCAGAACCTGACCTTTGCCTTCGTCTACAACGTCGCCGGCGTACCGCTGGCGGCCGGCGTGCTTTACCCTTCGTTCGGCCTGCTGCTCAGCCCGATCGTGGCGGCATTGGCGATGTCGCTCAGTTCGGTCTCGGTCATCGGCAACGCGCTTCGTCTGCGCGCGCTCCGGCTGTAACCGCTGGCGCGTCCGCTTCCATACGCCTCAGCGAAAGCAACATCTCATGACCTATCATTTCTCCAAGATCGTCTCGATGCCATTCGACGCCGATATCGCCGCAACCACGGAAGCCCTCAAAGACCACGGCTTCGGTGTGCTCACCGATATCGACGTGCAGGCGACGCTCAAGAAGAAGCTGGACGTGGTTTTTCGCCCCTACCGCATCCTGGGCGCCTGCAATCCGAAGATGGCCTATCAGGCGCTTCAGGCCGAGGACAAGATTGGCACCATGCTGCCCTGCAACGTCGTCGTCCAGCAGCGCCAGGACGGGAAGGTCGAGATCTCCGCGGTGGACCCAGTCGCCTCGATGCAGGCGATCACCAATCCCCATCTCGCCGAAACCGCCGAAAAAGTGCGCGAGATGCTGCGCAAGGCGGTCGAGGCGATTCCGGCTGCCGCCCCATAAGGGTGGCGGAGGAGCCGGCACTCGTGGATGCGATAGGCGGCCCATTAGAACAACCGCTCGATCGGCGCGATCGGCCTGGTCAGTGCTGCAGTCCGAAGCGTCTTATCGACCGATCCGCTCGGGCTTGATCGAATCTCGACTGGTGCCCTCCATCTGATCGAACTCTGGCCCCGTCCGCTATCGGCACGACCACCTCATGTCGGTGAGCGGTGCTTGCGTTCGTCACTCGCAACCGCCGCATCGGCCTGTTGCTCCAGCTCCCGTCCGTGGTGTCGAACGAAGAGGATCCCAGCCGCGCCGCCCACCGCGGCCGCGACCAGCAAGCCGATGCTGAGCGGGCCGGCGGCACGTTGGATCTGGTCGCCCAGGAAGTAGGCGCCACCACCGAACAGCATAGCCCAGGTAACGGCACCCAGCGCGTTCATCGCTAGAAAATGCGGCCAGCGCATCCGGTTCATCCCCGCCAGCAGCGCGACCAGCGCCCGCAACAAGGCGACGAAGCGCCCGAAGAAGACGATCTTCCCCCCATGCTTCATGAACAGATACTGGCCAACTTTGAGGCGGGTTGGCGAAAGCCCGATGCGGCCACCGTGGCGCTCGATCAACGGCAGCCCGAAGATGCGCCCGATCGCATAGCCGCAGTTATCACCGATGATCGCCGCCGCGGTGGCGACCAGGATGATCGCCAAGATGCTGAGATGATGGGTGGTTCCGGCGTAGAGTGCGGCGCTGAGCAGCGCGGTTTCACCCGGCACCGGTAGTCCGGTGCTTTCCAGCATGACCACCGCGAACAGCACCCACAGACCATAGGTCGGGATCAGCTCCTGAACCCAGTGCGCGGACGGCAGAGCGCCCATCAGCCGTTCCGCGGGAAGATGACTGCGGGGAGCCGCAGAACCTCCAGCGCCCTGACATACAACGTCTGCGCCGGAGGCAACGCACACTGTCGAACCAGCGGCTCGATCCACCGGGCGACCATCCCCGCTGCCAGCCCGACCGGCATGCCCGTCAGCACGTCGACTGGAAAATGCACGCCCAGGTAGACCCGTGCCCAGGCGACGCCGAGCCCGAGCAGGCAGACGACGGCACCAGTGGCACGCGCCGCAACGGTCAGCATCAGGCCGCTGCCGAGTGCGAACATCAAGGTGCTATGATCGCTGGGGAACCCGTTATCTGCGGCATGCGCCAGCAGGGTGTGCCCGATGCCGGCCATGTATGGCCTTGGCGCAAACCAGAGCATGCCAAGCCCGATATTGGCCAACTGCCCGGCGCCCGCACCGATGGCGACCGCCAGCAGGGCGGCCCGACGGTGGTCTGGCCTGCGCACCCAAAGCCAGACCAGCAGGCCCGGCGCCAGCACCACGGGCAGGCCGGCAAGCAACCGGGCGCCGAGCAACGCCGCCGCTCCCGGCACGGCGGGCGCATTCAGCAGCAGAAACAGCTGCGTGTTCCAAGACATCGTGGTGAAATTCCTCGTCGGCCCGCTGAGCGGCAGGCGCCAACCGATAACGCCTCCGCGAGACGCTGTCAGCCAAGCGAGCCGCCGAAATCCGGATTCCGACGAAACCGTATTGTTGCGGACATCCGGAGGCACCCGGCGGTGATTGGGGATTCCCAATGTCCAGGCGAAACCCCTCCAACCATGACGGCGGCACTGTGGCGCATACCGCAACCGCAAAAGGTGCTCACATGCCGTCTCCGTACTCCCCAGCCGCTAGATCCAGCGCGCGGCTGCTTAACCGCGTGCCGGAAGTCACGATCATCTTCTGGATCGTCAAGGTGCTCGCGACCACGGTCGGCGAAACTGCGGCCGACTTCCTCAATGCCACGCTCGGCTTCGGCCTCAGCGGCACCTCTGTGGTAATGAGCGCGCTGCTGGTGCTGGTGCTCTGGTGGCAGTTCCGCATGCGTCGCTACGTGCCGGCGGTCTACTGGCTGGCGGTGGTGCTGATTAGCGTCGTCGGCACCCTGGTCTCCGACAATCTGGTCGATAACCTCGGCGTCGCCCTGATCACCAGCACCGTGCTGTTCGCCAGCGCGCTGGCCGTGGTGTTCGTCGCCTGGTTCGCCGTGGAGCGCACGCTGTCGGTGCACACCATATTCAGCGCCAGGCGGGAAGCCTTCTACTGGGCGGCGATTCTGTTCACCTTCGCGCTGGGCACATCGGGCGGCGATCTGCTGGCCGAGCGTCTGGCGGTTGGTTACGCGCTCTCGGCGCTGCTGTTCGCCACCGTCATCGCGCTTACCTATTGGGCCTATCGCCTTGGCGGCAATGCCGTCCTCACCTTCTGGGTCGCCTATATTGTCACCCGTCCGCTGGGTGCCTCGATGGGCGATCTGCTCTCACAGAAGGTCGCTGACGGCGGCCTCGGCCTTGGCACCCCCGGCACCAGCGCACTGTTCCTGGCCGTTATCGTCGGCCTCGTCGTCTACATGACTAAGCAGCAGCGCGAGGCGGTGCCGACCGAAGCACACGAACGGGCCTGATCGGGCGAGCTTGGCGATCGGTATAGCCCGCTCCCACCCCCGCCAATCCGCGCCACCGCATTGTGCTGCCAGCGAGCGGCATGGTGCCGGCGCATCCCAGAAGGAATATCCAAATGACCTATCGCAAGCTGCTTCCCGTCGCTGTCGCCGCCCTGTTGGCGCTGGGCGCCACCGCTGGTGTCGCACGGGCCGAATCCGGCCATGCCGAGGCCGGCGACGTGGCGGCCATGGCGGCGTCGAAGGTAACGCTCGTGCAGGCGATCACCCTGGCGGAGCATGCGGCCGGCGGCACCGCCATCGACGCCGGGCTGGACAGCGAGCACGGCACACCGGCCATTGCCGTCGCGGTGGCAGCCAAGGACGGGGTGCACACCGTTCTGGTCGACATGGCCACCGGCAAACTCGCCGCCACCCAGCCCGGCGGCGAGCACCGCGACGGCGGGGACGACAGCGACTGAACCGGCGGCCGCCGGTTCGGCGCAGGTTTCCGCTTTGCCGGCCGCCCGGCCTATCTTTCCGCTCCGTAAGGAAGCCCCCGTGAAGATCCTGGTCATCGAAGACGACGCCGAGACAGCCGCCTACATCACCGGCGGCCTGCGCCAGCACGGTCACGTGACCGACCATGCCGCCAACGGGCGCGACGGGCTATTCCTGGCCAGCAGCGAAAGCTACGACGCGCTGGTGATCGACCGCATGCTTCCCGGCCTGGATGGGCTCGGCATCGTGCGCACGCTGCGCGCCACCGGCCAAAGCACCCCGGTACTGGTGCTCACCACGCTGGGTGGCATCGACGACCGGGTAGAGGGGCTGGATGCGGGAGGCGACGACTACCTGGTCAAGCCGTTCGCCTTCGCCGAGTTGCTGGCCCGGTTGAACGCGCTGGCCCGCCGCCCACCACTCACGCAGGTCGTCACCGCCCTGATGGTGGCCGATCTCGAGATGGACCTGCTGAAGCGCACGGTTCGCCGCGCCGGCGCCCGCATCGAATTGCAGCCGCGCGAGTTCCAGTTGCTCGAATACCTGATGCGTCATGCCGACCGGGTGGTCACCCGCACCATGCTGCTGGAGGGCGTGTGGGATTTCCACTTCGACCCCAAAACCAATATCGTCGAGACCCATATGAGCCGATTGCGCGCCAAACTCGACCGCGGCGGCGACGCCGAGTTGATCCACACCGTGCGCGGCGCCGGATACATGATGCGTGCCCCCGAATAGCCGCCGCCTGCCGCGCCTGCTCCGCACCGCCAGCTTCCGGCTGGCGGCGCTCTACGCGCTGTTGTTCACCATATCGGTGCTGATTCTCGGTGCGGTGGCGCTGTGGACCATCCGTGGCGCGCTCGACCGCCAAATGACCGATCGGATCGCGGCGGAGGTCGCGACCCTGCGGGCCACCTACCAGGCCGGCGGGCTCGATGCGCTGGTCGCGGCCGCCCGCACCCGCGGCCTGGGTCCGGTGGCGCTGGACTACGCGGTGGACCAGCCGCACGGAACCCGGCTCGCCGGTGTGCTGCCACAATTGCCGACCCGCAGCGGCTGGATGACCATCGCCGGCGGCCCGCGCCACGAAGACTCGCTGGTGGAACCTGCCGAAAGTTTGCGGGCGCTGGTGGTCGATCTGCCGAACGGCGTCCGCCTCGCGGTGGGCGACGACCGCTCGCGCATCGAGGAGGTGCAGGACACGGTGCAGGCCGCGTTCGGTTGGGTCGCGGCACTGGTGGCGACGCTGGGCATCGGCGGCGGCGTGCTGATGAGCCTTGGCTTCCTGCGCCGGGTGGACGCCATCACCCGCACCGCCGAGGCGATCATTGCCGGCGATCTCACCCGCCGAATCACGCTGCGCGGTAGCGGCGACGACCTGGACCGGCTGGCCGTCACGCTGAATCACATGCTCGACCGCATCAGCGCGCTGATGGAAAGCCTGCGCCAGGTCTCCAACGATATCGCGCACGATCTGCGAACCCCGCTCTCGCGGCTGTCCCAAGGGCTCAATGCCGCCCGCGCCACCGCCGGCAGCCCGGCCGCGTATGAGCAGGCGATCGATCGCGCGATCATCGAGTCCGAGGGCATCCTGGAGACTTTTGGCGCCCTGCTGCGCATCGCCCAGATCGAGGCCGGCTCCCGCCGCGCCGGCTTCCGCGCGCTTGATTTCGCGGAGATCGTCACCACGGTCGTCGAAGCCCTCGAGCCGGTAGCGGAAGATCAGCAGCACGTGCTGCGGGCCGAACTGCCGCCAGCGGGCGCAGGCCGGCCCGAGGGCGTCGGCGATCGGGAGTTGCTGGTGCAAATGCTGGTAAACCTGATCGAAAACGCGCTGCGCCATACACCGGCCGGTTGCATCGTCGTGGTATCGCTGGTCCGGATCAATGGCGCGGCCGAACTGACCGTCTCGGACAATGGCCCTGGTGTGCCGGAAGCCGAGCGCGCCCACATCCTCGACCGCTTCTACCGCGGCGACGGCAGCCGCACCACGCCAGGCAGCGGTCTCGGCCTGAGCCTCGTGGCCGCCGTGGCCGAGTTGCACCAGACGGAGTTGCACTTGGAGGATGCCAGTCCGGGGCTGCGAGTGCGGATAAGGTTTCCGGTGTGATGCCGATCGTCCAACCGTACGACTTCCGCCGAGAGTTGGTCGCGAAATCGGACAATCGATTGCGTTGCTCCCGTTGACCAGTGCGGCAGGGTTGGATAGGTCAGGTGACGCGCAATCTGATCGCCCCCATTGAGCGGTAGCGGGGCAATGACCGCTATCTGGTATGCCGGCTGCCCTCGTGCAGTCACCAACTCACGGCTCCCATGGCGGTCTGGCGGGTACGATCGAAATTTGAACCGACCGGGCAAGGTGTCGTGATTTGAGACGATTTCGGAGCAAAACTGGAGTTCCCATCAGGCATTCCGGCGATGGTACATCGACGTTCAGAGGTTTCGTCGGCATGCAGAACGCCGCCAGACCGGCATCGGTGTATTCCATCAATGGCCGATGGCTCCGACTGGCCTGCTTCGCAGTCATAACCCTCCTGGTATCTGGGATTTTTTGCATTTGCGTTTTGATGCTCGCCACACCGAGCGTGCGTGACGCGCCGATGCGGGTCAGGGAATTTTCTGCCAAGCATCGCGCGGTCTATCCTGCAGCACAACCGCCGACGCGGTTCACTGCTTCCCTTGTTGCCACCGAGGACCATCGCTTCTACTCCGCTCTGGACATGGGCGTCGATCCTTTCGCGCTTACACGGCTGGTCATCGCATTCGCGGTCGACGGCAAGGATGCCGGTGGCAGCTCAATCGATCAACAGCTTGCGAAAATGCTCTATAC
>JBEPTZ010000140.1:0-10874 GCA_041691815.1 Rhodospirillales bacterium | reverse complement strand
TAGAATCACAACCCACTGAAATCACTCAACCCATTCTCAGTCAGACACTAAGACCAACGGCTTCCTGCACCATGTCGACAAGGAAACCGGCGTGCCCGGCTTCTGGGCGCCGTTCAGCGAGAAATTCACCTTCAGCTATCCGCAGAAATAGAATTGGGTCGGGGACGGGAGGTGCAAACCTCGTCCCCCATCCCGATGCCGCTGGGCCGTGGCTTCCTATTTCTCGGCCAGCAGGCGGATCACCTCGCGCTTGGTCACCTTGCCGTAGCCGGATTTCGGCAATTCGTTCCAGACCACGACGCGGGCCGGCATCTTGTAGCGGGCGATGCGGCCGGTGAGGTGGGCGAGGATGGCGGCGGGATCGATGGTTTCGCCGGGGCGAGGGACCAGGACGGCGGTGCCGGATTCGCCCCAGCGGGGGTCGGGCATGCCGACCACGCAGGCTTCGGCGACCGCTTCGTGCAGCAGCAGGGCTTCCTCGATCTCGCGCGGATAGACGTTGGAGCCGCCGGAGATGTACATGTCCGAGGCGCGGCCGGTGATGTAGAGGAAGCCTTTTTCGTCGAGATGGCCGAGGTCGCCGGTGTGGAACCAGCCGCCGGCGAAGGCTTTTTCGTTGGCTTCTGGGTTGTTGTGGTAGCCGGCGAACACAGCGGGGCCGCGGATGCAGATGTCGCCGGTCTGGTGTGCCGCGAGGCGCTGGTGGGTGGGGTCGAGGATGGCGATCTCGATGCCGGTGCGGGGGTAGCCGCAACTGCCGAGCGGGAAGCTGGGGTCGTCGGCGATGCTGTGCAGGTCGGGGGGCAGCACGGTGATGTTACCGGTGACTTCGCCGAGGCCGAAATACTGCACCAGCACCGGGCCGAGTTTGCGCAGCGCGTGGACCTGGTCGGCGCGGTACATCGGCGCGCCGGCGTAGATGACGTGGCGCAGGCTGGAATGGTCGTGGCGGTCGACCGCCTCGTCGCGGGCCAGCATGGTCAGGATGGTCGGGACGGTGAACATGTTGCTGATGCGGTGGCGCTCTACCAGCCGCCAGGCTTCGGCGCAGTCCAGCCGCTCGCCGGGGAGCAGCACGCTGACCGCACCACGGGCGACCTGGGCCAGGGCGTGGATGCCGGCGCCGTGCGACAGCGGGGCGACCACCAGCGAGGCGTCGCGTTCGGTGGTGGCGGGCATCAGGTCGCAGAGATGGTTGGTGACGACGAATTCCATCTGGCCGTGGGTCAGCATGGCGGCCTTGGGGTGGCCGGTGGTGCCGGAGGTGTAGAAGAACCAGCACGGATGGTCGCGGTCGACATCGGCGGGGTGTTCCAGGCTGGCCGGGCCGGCGGCCAGGGTTTCCCAGTCGGCTTCGAGGTTCAGGTGGATGGTGGCGGCTTGGTTGGCCTGGCGCGCGGCTGCGGCGTGGGCGGGGAAGGCGCTTTCGAACAGATGGGCTTTTGCACCGGAGGAACTGGCGAGGTAGGCGACCTCGCCGGGGGTGAGGCGGAAATTAGTCGGCACCCAGACGGCGCCGAGCATCCAGACGGCCCACATGCTCTCGAATAGCGCGTGGCCGTTGCGGCTGTGCACCAGGATGCGGTCGCCGTGGGCGAGGCCGGCTTTGCTGAGGCCGGCGGCGGCGGCGCGCACTCGGGCGGCGATCTCGGCCCAGGTCCAGACCCGCTCGGCACGGATCAGGCCTGGCCGGTCGGGGAAGCGCCTGGCGGTTTGCAGCAGCAGGTGGGCGAGGTTGCTGGTGGGGATCAGCGCCGTTGCTCCTTTACTTCAGGCGCTCCAGCACCGAGGCGTAGTTGGCCACCGCGGCGCCGCCCATGTTGAACACCAGGCCGCGATCGGCCTTCGGCAGTTGCATCGCGCCGGCAGTGCCGGTGAGCTGCATCGCGGCGATGGCGTGCATCGAGACGCCGGTGGCGCCGATCGGGTGGCCCTTGGCCTTCAGCCCGCCGGAGACATTGATCGGCAGGCGGCCGGTCTTCTGGGTGACGCCGTCGAGGATGGCGCGGGCCCCCTGCCCTTGCGGCGCCAGGCCCATTGCCTCGGTGACCAGCAACTCGGCGATGGTGAAGCAGTCATGCACCTCGGCGAAGTCGATATCGGCCAGCGTCACGTCGGCGGCGGCCAGGGCGCGCTGGAAGGCGGTGGCCGCACCCTCGAAGGCGGTGGGGTCGCGGGCCGACAGCGGCAGGTAGTCGTTGACCTGCACCGCGGCGCGGAAGCGGACCGCCTTGCCGAGGGCACGGGCGGTTTCCTCGTCGGTGAGGATCAGGGCTGCGGCGCCGTCGGATACCATCGAGCAGTCGGTGCGCTTCAGCGGCGGGGCGACGTAGGGGTTTTTCTCCGACACGTTGCGGCAGAATTCGTAGCCGAGGTCGCGGCGCATCTGGGCGTAGGGGTTGTCGACGCCGTTCTTGTGGTTCTTGGCGGCGATGGTGGCCAGCGCGTCGGACTGGTCGCCGTATTTCTGGAAATAGCGCTCGGCGATGCGGCCGAACACGCCGGCGAAACCGGCCGGGATGTCGCCTTCCTCTTTCCGATAGGCGGCCGAGAGCAGGATGTCGCCGACCTGCGGGCCGGGGGTCGCGGTCATCTTCTCGGCGCCGACCACCAGCGCGAAGCGGCCGCGGCCGGCGGCCAGGAAGTCGCGCGCGCCGTGGATTGCCGCCGAGCCGGAGGCGCAGGCGTTCTCGTAGCGGGTGGCCGGCGTGTAGCGCAGTTCCGGCAGCGCCTGCAGCACCAGCGAGGCCGGAAAATCCTGCTTCGAGAAACCGTTGTTGAACAGCCCGACGAAGATGCCGTCGATCTCGGTAGCAGCGATCCCGGCGTCCTCGATGGCGGCGCGGGCGACGCGGCCGATCAGGCTCTCGACATCGGGGTCTTCCAGCTTGCCAAACGGGGTGTGCGCCCAGCCGACGATGCAGGCTTCGGTCATTTCGGGTCTCCTACGGGAGTTCGGACATCTGGCCGTCCGGGAGTGGTACCTGGTAGGTGTTCAGCGTCATCGCCACCATCGCGTAATAGCCGCAGGTGCCGATCGCGTCGATCACCCCGCGCTCGCCCCAGTGCTCCAGCATGCGGGTGTGCAGCGCGTCGGGGATGGCGCGGTCGCGGTGCAGGGTGCTGGCATAGTCGTAGATCACCCGGGCATTGGCGGCGGCGATCGGCGGCTCGCGGCCGTCGCGGATGGCGTCGATGATCCCGGCGTCGAGCCCGGCCTGTTCGGCGAGGCGGCGATGCGCCCACCATTCGTACTGCGAGCGCCAGAATTTGGCGGTGACCAGGATGGCGATCTCCACCAGGTCAGGGCCGAAGCAGGTATCGAAGCGGATGTATTCGCCGAGATGCTGGCCGCGCATAGCGAATTCCGGGCTGCCGAGCCACGCCAATGTCGGCGGCGGCATGCGGCCGCGCTTGCCGGCCACCACCGCGTCATGCACCGCGCGCTGGGCTTGGGTCAGGCTGTCCTGGCTATAGGGGGGCAGGCGCATGGCGGTCTCCCTGGGGCTGGGCTCTGGGGGCTGGGCGCCCAGGCTACCAGAGGCTGCCGCCCCGGCGCCAGACGGCTGCTGCCCACGGCCCCGCCACATGGCGGCGCCGTGGGCTGCGCCCGCGATCAGCCGAGTTCGGCGCTGGGGTGGATGCGCTTCACGCGATGCAGCGTGTTGAGGTCGGTATGGTGCATCTCGGCTCCGGTTGCCGCGAGCTTGAGCACCAGATCGGACGTATAGCTGAAGCTGGTATCGTCGTTGATCGTGAACGTGCTTTCGAACGACATCAACTGGGCACGCTGCGACAGATACTTGTTCTGCAGGATTCCGTAATTGGGGTCGCCCGGAGTCGCCTTCACGGTCATCACCTTATCATGCGGCTTGGCGTCGCCACCGGCAAGAATGGCAATGCCGCGCCCGAACACCACGACACGCATGATCTGGCTGGTCGCCTTCTCCCACAACAGATAGCCGACCTCGTCGTGGAACGGGTCCATCGCTTCCTCGCCACGGCGCCATGCCGTCATCTTGTAGTTCAGGCCCTCAAGCGTCTGCTTGCCGTTCTCCTGCATCGGGATCGGGCGGAACCAGGCCGTCTCGAAAAACGAGGTCTTGGCGGTGTGATCATCCTTGTTGTGGTAGGAAAGATCGAGGCCGACATCACCTTCCCACTCGCCCACCAGCGGGGTCAGCGGCCCCAGACGTTGCGGCCCCTGAATCTGTCTCAACAAGGATTTCGGGGTCAGCTGTTCGTTCATGGCGGCGTTTCCTTTCCTGCCGGGCGCTCGATGGAGGTCGGTGGCCGCGATCACACCGCTTCAAGTACGACGCGTCAGGAGCGGGACGGTGCGGCCCCGACAACCGGCTCACCGCATGACGCCCGGCTCCCATCCTCCAATCGAGAGTTTCGCATACTTCTATTGATTGCACCGATCAAGAGGGGGCATGGACCTGTGGCGCGCGGCCCCGGATACTCGGCCACAAATCATTCCGGAGAACGTCATGCCGCATGAGCCCGCCATCACCGGCTACCTGGACCGGTTTTCGCATCGTGCCGGGGAGAGCTTCGCGGCCCATGTCAGCCTGGCGGCACCGGGGCCGGCGACGGCGCGGCTGGTGCGGGTGATCGGCGGCGACCCCAACCCGGCCGGGCCGGGGATGCGGTTCGAGGATCTGTCTTCGGTGTTCGCGGCGGAGTTCGCGGGCGGGCGGCAGGTGACGCGGCTGGGGTCGTATGGCCTGGTGCCGGCCGGGCCATCGCGGGAGGGCGGGGCGGCGTGCTGTTGGACGGTGCTGGTCTGGTCCGCCGCCCCCGGCACCGCGCGCGCGGCGCTCGCCGAGGGTGGCGTGGTGCTGCGGGTGGGGGCGGCCGGGGCAAGCGCGGTGCTGGGCTGGGAGGGTGGCTCGGCAACCGTGGCCACCGGAGCGGCGATGCTGGCGCGGCGCTGGTACCGGGTTTGGCTGTCGGCCGACCCGGCCAGCGGGCGGCTGCTCCTGGGTCAGCAGGCGCTGGGCGGCCCGGCGGTGCTGGCGCGTGCCGAAGCAGCCGGGATGGTGCTGCCGACCGGCGCCGATCCGCTGCTGTTCGCCGCCGAGAACGCCGCCGAACCTACGCGGCATTTCACCGGCAAGCTGGAGGCGCCGGCGCTGCTCGATGGTTTCGTGGAAGCCTGGCCGGCTGCCGCCCCGGTGTTGGCGCAGTGGGACTTCGCGCAGGAGATCGGCAGCACCCGGCTGGTGGATGTCGGGCCGCTGCGCTGCCACGGCGCCGCGGTGAACATGCCGACCCGGGCCGTGGTGGGGGCGGCCTGGAGCGGGCGGGAGCATTGCTGGCGGCATGCGCCGGCCGATTACGCGGCGATCCATTTCCATGCCGATGACCTGGAGGATTGCCGCTGGACGCCGAGCTTCAGCTTCAAGGTGCCGGCGGAATTGCACAGCGGGGCCTATGCGCTGCATATCGCCTGCGCCGAGGGCGAGGATTGGCTGCCGCTCTACGTGCTGCCGCCGCGCGGCAAGGCCACCGCGAAGCTGGCGTTCCTGGCCTCCACCTTCACCTACCAGGCCTACGCCAACCATGCGCGCGGCAACGCCGATGCCGGCTATATGGCGCGGGTGCAGGCCTGGGGCGGCTATCCGCACAACCCGGACCACGTGCCCGCCTACGGCTTTTCCACCTACAACAAGCACGAGGATGGCAGCGGCATCGCGTTCTCCTCGCGGCACCGGCCGATCCTGACCATGCGGCCTGGCTTCCTCACCTTCAACGATGCCAAGGGGTCCGGCCTGCGGCACTATCCGGCCGATACCCATCTGCTCGGCTGGCTGGAGGCGAAGGGCATCGCGTTCGACGTGGTGACCGACGAGGACCTGGACGACGAGGGGGTGGGGCTGATCGCCCGCTATGCCTGCGTGCTGACCGGCTCGCATCCGGAATACCACACGCCGGGCACGCTGGATTCGCTGGCCGCCTATACCGGCCAGGGTGGGCGACTGTGCTATCTCGGCGGCAACGGCTTCTACTGGCGGATCGCCCGCGACAAGGCGATGCCGCATCTGATCGAGTTGCGCCGCGCCGAGGGTGGCATCCGCGCCTGGGCCGCCGAGCCGGGTGAATACTACCACCAGCTTGACGGCGGAATGGGCGGGCTGTGGCGACGTAACCGGCGGCCGCCGCAGGCGCTGGTGGGGGTCGGGTTCTCCGGCCAGGGGTTGTTCGAGGGCACCCATTATCGCCGGCTGCCGGCCAGCTACGAGCCTGACCACGCCTGGATGTTCGACGGCATCGAGGGCGAGGTGCTGGGCGATTACGGCCTGTCCGGCGGCGGGGCGGCGGGGTTCGAGCTGGATCGCGCCGACGTGGCGCTGGGCACGCCGGAGAACGCCGCGATCCTGGCCCGCTCCGAGGGTGCGCCGGCCTCGTTCGTGACCGTGCCGGAGGAATTGCTGTCGCATGTCACGACGGTGAACGGCGAGACGCCGACCGAGTTGATGCGCGGCGAGATCGTCTATTTCGACACGCCATCCGGCGGCGCGGTATTCTCGGTCGGCTCGATCACCTTCTGCGGCAGCCTGTGGCATCAGGGCGGATTCCAGGGGCCGGTGTCGCGGCTGCTGGAGAACGTGGTGCGGAGGTTCATCGCATGAGCGCGCCGTTGCGGATCGGCTTCATCGGCGCCGGCTTCATGGCGCGATTCCATCTGCAATCGCTGCTCGGGGTGCGCAATGTCGAGGTGACCGGGGTGTTCTCCCCTACCCCGGCGCGGCGCGAAAGCTTCGCCGCCGAGGTGGCGCGGCTGGAACTCGGCGCCTGCCAGGCGTTCGACAGCCTGGCGGCGCTGCTGGCCAGCGGGGCGGTGGATGCGGTGTGGATCGCCAACCCGAACCATGCCCGGCTGCAGACCATGCGGGCGCTGCATGCGGCACGGCTGGCCGACGCCACCAGCGTGTTCGCGGTGGCCTGCGAGAAGCCGCTGGCCCGCACGCTGGCCGAGGCGCGCGAGATGCTACGGTTGGCCGAGGAGGCCGGGCTGCTGCACGGCTATCTGGAAAACCAGATCTTCTCCACCGCGGTGCTGCGCGGCCGCGAGGTGATCTGGCGGCGGGCGGTGCCGAGCACCGGGCGGCCGTATATCGCGCGCGCGGCGGAGGAACATTCCGGGCCGCATGAGCCGTGGTTCTGGAATGCCGACCAGCAGGGCGGCGGCGTGCTGTCGGACATGATGTGCCACTCGGTCGAGGTCGGCCGCTTCCTGCTCACCGCACCCGACGAGGCGCGCAGCGCGCTGCGGCTGGTCAGCGTCAATGCCAGCGTCGCGACGCTGAAATGGCGCCGGCCGGAATATGCCGAAAAGCTGCGACAGCAATACGGCGGCGCGGTGGACTACCTGAAGCGCCCGGCGGAGGATTTCGCGCGCGGCCTGCTGACCCTGGAGGCGCCGGATGGCAGCGAGGTGGTGATCGAGGCGACCACCTCCTGGGCCTATGTCGGGCCGGGGCTGCGCATCACGCTGGAACTGCTGGGGCCGGAATACGCGATGGAGTTCAACTCGCTGTCGACCGGCCTCAAGGTGTTCCTGTCGCGCGCGGTGACTGGGGCGGCCGGCGAGGACCTGGTGGAGAAGCAGAACGCCGAGCAGGGCAGCATGCCGATCCTGGAAGACGAGGCCGGCACCTACGGCTACACGCTGGAGAACCGGCATTTCGTCGACTGCTTCCGCCGCCGCGTGATGCCGATGGAGACCTTCGCCGACGGCGTGGCGGTGGTGGAGATGCTGATGGCGCTGTACCGCTCGGCCGAACTGGGGCAGACGGTGCGGCTGCCCGATCCGGCGCTGGAGAGTTATGTGCCGCAGGCGGCGCGGGAGGCGGCGGCGAGATAGGAAGATCTTCTTTTTGTGAACAAAAAGAAGCAAAAAAACTTTTCATCCATTTTGGAGACTCCGGGCTCTCCACCCCTCCACGGTTGCAAGGCGGATAGAAGTTTTTTGGTTCTTTTTTACAAAAAAGAACCCTTACTTCCCTGGCGCCTTGCCGTGCCCAATATCCCACCAAAGCCCGGCCATGAACCCCAGCCCCTCGCGGAACAGCGAGCCGAGGCCGTGTTCGTCCGGGCCATGCTGGTGGCAGCCGGCGTAGGAATTGGGAATCCAGATAACCGGGGTGCCCAGCTCGTCCCTGAACATCTGCGACGGGTTGGAGCCGGAGGAATTCGGGATCACGTTCGGCGCCCGTCCGGCGGTTTCGGCCAGCGAGGCGACCACCATGCGCACCCAGGGGTCGTCCGGGTCGGTGCGCGAGGCCTCGAACATGTCGCGCTCCATCACCGGCTCGATCGCCACCGCCGCGAAGCCCTGGGCGTCGAGATGGGCGCGCAGTTTTGGCACGATGCTGGCGCCGGGCACGTCCACGGTGTGGCGCACCTGCAGCCGGGCGCGGGCGGTGCCGGCGACGGCGTTCACTGGTGCGTCCGGCTGGCCGGTCAGGCTGGCGAGCACGATCACGCTGGTCCAGGCGAAGATGCGCTCGGCCTTGGACATGCCGGGCTCGCCCCAGTCCGGGTCGGCCTCCGGCAGGCCGGGCACGTCCTCGAACACGATATCGGCGCACGCCTGGCGCACCGAGTTGGGCACCTGCACCGGCGTCCAGCCTGGCACCAGGATGCGGCCCTTGGGGGTGACGATGCTGGCCATGGCGTGCGCCAGGATGAAGCCGGGATCGGCCAGCACGCCGCCCCAGTGGCCGGAATGGTGGCTGCCGTCGCGCAGGTCGACCACCAGGTCGAACGCCACGCCGCCGCGCCCGCCGAGCTTGACCTCGGGCATCGACAGCGTCTGGCGCGGGCCGTCCAGCCCGATGAACACGTCGGCGGCGCAGAGTTCGCGGTGCTGGCGCAGCACGTCGCGCAGGCCGGGGGAGCCGACCTCCTCGCCGGTTTCCACCAGCACCTTGGCGTTGAAGCCGAGCTGGCCCTGGGCGCAGATCAGCGCCCGCAGCGCGTCGATGGCGATCAGGTGCTGGCCCTTGTTGTCCACCGTGCCGCGGCCGTAGATGCGATCGCCGTCGACACTGACCCGCCAAGGGTCGAGGCCGGGTTTCCAGCGTTCCGGCATGCCGCGCACTACGTCGCCGTGGCCGTAGATCAGCACGGTGGGCAGGTCGGCGCCCTCGATGCGACTGGCCAGCAGCACCGGGCCGCGGCCCTCGGCGGGGTTGTCCAGCACCTGCACGGTGAAATCCAGCGCCGCCATCATCGGGCCGAGCACATCGGCGCAGTAGCGCTGCAGGTCGGTGCGCCGGTTGGGCATCTGGCTTTCGGTCGGCACCGCCACCAGTTCCGCCAGCCGGGCGAGATAGGCGCCGCTGTCGAAGATGCTGCGGGCGCGGGCGACGATGGCCGCGCGGCTGACATCGGCGGTCATGACAGCGCCTCGAACAGGCCGAGCAACAGGCGGGTTCGCGGCACCAGCGAGGAGACGTAGAGCTGTTCGTGGTGGGTGTGGCCGCCCTGGCCGTCCACCCCCAGCCCGTCCAGCGTCGGCGCCAGGGCGGCGGTGAAGTTGCCGTCGCTGCCGCCGCCGGTCTTCAGGTCCTGCAGCTCGAAGCCGATGCCGGCGGCGATGCCGCGCGCGGTTTCGAACAGCGCGGTGATGCCGGGGCCTTTCTCGTAGCCGGGGCGGTTCAGGCCGCCGGTAATGCTGAGTTGCACGTCCGGGTCATGCGCGCGGATCGCCAGCACACGGGCCACCGCGGCGTCGCCAATCTCCGGGTTGGGCACCCGCATGTCGATCTCGGCGCGCGCCTCGGCGGCAACCACGTTGGCGCGGGTGCCACCGCTGACCACGCCGACATTGACGGTGACGCCGAGGTCGTAGTCGGTCATCGCCTCCAGGTCGAGAATCTGGCGGGCCAGCTCCTTGATCGCACTGCGGCCGTCCTGATGCCGCGCGCCGGAATGGGCGGCGGTGCCGCGCAGCAGCAGGTCGAACCGCGCCACGCCCTTGCGCGCGGTGACCACCTTGCCGCCCTCGCGCGCCGGCTCGGTGACCAGCACATAGCGGGCGCGCCCGGCCTCACGCTCGATGATCGCGCGCGAGGTGGGGCTGCCGACCTCCTCCTCGCTGACCAGCAGATGGCGGATCGGCAGCCTGGTCTGCCGCCCCAGGCGGTGCAGATGCCGCAGCGCCGCGAACGCCAGATGCGCACCGCCCTTCATATCGTAGATGCCGGGGCCATAGGCGATGTCGTCCTCGACGCGAAACGGCAGCGGGCCGGCCAGGGTGCCGATGTCATGCACGGTGTCGAGATGGCTCAGCACCAGGATGCCCGGCCCGTCGCCGCCCCACGGCGAGTTGGCCAGAAGGTGATCGCCATAACCGTCGCTGCCAGGGATGCGCTCCACCGCGGCGCCGAGCGTGGCGTAATCGGCCGCCACCTGGTCGGCCATGCGGTTCACCGCGGCGGCGTCGGTGGTTGGGCTCTCGATCTCCACCCATTGTCGGATGCCGTCGAGGATTTCCTGTTGATCCAGAAGTGGAATGTTGCTGGCGGGGGCAGGCATCATGCGCTCTCCGAAGCCGGTCTCGATCCACGAAACTATGCACCCCGGCCCCGGCGCGCCATCCCCCTCCCCCCCCGTACAGGCCGGTCTGGCGCCATGCTGGGCGCGGATTAGGCTTGCGCTGCGGACATGACGCGGCTGGTCAGGCCAGTTCCGCCCAACCCCGCGATAGCGCCAGCGCGCCGCCCCTGGCCACTGCGGCAAACCGCACCCCGCCGGGCGCCGCCGCCTGGTGCAGCACGAACGCCTCGCCGGGGATCACCGGGGCGCGGAACTGCGCCGACAGCCGCCGCAGCCGCCGCACATCGCCGGCCAACGCCGCC
>JBEPTZ010000139.1:0-11075 GCA_041691815.1 Rhodospirillales bacterium | reverse complement strand
GTGCCGGCCACGGCCCCCGCCACCCCGCCCAGGGCCCGCACGGTCATGAGAGCCCGCCGCCCCGGGCTCGGGCCGGCCAGCCACCCAATGGGGTGCATCCCCCCATGGTGCGCCGGCCGGGTGCGGGCCCCCCGCCCCACTCCGGCCGCGGGCGACCCGGGGGGGCGCCTTGGGGCGGGCGCCCCGGTCCGCCTCGACTGGCCCGGCGCCGCCGGCCGCCTGCTGCCCGACGAACACCCCGCAATCCCCACCCAAGGAGACCCTTCATGAGCTTCAATATCGGCCGCCGCCCGCTGCTCGGGGCCGCCGCGCTGGCCGCCATCGCCCCCGCCCTCGCGCCCCGTGCCGCCCGCGCCGCCGGCCAGGTGGTGGTGGGCACCTGGGGCGGCGACTATGGCGAACTGCTCACCAGCAACGTCGAAAAGCCGCTGCTGATCCCGCAGGGCATCGAGGTGCTGCAGGACATCGGCGGCCAGGACGCCCGCAAGACCAAGCTGATCGCCGAGCGCGCCAGCCGCCGCAGCAGCATGGACGTGGTCTGCCTGTCGGACACCGACATGTACCAGATGTCGCTGCTGAACGTATTCGACGACGTGCCCGCCGACATCGTCACCAACGCGAAGAACATCATCGCCAAGCTGCGCCGCCCCTATTCCATCCCGCATATCTTCTCCGGGCAGGTGATTCTGTACAACCCGGACAAGATCAAAACCCCGCCCAAGGGCTTCGCCGACCTGTGGGACCCGAAATACAAGGGCCGGGTCGCCATCCCCGACCTCAACTACCCGGCCGTCACCTTCGGCACCGCGATCATGGCCGGCGGCTCGATGAGCAACTGGGAGCCGGCGAAAAAGGCGCTGCTCGACCTCAAGAAGAACAACCCGATCGTCTACCCGTCGCACGAGGCGATGGCCCAGGCGCTGAAGGCCGAGGAAGTCTGGATCGCCCCGATGTGGCTGGCGCGCGGCTACATGTGGCGCAAGGGCGGCGTCAAGGTGTCGCACATCGTGCCCGAGGAAGGCGCCATCCCGGTGATCTTCGAGGCCTCGGTGACCAAACAGGCGCAGCACAAGGACAATGGCTGGGCCTACCTGAACGCCATGCTGGACCCCGCCGCCCAGGCCGGCTTCTCCGAGCGCATGGGCTACGTGCCGACCGTCACCAACGCCAGGCTGCCGGACGAACTCGCCGCCCAGATCGGCTTCACCCCGGCACAGCAGGAGAAGTTCAACTCGCCGGACTACGCCTACCAGGCGCAGAACCTGCCGGCGATTCTTGAGTTCTGGACGCGGCAGTTCAAAGGGTGAAGCAAGGCAGAAGTTCTTTTTTGAAAAAAAGAACCAAAAAACTTCATCCGTTTGGACTCGGTGCGGATACCCGCACCGAGTCCAAACGGATAAAAAGTTTTTTTGCTTCTTTTTGCTCACAAAAAGAAGGCCTTCCTTCCTGAATGCCCTTCCTGATCCTCCCCGCCGCGCTGCTGGTCTGCGTCATGATGGTGGCGCCGATGGTGCTGCTGTTCCGCTACTCGCTGAACCTCTACAGCCCCACCGAGTTGATGGTGCAGGCGCTCACCCCGGCCAACTACATTAACGCAGTGAGCGACCCGTACTACCGCGACGTGCTCGGCACCACGCTATGGGTGGCGGCGCTGTGCACGTTGCTGACGCTGCTGCTGGGCTTCCCCGCCGCCTATTCGCTGGCCCGCATGCGCGGCCGCTGGAAGGCCTGGCTCACGCTGCTGACCCTGTTCCCGCTGATGGTCGGCAATGTGGTGCGCGCCGCCGGCTGGATGACGCTGCTCGGCAACAGCGGCGTGTTCAATGCCGTGCTGCGCGGCCTGCATCTCACCGATGCGCCGCTGCAGATCATGTACACCACCGGCGCCGTCATCATCGGGATTGTCACCGTGGTGCTGCCGTACATGATCCTGACCCTGGCCAGCGTCATCGAGGGCATCGCGCGCAACGTCGAGGAGGCGGCGGCCAATCTCGGCGCGCGTCCGCTGGTGGTGTTCCGGCGGATCATCCTGCCGCTGGCGTTACCTGGAGTCATAGCGGGTTGCGCCCTGGTGTTCATCTTGTGCATGAACGCATACGCGACCCCGGTGCTGCTCGGTGGCTCGCAGTTCAAGATGATGGCGCCGGCGGTTTACGACCAGTTCGTGCGCACCACCAACTGGCCGTTCGGCGCCGCGCTGGCCTTTATTCTGCTGTTCGTCACCCTCAGCCTGACGCTTGCCGGCAGCGCCCTGCTGGCCCGGCGCTACAAGGCCTGAGCGGCAACCCGAAAAAAAATACCCGACCCGGGGGGTTCCAATTCGGCGCCGGCGCGCGCATATGACGGCATCGGCATTTTTCGGCCTGGGCTGACAGCCTGTTTGCGCGCGTGGCTACGCACTGGTACTTCCCCATTCGAAAATATTTCGGCCCGCATATCGCGGGTCGCCGGAACGCGGAGCGCACCATGAGCGTTGGCACAGTCAAGTGGTTCAATACCACCAAGGGTTACGGCTTCATCCAGCCGGAAGACGGCTCCAAGGATGTATTCGTGCATATCTCCGCCGTGGAGCGGGCCGGCATGTCCCTCACCGAGGGCCAGAAGGTCTCCTACGAGCTGGAGCGCGGCCAGCAGGGCAAGACCTCCGCCGTCAACCTGCAAGCGGCCTGAGGCCGCGCGGGCGATGGTGTCGCACGCCTTCACGGTCGGCCAGCGGGTGATCTTCACCCCTGGCCGCGACGACGCCAACGTGCCACGCGGCGCCTATGTCATCACCCGGCTGATGCCGTTCGAAGGCGTCGAGCAGCAATACCGGGTCAAGAGCGCCGCCGACGCTCATGAACGTGTCGCGCGCGAGAGCCAGTTGCGCCGCGAATAGGCCGATATCCGGCATGTCGGGCCGTGCAGCGGCCCGGCAAGCCTGATATACCCCCACGTTCATACGACCGGAGCACCCGCGCCACGCCCGGGTGCTCCAACGCGAGAGGTCACCAATGGCATTCAAGGTCAACTACAACCAGCAGCGCATGGAACGCGATCGCGCCAAGCAGGCCAAAAAAGAGGCCAAGCAGCGCGAGCGCGACGAGGAAGTGGCCCGCCGCAAGGCTGGCCCCGCCACCGACTCCGAGCCCGAGTCCAAGCCCGCTGCCGGCGAAACCGCTCCGGAGGCTCGTGATGGCACCCCCTAGACGCCGCATCGAATCCAGCTTCGTCGCCTTCGACGTCACCTATGTCGACGGCACCCGCAGTTCCAACCGCCGGGTGCCGGCCACCGCGCTGACCGGCTTCGACGGTGACGAGCCGGCCAAGGCGATCATCGAGGCGCAGGACCGCGAAATCGGCCTCGCCTCCGGCCGCCCGCGCCCCGATATCCGCGCCGTCGCCCGCTCGCCGCAAAAGGCCACCGCCAAGGAATAGCGGGGGCGAGGGATGCGGCTGTTCACCCGCTACCAGGACTCTGCCGGTGAGCGTGTGCGCATCGCCCTGCATCTCAAGGGCCTCGCATATGACTATGTGCCGGTCGGTTCGCTCGGCGCGACTTGGCGAGATATCAACCCGCAGGGCCTGATGCCGGCGCTGGCGGTGGAGGGGGGCCTGTTCGCCCAGTCCACCGCCATCCTCGCATATCTCGAGGAAACCCACCCCGAGCCACCGCTGCTGCCAGCCGCGCCCGTTTTGCGCGCCCAGGCCCGCTCCTTCGGCCAACTGATCGCCGCCGACCTGCATCCGCTGAACAACAACCGCGTCCGCCGCTACCTCGCGGATCAGTGCCACCTGGATCAGCCGCAGATCGTTGCCTGGTACCATCACTGGCTGGCGGAGGCGTTCACCGCGCTGGAAACCACCCTGCGCCGTCGGCCGCACCGCTGGCCGTTCTGCTTCGGCGAAACTCCCGGCTGGGCCGATCTGCACCTGGTGCCGCAGTTGCGCAACGCCCGCCGCTTCGGCTGCGACCTCGCGCCCTACCCACTGCTCGCCGAGATCGATGCGCGATGCGAAGGCCTCGATGCCTTCCGCCGTGCCGCCCCGCAAGCGCAGCCGGATGCGCCGCGAGGGTAGGGCAGGGGGCCAAGCTCGCTAGCCGAAATTCGGCGCCCGTTTTTCGAAGAACGCCGCCACCGCCTCTTTCAGTTCATCAGATTGCAGTTGCGCGGTGAACAGCCGCGCTTCCTCGTCCATCCGCGCCGCCACCTCGCCCGCCCCGCCCTTCAGCAGCGCCTTGGTCAGCCGCAGCGCGGTCGGCGCCTGCGCCGCCAGCTTCAGCGCCAGCCCACGCGCGGTCTCCATCAGCGCCGCTGGCGCCACCACCCGGTTGGCCAGGCCGACCTCGCGCGCCGTCGCCGCGTCCAGCGGCTCGCCGAGCAGCATCATCTCGGCGGCGCGCTGATGCCCGACCAGCCGCGGCAACAGCAGCGAACTCGCCGCCTCCGGCACCAGCCCCAGCTTCACGAACGGCAGCAATAACTTGGCGCCTTCCGCCAGCACCACCAGGTCGCAATGCAGCAGCATGGTGGTGCCGATGCCCACGGCATTGCCCTGCACCGCCGCCACGATCGGCTTCGGCTGGCTGGAGATCGCCCGCAGGAACCGCCGCGACGGCGAATCCTCCCCCAGCGGCGGCGCCCCGGAGATGAAATCCGCCAGATCATTGCCGGCGCAGAACCCGTCGCCGCTGCCGCACAGCAGCACCGCCCGCACCGCCGCGTCCCCGGCCGCCGCCTCCAGCGCCTCGGCCAGCGCGGTGTACATCGGCCTGGTCAGCGCATTGCGCTTCTCCGGCCGGTCCATCCGAAGCTCCAGCACCCCGCCCTCGAGGCTGCTGCGCACATGCTCGCTCATAGGATTGTCTGGCTCCTGAGGTCCTTCGGCGCCCTGGTCAGCACCTCCGGCACCGCCCCCACCACCACGGTGTCGTCATGGCGGAACCCGCCCAGTCCGAACACGTACAGCCCCGGTTCGGCCGAATACACCTCGCGCTCGCGCAACGGCCGCATGTTGAACGCCATGTCCTCGGGAAACTCATGCCCGAGCACCCCGATGCCATGCCCGGTGCGGTGCATGATATGCTCGGAAAACCCCGCCCGCTCGATCACCGCCTGCGCCGCCGCGTCGATCCCGGTCACCGGCGCCCCGGTCACCGCCGCCGCGGCCGCCGCCTCATTGGCCGCCGTCGCCGCCTGGAACAGCGCCACCTGCCGCGCATCCGGCTTGCCGCAGAACCAGGTCCGCTCGTTCTCCACCACCAGCCCGTTCACCCGCGGGATCACGATATTGACCAGCCCGTGCCCGCTCTCGATCCGCGCCCCGGCCTGCTTGCCATCGCCATGCGGCGCCGCCGAGGCCGGCCCCGACAGCGTCCAGCAGCGCAGAATCTCCAGATGCTGGCCGGCAAACCGCCGCCCGCCTTCCTCGGCCATCAGCGTCGCCATCGCCATGTCGAGTTCCTGCACCATCCGTCCGGGCCGGATATTCTCGCGATAACGGTCCTGCACCCAGTCTGACAGCCCGGCGATCTCGCGCATCAACGCGATCTCCTCCGGATGCTTCACCCAGCGCAGCGCCCGCATCTCATCGACCATCACCTCCAGCGACGCCTTCGGCAGCAGCGCCACCGCCTTCGCCAGCTTGCCGCCGCCATCGGCGCCGATCCGCGCCCGCGCCAGGCCGGCGGCTTTCAGCTTCTCGGCCACCAGCTCCGCCCACTGCCCGGCCAGCGGCAGTCGCGCCCCGGTGCGCGGATGCTCGGCATAGAACGACGCATCCGCCACCCACAGCGCCTGGTCCTCCTGGCCATACCGCCAGTGATGTGTCGACAACTCGTTCAGCACCACGAACGGCTCGCCGTCGCGCGGCACCACGCACACGATCGGCCGCTCCCACGGCTGCACATCGGTGCTGAAATTGGTCGCGAACTGGAAGAAATCCGCGCCGGTGAACGCCAGCGCGTCCAGCCCCTCGCGATCCATCAGATCCCGCATCTGCTGATGCCGATGCACCCGCACCGCATTGCCGAGAATTGCCATCACCTACCTCCGCGAGATCATCAACATGCCCGGCAGCGCCAGATGCGCGAACAGCCGTACCAGCGCCACCTGCGACTCGTCGTACCAGCCCGCCTGATGCAGCAGGTTCAGCGTCCCCACCGTCTGCCCCTGCCAGCGCACCGGCATGTTCAGCACGCTCTCGCAGCCCAGCGACCAGATCAGCTCGTAATCGAAAAACACCTCCTCGATGTCGTGGCGCGTCCGCCCGATATACGGCTGGCCCTGCACGATCACCCGCTCCATCCACGCGGTATCGGTCACCGGCTTGCGCCCGCCCACCGGATAGCTGTCCGGCTGGTTGGAATAATACCGCTCGCTCTGCTTCAGCCCCGGATGATGGATCAGGATGGTGAACAGCTTGTGCCCCACCGTCGCCGCCAGCGCCGCATCCACCGCCCTGAACGTCGCCCCCGGCTGATCGCCCTCGCGATGCGCCGCCAGCACCGCGGCAAAATGGTCGGAAGAATCGGCCATGCTCATCGTACCTCCAGACTCATCACACGCGTGCGCTCGGGCAGAATGCCCTGCGGCCGCACATACAACACCAGGATCAGCGCGATGCCGATACTGGCCTCCCGCAGCGCCGCCACCTGCACCGGACTCAGCCCTGGCACCCAGCCGCCGGCAAACCGCGTCCCCTCGGTCAGAAACACTACCAGCACCGAGCCCAGCACCGCCCCCGCCATCCGCCCGGTGCCGCCGGCGATCAGCGCCAGCACCACATAGATCGTCACCAGCGCCTGGAACGCATCCGGCGCCACATAGGCGTTGAAATGCGCATACAACGCCCCCGCCAGCCCCATCACCGCCGAGCCCACCGCGAACGCCTGCACCTTGAACCGCAACACCGGCTTGCCCGCCACCGCCGCGATCATCTCGTCCTCGCGGATCGCCCGCAGCACCCGCCCGAACGGCGACGCCGACAGCCGCCCCAGCAGCAGCGCCACCACCAGCACCGCCCCCCACACGATCGCCGCATACAGCAGATTGAACTGCAACGGCGTCAAAACCCCGCGCCCCGGCCCCGGAATATTGGAAATCCCGTCCGTCCCATTGGTCAGCCAGATCTCATTGCTGGCAATCAACCGGATCACCTCGGCAAACCCCAAGGTCACAATCGCCAGGTAATCCCCCTTCAGCCGCGCGGTAATCAGCGCCAGCACCACCCCGGCTGCCGCACAGGCCAGGCTCGCCGCCGCCCACCCCGCCAACATCGGCCAGCCCGCCTTCAACACCAGCAACGCCGACACATACCCGCCGATCGCATAGAACCCGGCCAGCCCGAGATTGATCAGCCCGCCCAGCCCGAACACCACATTCAGCCCCAGCGCCATCAGCGCATAGAACCCGGCAAACACCGACATCGCGAGCAGGTAGTTTTCCATCAGGTTACCTTAAGCAAGCAGTTCTTTTTTGATAAAAAGAACCAAAAAACTTTTATCCGCCTTGCAACATGTACCCAGTGGGGACTTCGTACACTTCAATGGATAGAAAGTTTTTTTGCTTCTTTTTGTTCACAAAAAGAAGATTCTTCCTTCAATAAGCCCGCTCCCCGAGGATGCCGCGCGGCCGGAAGCTAAGCACCAACAAAATCGCCAAAAACCCCACCGCCGTCCGGTAGGTCGGGTCCAGGATCACCACCGACATCTCCTCGCCGATTCCGATCACGAACGCCCCGATCACCGCCCCCGGAATACTCCCCAGCCCGCCCACCACCGCGGCGGCGAACACCGACAGCAGCACCCGGAACCCGGTCAGTGGGTCGATCGAGGTATCCAGCCCGATCAGCATCCCCCCGAACCCCGCCAGCCCCATGCCGACGAAACTCGCCAGCCTGGCCACCACCTCGGCATTGATCCCCTTCAGCCCCGCCAGCATCGGGTTATCGGCCACCGCACGCATCATCTTGCCGGTGCGGGTAAACGCGAGAAACAGGAACAGCACCGCCATCGCCAGCAGCGCCGCCGCCGCGTTCTCCAGTTGCTGCGGCCCCACCCGCAGGCCGCCGAAATGCCAGTCCCGCAGCACTGGCAGGTCGTAGCCGCGCAGATCATTGCCGAACGCAAACCGCACCATGTTCTCCAGCACGATGGTCAGCGCCACCGAGGCGATCGCCACCGTCAGCGGCCCCGCCGGCCGCAGCCGCCGCAGTGCCAACTCATCGGTCAGCAGCCCGAACGCGCCCGCCACCACAAACGCCGCCAGCAGCGCCAGCGGCGCCGGCCAGCCCCACCACACATTGGCGACGAACCCGGCATAGGCGCCGATCGTCGCATGGCTCGCCACCGCGAAATTCAGATACCGCAGCACCGCATAGATCGTCGTGAAGCCGATCGCCGGCACCGCCAACTGGGTGCCGGCCAGCACCCCGTTGATCAGCAGTTGCGCCAGCTCGGTGATCAAGAGATCTCGAGCATGCGCTGCTTGCCCTTCTCGATCACGTCGAAGCGGAACTTGCAGCCCTTGATGTCGCCGCTCGCGGTGAATTCGCACGGCCCGGAGGCGCCCTCGTAATTCACCGCCTTGCCGGCCGCCAGCAGCTTCAGCCCATCCACCGCGCTGTTGACCGTCTCACCATCCGGCCCGCCGATATCGCGCACATGGTCATGGATCGCCTGCCCATCGACGCCCGTGGCCCCCGCCTTCGCCAGAGCCAGCGCCGCCAGCGACACATGGTCGTACACCTGGCACGAATACGGGTCCGGCTCATGCCCGAGGATCGCCTTCACCGCCGCATAGGCCGGGCTGTCCACATCCGGCGACGGCTGGAATGACACCAATCCCTCGGACACATTGGCCGGCACGCTGGCCAGCAGCTTGGCGTTGGCGGCATAGCCATAGGTGAATTTTTTGCCCTCGTAGCCGGCCCGGTACAACTCGCGCAGCAGCACCGCCAGGTCGGGCTGATAGCTGTTCAGATACAGCCAGTCCGGCTTGGCCTTCAGCGCCTCGTCCACTTCGGAGCGGAAGCTGGTCTTGCTCTGGTCATAGATCACCTGGCCCACCGCCGCCGCGCCATGCGCCGCCAGCGCCTCGCCCAGCACCTTATAGCCATCCACCGCGAACGGCGTCTGCGCCGCCAGCGTGAACACCCGCTTGGCGCCATGCGCCGCCATGAACTCGCCGGCCCGCAGCCCCTGCAGATGGGTGTTCGGCTGGGTGCGGATGATGAACCCCTTATGCGGCAACTGGGTAATGGAGTCCGCCCCGGAGACGGTGAACAGCATCACCTTGTTCTCCCAGCATAGCGGCGCCACCGCGGTGGTCACCGCACTGGCCCAGGTGCCGATCACCGCGCATACCTTATCCACGTCGATCAGCTTGCGCGCCGCCCGCACCGCCGAATCCGGGTTGGTCTCGGTATCCGCGCCGATAATCTCGATCTTGCGCCCCGCCACCCCGCCGGCGGCGTTCACCGCATCGGCCACCGCATGCACCACCTTGACCATCGACGGCCCATAGCTCCCGCCCGCCCCGGTCAACGGCGACAGCGACCCCAGCCGGATCGGCGCATCGGCGGCCTGTGCCAGCCGGCCCGCGAACGGCAGCGCCAGGCCCCCGAGCAAGGTAGCGCGGCGCGTGGTGCGAATGCTCATGGCGCGAAATCCCCCTGGTGTTTCCCCGATCATACAATGTTGCCGGATGCTGAACAGCGCCGAAACGCAGACCTCCCGGCGCCCATGCGCCCCCATTGCCTGCGGTTCGCGGCGGCGGGATCACAATTTTTCGCGATGAGCTTATTTGGTCGAAATGAATACAGATTCCGCTCTATTGACTGTTCTGCTGGCTCCACGGGCTGGACAAACAGTATCAGTTGTAACGGGTGACCCTGATAATTTTTGTTACTTGACGCTGGTCACCCCGGCATGATTACCGTGCGCGAATAACTAAAAATTAACGAAACTATCCCAGGTGCGCCCGTCAACGCGGGTGTGCCGGTGGGTGAACGCCGGCCGTGTTTGAACAATGAGAGGACGCCTTATGATCTCGCGCGTATCGGGCTTTTGCCTGTTTTCAGCCTGTGCCGGCCTGCTGGTCGGATTGTCCACCACGCCGGCGGATGCCGCGTATCTGGTCTCCAACGACCAGAGCTTCAGTTACACCGGCACGGTGACGCCGCCGGCCGGCAGCCCGACCATCATCCCGTCCTACACCTCGACCCCGGGCAGCACGATCTACGACGGGCGCGATGTCGCCATCTACGCGACCAGCAATGCGCCGACAGCTTTGGCCGGCGCCGGGAACGAGAATTATACCAGCGTCGGGACTAACTATTACGCGAGTACGCTGCACAACGACAGCGGTACCGGTAACCCGAACAATACCGACACCGGTTTCTTCCAGCTCTACAATACGACCAACCATAACGTCACCAGCGCCACCGGCGGATGGACCGACACCAGCTATACCACATTCACGATGTCAATCGTCGGTACGACAACCGACCCCACGTCAATCTACAACCGGCTATGGGCGGCGCCCAAGATTGGCGGCCCGGGTTCAGACACCCGCGGCATATTCCAGACCTACACCGTGTCGCTCACCGCCACTTTCGCGCCGGGTGACGTGACCGAGACCACGCCGGGTTGGTACGCAACCGAGGCCGAGCCGATTTCCGTCACCGGAAGCATCGTCGGCACGTTCCAGAACACCAGCCCAACGGTGGCCTATAACGGTTTGTATGCGTTCGATCTCAGTTTCGAAAACACCAACTGGGCCGGCAGCAACGATATCCCGGACAACTACGGCAGCTATTTCGGCGCCTCGCAGGTGGTCCCCGAGCCCGCCACCATGGCCCTGCTCGGCGTCGGCCTGTTCTCGCTGGCGATGATCCGCCGCCGCCGCAACGAGGCCTGAACCACGCCAGACGACCGTGGGCCGCCTCAATGGGGCGGCCCGCCGCGTCCAAGATCGGCTGCAGCAGTTGCCTGAATTGCCCCGTCGCTCACCGTCCGCGGGGGGGGCCCGGCGGTGAAGGACGAGGCGGCCGCCGCCGCGCCCCGCCCCCGCGGGCCGGGGGGGTTTTTAAAA
>JBEPTZ010000138.1:0-11085 GCA_041691815.1 Rhodospirillales bacterium | reverse complement strand
CGGGCTCCGCGGCGTGCACTCCACATGCACTGGAGACGAGAAAATCGGGGTCATGTTGGCGCCCGGGGGCAAACGACGTCGCATCCGTCACCGCTGTTGCAAGGCGGATGAGAAAGTTTTTTTTGTTCACAAAAACAAGATCTTGCTTACCCTTCAATCTCTTCTAACACCGGCAGCAGATACTCCATGAACAGCGCCGGATTCTCCGCGAACGGAAAATGCCCGATCCCGTGCATCGGCCGGAACCGTGCGCCGGAGATTTTCGCCGCCGTCGCCGCCGACGCCTCCATGGTGCAGGAGTAGTCGTATTCGCCGGTCATCAGCACCAGCGGGCAGCGATTGGTGTCGATCCGGCCCACCCGGGCGCGGGCGTCCCATTCGCCGGAATAGAAATGGATGTCGCCGAAGAACACCCCCGGCCCGCTCTGCCCGTAGTGCCACAGCACTTCGGCGGCGCATTCGGCCGGGCTTTGCGGCGCCATCAGCCCATGCACCCATTCCGGCACGAACAGCGCCTGGTTGACCTCCGGATGCCAGGCCCAGCCGGTCTGCCGGCCGGCGATATTGTCGCATGCCTCGCAGGCGATGATGCCGGTGAACGCCTCCGGATGGCGCAGCGCCAGTTCCAGGCAGATTTCGCCCGACATCGAGGCGCCCAGGACGATCGGCCGCTCCAACCCGGCTGCGGCGATGAAGCCCATGATGGTCTCGACGTAGAGGTCGGTGGTCATCTGCCACTGCCCGACCAGCCCGCCGGCCGGCGGCCCGCTGCGGCCATGCCACGGCAGGTCGAACGCCACCAGCCGGTGCCGCGCGGTCAGCCTGGCGTCGGCCATCAACCGGTGGAATTGCCGCCCGTCAGCGCCGGCGGTGTGCAGGCACAGAATGTCGCGCCCCTGGCCGGCCCACTCGTGGAACACGTCGTGCCGCACGCCGCCGAGCAGCACCGGCACATAGCCACCGCTCACGGTGACCGGCGGCGGCGGCAGCGACGGGCGCAGCGCGGCGGGCACCGGCAGCGCCCGGCCCAGCGCCAGCCATTTGCCGATCTCCAGCACCCGCCGCACCACGTGGCAATATTGTGCGAAGGCCAGCATATCACCGGCCAGCGACACCTCCGGCAGGCGCGCCAGCATCGCCAGGATGACGTGGTGGTGGCGAGGCGGCACCGGCTGCAGAAATTTCGCCCAGACTGCATCCGGCGCAGTGAAGGTGAAGGAGGGGATGCCTTCGCCTTCGGTCATCCGGCCGGCGGCGAAGGCGAACACCGCGCGGTGCGTCCCGGCCTCGATCGCGAAGCACACCGCCCATGGCCCGGCCAGCGGTTCCAGCACGGCATCTCCGGCACACACCGCCCGCCAGCGCGCGACAAACCCGTCCCAGTCAGCATACGGCCACATGGCGATCCCCCCTGCGTTGCCCAATTCCCTCATCGCGGCTTCGCCCCGGCCTGTCAAAATGCAACGTGGCGAGAATCTTCCGCCAGGCCCATTGCGGCGCTGGCCAAAGCAGCGGAACTCAGGGATAGTTAGCGCAACCATAAGAAATCGCCCTGGGGGAAACCATGACCGAAACCAAGACCAAGCTCACCATCGGCCGCCGCCCGTTCGTCGCCGGCGCCGGCGGCCTGCTCGGCGCCGTACTGGCCGGCGCCCGCCCGGCAGCGGCGCAGAACGCCGCCCGCAAGGCCACGCTGGTGATCGGGCTCGACATCAGCGACTCGATCTCGCTCGACCCGGCGCGGGTGGCGCAATATTCCAACCCGCTGCCATGCCACGCCGCCTATGATTCGCTGGTCACCTTCAGCCCCGGCGACTACGTCAACCTGAAGCCGTCAGCCGCCACCGAGTGGAAGATGCTGCCGGACGGCAAGACGCTGCGCTTCAAGCTGCGCCAGGGGGTCAAATTCTCCTCCGGCAAGGCGATGACCGCCGAGGACGCCCGCTTCTCGTTCCAGCGGGTGATGAACCTGAAGGACCAGCCGCAGCAATACATCGCCACCATCGGCAGCGTGAAAGTGGTCGACGACCACACGCTCGACATGGAGTTGACCGACCCGACCCAGCCGATCCTGACCATCATCGCCGCCCCCGAATTCATCGTCATGGAGAAGGCGGTCGCCATCGCGCATGGCGCCACCGATGCCGCCGACGCCAAGACCGCCGACAAAGCGACCACCTGGCTGAACAACAATTCCTGCGGCGCCGGCCCGTATCGCCTCACCGGCTGGCAGCGCAACCAGTCCATGCAGATGGTGCGCAACGACCATTACTGGGGCGGCAAGCCGGGCTATCAGCGGGTGTTGATCCGCCACATGAGCGAGAGCGCCGCCCAGTTGCTGGCGATCCAGCGCGGCGATATCGACGTCGCCTTCAACCTGATCCCCGAGCAGGTGGCCGCCCTGAAGGGCAACAAGGACATCCGCGTCGAGGGCGCCACCAGCCTCGACTTCATCTACATGGCGGTGGTCAACAGCCCGGATAATCCGGCGCTGCAGAAGAAGCAGGCGCGCCAGGCGATCGGCTATGCCATCGACTACGATGGCATCATCAAGAACCTGATCGGCGGCCACGCGGTGCGCCCCACCAGCTTCCTGCCGGTCGGCGTGAACGGCTCCACCGAGGCGCTGACCAAGAAGATCGGCTTCCGCGAGGACCTGCCGCGCGCCAAGAAACTGCTGGCCGAGGCCGGGCTGCCGGACGGCTTCAGCTTCCAGCTCGCCTACGGCAAGGCGGCGATCGCCGGCGTCTCCTACGAGAATCTGGCGCAGAAGATCCAGGCCGACCTCGCCCGCGTCGGCATCAAGGCCGAACTGGCGCCGATGGACCAGTTGAACCTGCGCACCATGTATCTGGGCGGCAAGGCTCAGGCGGTGCTGACCTTCTGGAACCCGCCGGCGCCGGAAAACCTGCTCTGGGCGGCGGCCAGCATCGACCGGGTGTCCAAGCGGGTGCACTGGGATGTGCCGGCCGATGTGCGCGCCAACGTCGCCGCCGCGGCAGCCGAGCGCGACCTCGCGAAATCGGCCGTGCTGTGGGAAAAATACCAGGAGTCGATGATCGACGCCGCCAACCAGATCGTGCTGATCCAGCCGATCTACCAGATCGCGGTGCGCAACAGCGTGCGCGGTCTGCGACTGACCGCGGCCGGCTGGATGGCCGAACTCGACAAGGCGAAACCGGTCTGATCCAGGAGGGGACACACCACCGGGATGCTGCGCTACATCGTCTCCCGCCTCGGCATCTCCGTGGTGATGATCCTGTTGGCCACCGTGGTGATCTTCCTGATCGCCAACACCGTGCCGGGCGATCCGGTGCTGATGCAGCTCGGCGACCTCGCCGCCTCCGATCCGGTGCGGGTCGCCGAATTCCGCGCCCATATGGGCCTCGATCTGCCGCTGTGGCATCGCTACTGGATCTTCCTCTCCGGCCTGCTGCATGGCGATTTCGGCGAGTCGATCGTCTCCCGCCGCCCGGTGCTGCAGGACCTGATCGAATACGCCCCGGCGACGGTGGAACTGGCGTCGATCTCGTTCGTGCTGTCGCTGGTGGTCGGCCTGCCGCTCGGCGTGCTGGCGGCGGTGCGGCGCGATAGCTGGATCGACCATGTCGCCCGCTTCATCTCGCTGATCGGCGTCTCCGCCCCCACCTTCTGGCTCGCCTTCGTGGTGCTGGCGGTGTTCTACGGCTGGCTGGACTGGGCTCCTGGCCCGGGCCGGCTCGATCCGGTCTCCTTCCCGCCCACCCCGATCACCGGCCTGCTGCTGATCGACACCGCCTGGGTCGGCGACTGGGCCACCTTCCGCGACGCCGCGGCGCACCTGGTGCTGCCGTCGATCGTGCTGGCCGGCTCCACCCTCGGCCTGATCACCCGCACCACCCGGGCGGCAATGCTGGAATCGCTGTCGCAGGACTATGTCCGCGTCGCCCGCGCCAAGGGGTTGCGCCGGCGGGTGGTGGTCAACGGCCACGCCTTGCCCAACGCCATGCTGCCGGTGGTCACCCTCGGCGGCCTGGCCTACGCCAACCTGCTGGCTGGGGCGGTGATGACCGAGACGGTGTTCTCCTGGCCCGGCCTCGGCCGCTACACCTTCACCAGCGCGGTGGCAGTGGATTTCCCGGCGATCATGGCGATCACCACCATCGTCGCGGTGGTGTTCGTGGCGGTGAACTTCCTGGTCGACCTGTCCTACGCGCTGCTCGACCCGCGGGTGGCCAAGCGATGAGCGGCGAAGCGATGAGCGGTATCGTGCTGCCCGCCATCGCCTCGCCGCGCCGGCGCTGGCTGCGGCGCTACGGCCTGGCTGGCCTGGGTGCGGTGATCATCGTCGCCTGGACGCTGCTGGCGCTATTCGCCCCCTGGGTCACGCCGTACGACGTCAACTTCGTCGATGTCGCCAACCGGCTGCACGCGCCCTCCTGGAGCCACTGGATGGGCACCGACCAACTGGGCCGCGATGTCGCCACCAGGGTTATCTATGGCGCCCGCATCTCGCTCGTCGTCGGCTTCGTCGTGGTGGCGATCGGCGGCGCCTTCGGCACCCTGCTCGGCGCCATCGCCGCCTATGCCCGCGGCTGGGTGGAGGAAGCGCTGATGCGCCTCACCGACCTGGTATTCTGCTTCCCCGCCATCATCCTGGCGATGGCGATCGCCGCCGCCCTCGGCATCGGCACCACCAACACGGTGATCGCCATGCTGGTGGTCTGGTGGCCGAAATTCGCCCGCCTGTCGCGCAGCCTGGTGATCACCCAGCGCTCGATGGAATACGTCGAGGCCGCGCAATCGGTCGGCTTCCGCCCCGGCCATATCCTGATCCGCCAGATATTGCCCAACGCCGTCGGCCCGCTGGTGGTGCTGCTGACGCTGGATGTCGGCAACGCCATCCTGGTCTTCGCCGGCCTCTCCTTCCTCGGCCTCGGCGTGGTGCCGCCCACCGCCGAATGGGGTGCGATGGTCGCCGAGGGCCGCGAGTTGGTGCAGCAATGGTGGGTCGCCACCTTCCCCGGCATCGCCATCCTCACCGTGGTGATGGGCTTCAACTTCATGGGCGACGGCTTCCGTGACTGGCTGGACCCGCATGCCCGCAGCCGCTGAGCCATCCATCAAGTCCGGGCCACTGCTCTCGGTGCGCGACCTGCGCACCTGGTTCCTCACCGATGCCGGCCCGGTCCGCGCCGTCGACGGCGTGAGCTTCGACCTGCACGAGGGCGAAACCCTCGGCATCGTCGGCGAATCCGGCTCCGGCAAATCGGTCTGCGCCAAATCCATCATGCGCCTGCTCGACGAACCGGCCCGCATCGTCGAAGGCTCGATCCAGTTCCGCGGCCGCGACCTCGCGAAACTCGACGAGGAGGCCATCCGCGAAGTCCGCGGCCGGGAGATCGCCATGGTCTTCCAGGACCCGATGACCTCGCTGAACCCGGTGCTGCGCATCGCCAAGCAACTGGTCGAGGCGATGACCGCGCATGGCCGCTTCACCAAACCAGCCGCCCGCACCCGCGCCATCGACCTGCTGCGCCGCATGGGCGTCGCCGCACCGGAGCGTGCCGTCCGCGCCTATCCGCACCAGTATTCCGGCGGCATGCGCCAGCGGGTGATGCTGGCGATGGGCGTCTCCAACGAACCCTCGCTGATCATCGCCGACGAACCCACCACCGCACTCGACGTCACCATCCAGGCGCAAATCCTCGCCCTGCTGCGCGCCCTCAACCAGGAGATGGGCACCGCCGTCATCCTGATCAGCCACGACCTCGGGGTGATCGCCAACATCTGCTCCCGCGTGCTGGTGATGTATGCCGGCGAGGTGGTCGAGGAAGGCGCCCCCGAGGACCTGCTGACCGACCCCCGCCACCCCTACACCTGGGCGCTGCTCAACGCCGCCCCGCGCATCGACGCCGAGGCCGACGACCGCCGCCTGGTCACCATCGAGGGCCAGCCGCCGGACCCGCGCGCCTGGCCGGAAGGCTGCCGCTTTCGCGCCCGCTGCCCGTTCGCGGTCGCCAAATGCGCCGAGCACCCCGAACTCCTGCCCGCCGGCGACAACCGCGCCACCCGCTGCTGGGTCACCCAGCAAGGCGGCGCCCTGCACCCCCCTCCCCGCCCGGCGCCGCAGCCCACCACCGCCCGCCCCGAGGCCGCAACACCGCTGCTGCAGGTCACCGCCCTCTGCAAGCATTTCGTCATGCCCAAGGAAGGCTACTTCACCGCCCCCCGCGTGCTGCGCGCCGTCGATGGCGTCGACCTCACCGTGGCGCGCGGCGAAACCGTCGGCCTGGTTGGCGAATCCGGCTGCGGCAAATCCACCCTCGCCCGCCTGATCACCCGCCTGCACGAGCCCACCTCCGGCCAGATCGTGTTCGCCGGCACCGACATCACCACCGCCAGCCAGGCGCAGATCCGCCCGCTGCGCCGCCGCATGCAGATGATCTTCCAGGACCCGTACGGCTCGCTCAACCCGCGCGACCGGGTCAGCGAAATCCTCGGCGGCCCGCTGCGCCTGCACGGCATCGTCTCCGGCGAGGCCGCCATCCGCGCCCGCGTCACCGAACTGCTCGACATCGTCGGCCTGCCCGCGCTGTCAGCCGAGCGCTTCCCGCACGAATTCTCCGGCGGCCAGCGCCAGCGGATCTCGATCGCCCGCGCCCTCTCGGTCGGCCCGGATTTCGTGGTCGCCGACGAACCGGTCTCCGCACTCGACGTCAACATCCAGGCGCAGATCATCAACCTGATGGTCGACCTGCAGGAACGCCTCGGCCTCACCTACCTGTTCATCGCCCACGACCTCGCCGTGGTCCGCCACGTCTGCGACCGCATCGCCGTGCTCTACCTCGGCCGGGTGATGGAAATCGGCCCGGCGGCGGCGCTGTTCGCCCGCCCGCAGCACCCCTACACCCGCACCCTGATCGCCGCCGCCCCGGTGCCCGATCCGCGCATCGAACGCACCCGCCGCCACGTGCCGATGCTCGGCGAGCCACCCAGCCCGATCAACCCACCGAGCGGCTGCCGCTTCCGCACCCGCTGCCCGATCGCCGAAGCGCGCTGCGCCAGCGAGACGCCTGCATTGCAGGATATCGGGGGCGGGCAGTTCGCGGCCTGTCACTTTCCGGGCAAGCTCTGAAAGGTAAGGTCTTCTTTTTGTGAACAAAAAGAAGCAAAAAAACTTTTTATCCCCTGGACTCTGCACCCGCGACCGAGACTCCAGGGGATGGAGTTTTTTTGGTTCTTTTTTTGCAAAAAAAGAACGCCCTTCCTTCCTCGCTGCCTGCTCCTACAGTGCGCCCCATGACCGACTCCCCGAAGCCCAACTGGGCACCCCGCACCCTCGCCGCCCAGGCGATGGGCCATATCGACGCCGCCACGCAGGCCGTGGTGCCGCCGATCCATATCACCTCCACCTATATCCGCGACCCGGACAACCAGTACCGCACCGGCAACATCTACGCCCGCCCCGACAACCAGACGGTGCGCGAGGCGGAAGCGATGATCGCCATGCTGGAAGGCGCCCAGGTCGCCATGGTGCTCGGCTCCGGCATGTCGGCGGCGACAGCGGTGTTCCTCTCGCTGTCCCCCGGTGACCACGTGGTCGCCGCCGAGGTGATGTATTGGGGCCTGCGCAACTGGCTGATCAACGAGGGCCGCCACTGGGGCCTGGATATCGAACTGGTCGACACCACCGACCTCGCCGCCCTGCGCGCCGCGATGCGGCCGGGCAAAACCAAACTGATCTGGCTCGAATCCCCCTCCAACCCGCTATGGACCGTCACCGACATCCGCGCCGCCGCCGATATCGCCCACCAGGCCGGCGCCCGCCTGGCGGTGGACTCCACCGTCGCCACCCCGGTCCTCACCCGGCCGCTGGCGCTCGGCGCCGACATCGTCATGCACTCGGCGACCAAATACCTCAACGGCCACTCGGACGTGATCGCCGGCGCCCTGGCGGCCCGCGAGGACGACGATTTCTGGAAGCGCATCCGGCGCACCCGCTCCACGCTCGGCCAGATTCTCGGCCCGCTGGAAACCTTCCTGCTGATCCGCGGCATGCGCACGCTCGACCTGCGGGTGAAGGCGGCCTGCGCCAACGCCATGGAACTGGCCCAGCGCCTGTCCAACCACGCCGCGATCGCCCAGGTGCTCTACCCCGGCCTGCCGACCCACCCCGGCCACGACATCGCCAAACGCCAGATGACCGGCGGCTTCGGCGGCATGTTCTCGCTGCGCCTGCGCGGCGGTGAGAAAGCCGCCATCGCCACCGCCGCCGGCGTCACCCTGTGGAAGCGCGCCACCTCGCTCGGCGGCGTCGAAAGCCTGATCGAGCACCGCGCCTCGATCGAGGGCGCCGGCTCGCCCTGCCCCACCGATCTGCTGCGGCTGTCGGCCGGCGTCGAAGACGTCGAAGACCTGTTCACCGATCTCGACCGGGCGCTGCGGGCGGCACAATAACGCCATCAGCATAGCCTTGCCGCGGCGCCTCCGGTATTGTCGCCCGCACCCACCTCCGCCAAGCCGCGAGGATCGCCCATGAACGACGCCGCCGCCCCTCCCGCCCCCGCCGGCAAGGGCCTCGCCAAATCCGCCGGCGCCTTGGCCGGGCTGAAGGTGATCGACCTCACCCGCGTGCTCGGCGGCCCGTATTGCACGATGATCCTGTCCGACCACGGCGCCGACGTGATCAAGATCGAGCCGCCGCAGGGCGACGAGGTTCGCGACTGGGGCCCCCCCTTCATCCAGCACGAGGACGGCACCCAGGACGCCAGCTACTACCTCGGCATCAACCGCAACAAGCGGGCGATGGCGCTCGATCTCGGCCGCCCGGAGGGCCGCGCGGTGCTGCTGCGCCTGCTCGCCGATGCCGACATCCTGGTGGAGAACTTCAAGCCCGGCGGCATGGACAAATGGGGCATCGGCTATGGCGAACTGGAAAAGCAATTCCCCGGCCTGATCCATTGCCGGGTCTCCGGTTTTGGCGGCGACGGCGCGCTCGGCGGCCTGCCCGGCTACGACGCCATCCTGCAATCGATGACCGGGCTGATGAGCATCAACGGCGACCCCAGCACCGGCCCGATGCGCATGGGCACGCCAATCGTCGACCTCGCAACCGGCCTGTATTCGGTGATCGCCATCCTGATGGCGCTGAACGAACGCCACCGCTCCGGCCGCGGCCAGTTCCTCGACATGACGCTGCACGACTGCGGCATGGCGCTGCTGCACCCGCAGGCGGCCAACTACTTCCTCAACGGCAAACGCCCGATGCCGACCGGCAACCCGCACCCCAACCTGGCGCCGTACGAGAAATACCCAACCGCCACCTGCGAAATCTTCCTCGCCGCCGGCAATGACGGCCAGTTCCGCAAGCTGTGCGCCGCCCTCGGCGTGCCAGACCTCGCCTCCGATCCGCGCTTCCTGAAGAACGCCGACCGGCTGGCCAACCGTCAGACGCTGATCGACGCGCTGGCCGCCACCCTGCACGAGCATGACGGCGAAGAACTGTGCATGAAGCTGCTGAAGATGGGCCTGCCGGCCGGCCCGGTGCGCCCGGTGGACGTGGCGATGCAGGCCGAGCACACCGCGGTGCGCGAGATGGTCACCGAGCTCGACGGCTATCGCGGCCTCGGCACCCCGATCAAGCTGTCCCGCACCCCCGGCGGCACCCGCCGCAAGCCGCCGCGCTTTGCCCAGGATTCCGAGGAAGTGCTGACCCAGCACGGCTTCACCGGGGAAGAGATCGCCGCCCTGCACAAGGATGGCATCATCCAGTCCGCCCGCCGGCGCTAGACCGCGATGCAGCCTGCCGACCCGGCGTTGCCCGACACGTTGCCCGACACGCTGGACGATTACCTGCTGCCGGCCGGCGAGGCCCCGGCGCTGTGGTGCGCCTTCGACCCCGCCTGGTATCTCGCCGCCTATCCGCAGGCCCGCGAGCAACTCGGCGAGGACCCGCCATTCGAGGCGGTGCGCGCCTGGTATCTGGCGCACGGCCAGCCGGCCGGCCATTCCCCGGTGATCTGGTTCGACGAGGCCTGGTACCGCGCCAGCAACCCCGATATGGCCGAGGGGCTGGCCAGCGGCCTGTGGCGCTCCGGCTTCGAGCATTACTGCCTGGAGGGCAGCGCCGGCCGCTCGCCGCACTGGCTGTATGACGAGGCGCTGTACCGGGCGCTGAACCCCGACCTCACCGACGAGGCGCTGGGCGCTTCCGGCTGCTTCAACCGCTACGATCACTACCTGCGCGACGGCGCCTTCGCCGGCCGCAAGGCGCATCTGCTGTTCGACCCGGCAACCTACGCCGCCGCCCATGCCGACGACCCGACGCTCGCCCAGCGCGGTCCCTATGCCCACGCGCTGCAAGCGCTGTGGGCGGGTGCGGCGGAAACCCGTACTTCGCTGTATTTCGACCCGGTCTGGTATCGCGGCTTCTATCCGCAGGCGGTGCAGCCGCCGTACCGCAGCGCGCTGCACCACTACCTCGCCAACCCCACCCCCACCGAATTCGACCCACTGCCGGATTTCATGGAGGCGCACTACCTCGCCACCAGTCCGGATGTCGCCGCCGAAGTGAAGGCCGGGCGGCTGCGCAACGGCTACGAGCATTTTCTCAAGAACGGCGCCAATGAACGCCGCGCGCCGGCGCCGTGGATCAACCTCAACCACTACCTCGCCGCCCACCCCGAGGCAGCGGCGGCACTCGATGACCACAGCATGCCGCACGCCTTCGCGCATGTGCTGCTTGTCGGGCTGCCGGCCGGCCTGTCGCTGGCGCCCGCCGCCGGCAATCCGCGCGCCCAGGCGCTGCTGCCGCTGCGCAGCCGTGGCCGGCTGGATTTCACCCTGACCGGCCCGGCCACGCTGACCGCCATCGTCACCCTGCCGACCGAGCGCGCCCGCGCGGTGCTGGCGCTGTCGGCGCTGCGGGCCGAGGTGCCGGGCGCCGTGGAACTGCTGCTGCTCGATGCCGGCGGCCACGGCCCGGGCCGCGGGGGGGCGGGGGGGGGGGGCCCCCGGGGGGCCCGCGGGGGCCCCCCCCCCCCCCGCGCCCCCCGCCCCGGCCCCCCCGGGGGGTGGGGCGGGGGCCCCCCCCCCCCCCCGCCC
>JBEPTZ010000137.1:0-11273 GCA_041691815.1 Rhodospirillales bacterium | reverse complement strand
CCACCGCCGATGCCCCCGCCGCCAAGGCCGCCGGCCCGACGCTGACCCTGGAGCAGCCGCAGGTTCCGGATACCGGCCGGTTGTCGACGCCGGCCCACAGCGTGGCGCTGTTCGGCGTCACCGGCCTGGCCGGTGAATACGCGACCAACCTGCACGGCGCCATCGCCGCCGATGGCGGCCACGTCACCTGCCAGCTGCAGGCCGATGGCGCCTACCAGTGCGCGCTGCCGGACGGCACCGATATCGCCGCCCTGGCGCTGCGCAACGGCGCCGCCCAGAGCCGCGCCGACGCCCCGGAGCATTATCATCAACTCGAGGCGCCGGCCCGCGACGAACGGCGGGGCGGGTGGTCCAGCCTGCCGCCGCCGCCGGTGAAGGTGGAGCATCCGACGGTGGTGGACACCGCCACCCTCACCGCCGGCGGCGCGACCTACAAGCTCGACGGGCTGACCGGCCTTGGCGGCAGCTACGCGCGCGACCTGCAGGGTTATATCCAAGCCAATGGCGACGCGCTGACCTGTAGCCCACAGGGCGATAACGGCGAATATGTCTGCCTGCTGTCCGACCAGACCGATATCGCCAAGCTGGCGCTGGTCAACGGCGCCGCGCGGGTGGCCGCCGACGCGCCGGATTCCTATCGGGTCGAGCAGGGTGACGCGCTGACCAACCGGCGCGGTTACTGGAAGAACCCGCCCGCCGCGGCGGTGGCGGCAGCGCGCGCCGCTCCCACCGTCACCGCCGCCGCCCTGCCGGTCGGCGATGATGGCAGCGACGGGGTGCGCTATCTCGGCGGTGCCCCGGCGGCGGTGATCGACGGCCAGACGGTGTTCCTGGTGTTCGCCGGCGTGGCCGGTTGGGGCTACTGGGACCATACCCATCGCTGGCACGGCGCGCCGGCAGGCTATGGCCGGCATATGGAGCGCTATCATCCCGGCGGTACCGGCTTGCGCGGTTATCGGAGCGGTTCGCGCGGCGCGTTTGCCGGCAATACCGGCATTCACCCCGGTCGGCCGGGCGGCGGGCCAGCGTTGGGGGGGCATGTGTCGGGCGGGCTGGCGTCGGGGGGTCATGTGTCGGGCGGGCCTGGCTTCGGCGGCCGCAACCCCGGCTTCGGCGGCCGCAACCCAGGTTTCGCTGGCGGGCAAGTGTCGAGGGGGGCTGGGTCGGCCGGGCCCGGCTTCGGCGGCCGCAACCCAGGTTTCGCTGGCGGGCACGGGTCGGGCGGGGCCGGGTCGAGCGGACCCGGCTTCGGCCGGCCCAGCCCCGGGTTGCCCGGCGGGCAACCTGGCGGCGGGCGCCCTGGTGGCGGCTTCGTGCGGCCGCCGCAGATGCATGGCGGCGGACTGTTCCCCGGCTTGCGGCAGAATAACGCGCCACACATCACCGAGCGGCACCACCGCTGAGCGGGCGTCCGGCGCCGGCGGCGCATGGCTGCGTGACGAAATCTGTCGAAATCTGTAAATTTGTCCGCGCGGACAGGATGATGTGAGGACTGATCCCTCTGGGTTGGCGACAGCGTGCGCGGAGGCGGCTAGACTGAATGGCAAAGCCACGGTGCCGGCATCCTTGCCCGGCGCCCGGGAGCCACAACTGCGCGCCCGCCTCGGGCGAGACCAGCCAGCGGGAGCGAACATGCGCATCGAGATCATCTGCACGGGGGACGAGGTCCTCACCGGGAAGATCACCAATACCAATTTCGGCTACATGACGCAGAAGCTGGAGGATGCCGGGCTGTCGGTGGTCTGGGGCACCACCGTCGGCGATGACCGCGACACCCTGCTGGCCGCCTTCCGACTGGCCAGCGGGCGCGCCGATATCGTCATCGTCAATGGCGGTCTCGGCCCCACAGTGGACGATCTGTCGCAGGCGATCGCCGCCCAGGCGGCCGGGGTGGAACTGGTGTTGGACGAGGGCTGGCTGGCGCGGATGGAGGGCTTCTTCACCCGCCGCGGCCGCGCCATGCCGCCGAACAACACCAAGCAGGCGATGCTGCCGGCCGGCGCCGAACTGCTCGACAACCCGATCGGCACCGCCTGCGGCTTTGCCATGGATATCGGCGCCGCGCGGTTCTTCTTCACCCCCGGCGTGCCGCGCGAACTGCGCCGCATGCTGGAGGAGCAGATCATTCCGCGCCTGCTGGCCCGCAACGGCACGGCGGTGACCATCCGGCTCAAGCGCTACCACGGCTACGGGCTGGGCGAATCGCATGTCGATGCGCTGCTCGCCGGGCTGGAGCGGCTGGACCCCGAGGGCGGCGTCAAGCTCGGCTTCCGCGCGCATTACCCGCAGATCGAAACCAAGCTGACGATTCGCGGCAGCAGCCCCGAAGACGTCGCCCGCCACCTGGCGCTGGTCGATGGCGAGGTGCGCCAGCGGCTGGGCAATTTCATCATCGCCGAGGACGACCAGACGCTGGAGGGCGTGGTGCTGGCCTGCCTGCGCGCCCAGGGCGCCACGCTGGCGCTGGTGGAGAGCTTCACCGGCGGTCAGATCGCCACCAGGCTGCTGCCGCATGAGGATGCCGAGGCGATCGTGCTGCGCGCCACCGCCTCGCGCGACCCGGCGCAACTGCTGGCAGCGGTTGGCCTGCCGGCGCAATATATCGAGGATTATTCCGAACCGCTGGCGATCGACATTGCCCGCGCCGCCCGCGCCTCGGCCGACGCCAGCCACGCGCTGGCGGTGTTGATCCACCTGGACGCGGGGGCGGACCGGATGGAACTCGGCGGCACCATCTGGGTGGCGATCGCCAGCCGCAGCGGCACCGTGGTGCGCCGCGCCCGCATTCTCGGCGGCCGCGAATGGATCCGCCTCGGCGCGGTGGAACTCGGGCTGGATTGCCTGCGCCGGCATCTGCAGGGGCTGCCGGTCGACGAGCGGATCGATTTCGAGAAGCACTGACCGGCCGGCCATGGGGGGCGGGTTGCCGGACCCGCCGCAACTGTGCTCAATCCAGCCGCTCCAGGCTGGAGCGCAACATGAGCATTGGCGGGCAAAATCTATGAACGGCGCCGACTTCACCCTACCGCTGGACGTGCTGCGTTCACGCCAAAACGTCAAATGGCAGAAATATGCCAGCGATGTGCTGCCCGCCTGGGTCGCCGAGATGGATTTCACCGTCGCCTACCCGATCCGTCGGGTCATCGAGCGCACGGTACGCGAGCAGGATTACGGCTATCCGCAGCGTGGCGGGCTGGGCGGCGGCGAGGTGCTGGCGCAGTCCTTCGCGCGGCGCATGCAGGCCCGCTTCGGCTGGACCATCGACCCGGCGCTGGTGGTGCCGCTCGGCGACCTGGTGCAGGGCACTTTTGCCGCGTTGTGGGCGTTTTCCGACGCCGATGACGGCATCCTGCTGCAAATCCCCGCCTATCCGCCGTTCAAGGCCTCGATCGAGGGCACCGGCCGCAAGCTGGTGGCGCATCGGCTGCCGCAGGGCGAGCATGGCTTCCTCACCGACACCGCCGGGCTCGACGCGCTCGCCAAAGGCGGCGCCAAGGTGCTGCTGCTGTGCAACCCGCAGAACCCCACCGGGCGGGTGTATACCCGCGCCGAACTGCTGGAGATCGGCCGGATTGCCATTGAGCGCGACCTGATCATCGTCTCCGACGAGATCCATTGCGACCTGATCTATGACGGCGGCCAGCACATCCCGATCGCCTCGCTGTCGCCGGAGATCGCCGCGCGCACCGTCACCATCACCTCGCCGACCAAGAGCTTCAACATCCCCGGCCTGCATTGCGGCGTGGCGCATTTCGGCGATGCGGCGCTGCTGGCGCGGTTCCGCAAGCGGCTGCCGGGGCGGATCATCGGCAGCCCGGCGATCATGGGCATCGACGCCACGGTTGCCGCCTGGGACGAATCGCAGCCCTGGCTCGACGGCGTGCTGGCGCAGTTGGCGGCCAACCGGGCGCGGGTCAGCGAATTCCTGGCCAGCGAGTTGCCGGAACTGACATGGCACCAGCCGGAGGCGACCTATCTCGGCTGGCTGGATTGCTCGGCGCTGAAGCTGCCCGGCAGCGCGTTCGACTTCTTCCATGAGCGGGCGAAAGTGGCGCTCAACGCCGGCGAGACGTTTGACCCCACCTGCAAGGACTTCGTACGGTTGAATTTCGCCACTTCGGGGCCGATTCTGGAGCAAATACTGGGCCGGATGCGTGACGCCGTACGGCAAAAAAACGCCCGCTGAAGGGGTCCGATTCGGGCGATAGATATGAGTTATACCTATCGCTCGTCAGCTCGGCATTTCGCGCCGCTGATGCGCCCGGCCGATCCGCGCCGCCTCCTCGCTCTGCCCGGCGATCACCCGCACCCCGTCCTCGAGGCGGGCGATGATGTTGGCCGGCCAGCTCGCCTCCAGATAGGCGATGCCGCGTGCCTTGCAGGCGGCCAGGATGCGGTCCCGCGCCTGCTGCATCTCCGGCGGGTAGGGGTTGTTGCGGATGCCGCGATAGCCCAGCGCCAGACCGAGATCGCCCGGCCCCATCTCGGCATAGGCGAGGCCCGGCACATCGAGGATCGCCTCGTAATTGGCCACGCCCTCGGGGCTTTCCAGCTTCACGCCGAGCATTAACTCGCCTTCGGGGTTCAGCGGCCAGCAATCGGCGCGCTCCAGATAGGCCGCCTCGTCGATGCCCCAGACCGCCGCCGCCTCGCTTTCCGAGCCGCGGCCGCGGGTGCCGAGGCCGAGGCGGTTGCCGCTGCTGGCGCCGCGTCGGGCGCCGGCCAGCCGGGCCAGCGGGGTGGGCAGCGCCGGGTCGGTGCCCTGGGTGTGGACCGGGTAGCGGCAGGATTCCACGAAGGCGCGCACCGCGTCGGGGTGTTCGGCCTGGCACAGGATGATGCCGTGTACGCCGCGCGCCAGGATCTGGCGGAACTGCCAGGCGTTGTGCCGCACATTGGCTTCGTCGGTGCCGTTGACCGGCGCCTCGATGATCACGGTCGGCGTGCGATGGCCGCTGCGGGTCGGGCCGGCATCGGCGAGGCCGCGCAGATAGGCGGCCAGGCCGGGCATGTCGAAGGCGCCGTGCTCCATGCCGATATTGATGTAGTCGGCCCAGCTGCCGGCATCGGCCAGTCCCTGGGCGTGGGTCAGCACATGGCCGGTATGGTGGCCGACATAGTAGATCGCCTGGTCCTGTTGCAGCAGCGAGATGCAGCGGTTGACGCGAGCCGGCATGATTATTCCCCCTATCCGGCCGCCGCCTTCTGGCGTGCCCGGATGCGTTCGCGGTGGACGGTGTACAATCCGCTGGCGACGATGATCGCAGCGCCGAGCAAGGTCCAGCGGTCGGGCAGCGCGTTGAACACCAGCCAGCCGAGGGCGGTCGCCCAGATCAGTTGCACGTAGCTGAACGGCGCCATCAGCGAGGCGCCGGCGTAGCGATAGGCCAGCACCATCAGGTATTGCCCAGTGGAGGCGATGATGCCGAGCGCCAGGCACAGCAGCACCTGCCTGCCGTTCGGCGGAACATAGTCGAACGGCAGCAGCACGGTCAGCAGCACCAGCCCGGAAGTGGCGGAATACAGCAGGGTGGTGGCGGCGTCGTCGGTGCTGGCCATTTTGCGGGTCAGCACCGAGGCCACCGCCCAGGCGGCCGACGAGCCGACCACCAGCAGGGCGGCCGGCTGGAAGGCGCCGGTGCCGGGCTGCACGATCACCAGCACGCCGCACAGCCCGATGATGATGGCAGCCCAGCGGCGGATGCCGACCACCTCGCCCAGCATCGGCACCGAGAGGGCGGTGATCAGCAGCGGCGAGACGAAGCCGACCGCGGCGGCGTCGGCCAGCGGCAGGAATTTCAGGCCCTCGATGAACAGCACCGCGGACAGCACCAGGCCGACGCCGCGCGCCAGTTGCAGCAGCGGGCTGCGCACCCTGAGCCGGCGCAGCAGCACCACCATGCGGGTGCCGCGCGGGCCGCGCGGCAGCATCAGCAGGGCGGCCATCACCACGAACACGACGTAGCGGATCCAGCTGATCTCAATCGCCGGCAGCGACTGGCCGAGCAGCTTGGCGATGCTGTCGGACACCGAGAAGAACATCGTGGCACCGATCAACAAGGCGATGCCGCGAAGCGGGTTATCCATGAAGGGGTTCCTGGTCGAGCCGGGCTGGAGCGTGATGACCGTAGGTGGAATCACACGAAGGTCTGAATCACGCGATAAAACAAAAAATTAGAGCAGGATGCCTTCGCCTACCAGAAGGCATCTCGCTCTAATGCGCGCGCCCGCATATCGCCTGTCAAATGCGGCGCCATAGCGGCCAGGTGAGCGCCAGGGCGACCAGCCCCTCCAGCCCGATCGCCGCGGTGGCGACGCTGGAGCCGAACTGGTCGGCCATCAGGCCGAGGTTGATGAAGCCGATCGGGCCGAGGCCGATGCAGACGCTGAGAACGCCGAGCGCCCGGCTGCGCATCTCCGGAGGGGCGGCAAGGTAGACCAGCGTGGTCTGCATGATGCTGTAGCCGGAGCCGCCGATGCCGAGCGCCAGCAGCGCCAGCCCTGCCGGCACCGCGTGCGGGGCCAGCGCGAACACGCTGACCATGGCGAAATAGATGGCACAGCCGCCGACATAGGCGCGGGCGTAGAACGAGGGGCGGCAGAGCAACGCCATCAGCACCGCGCCGATGAAGGCGCCGACGCCGTCCAGGCTGGCGATCAGGCCGATGCCTTCGGTGGACAGCCGCAGATGGTCCTGGGCGATCACCGGCACCATGCTGGTGTACGGCCAGCCGAACAGGTTGTAGAGGATGGTGACCAGGAAAATGCCGCGCAGCCGCTGGTCGCGGCAGGCCAGCAGCACGCCCTCCAGCACCCGCGTCAGCACCGGCTCGCCGGCGGTCGGCAGGTCGGCGTTGCGGTAGGTGAGGCCGAGCGACGAATGCAGCGCCACCAGGTAGAGCACCACGCTGAGCGCGAAGCAGCCGCCGATGCCGAGGCTGGCCAGCAGCACGCCGCCGAGTGTCGGGCCGAGCATGCGGCTGGCGTTGTTGGTGCCGATATCGACCGACATCGCCAGGCTCATCTGCGGGCTGCCGACCACCTCGCCCAGCATCATCCGGCGTACCGGGTTGTCGGCCGCCCAGCCGATGCCGTTGATGAAGGCGGCGACGAACAGGTGCCAGACCCGCAGATGGCCGGTCCAGGCCAGCGCGGCGAGACAGGCCGAGCAGAGCAGCAGCGACAGCACCACGGCGACCATGGCGTGGCGGCGCTGCATCCGCTCGGCCCAGGCGCCGAGGAAGGCGCCGAACAGGCCCATCGGCAGCAGCCGCGCCAAAGTGAGCATGGCGACGATGAACGAGGACTCGGTGTGGCGGTAGGCGAAGATGCCGAACGCCAGCAGCTCCAGCCAGCGCACCACGCAGGTCGCCAGGCCGATGACCCACAGGCGGCGGAAATCGGCGATGCCGAACAGACCCATCGGCACCCGGCCGCTCCTGCGCTGCCGCCGCCGCGCCGGCTAGCGCAGCGGCGGCGAATACATCAGGCCGCCGTCGTTCCACAGCCGGTTCAGGCCGCGCTGCAGGCCGAGCGGGGCGGCGTTGCGCTGCCAGCTCTCGCCGTAATTGCCGACCGCGGCGATGGCGTGCGCGGCCCACAGCTTGTCGAGCCCCATGGTCGGGCCGACGCCGCCCTCGGCGCCCAGCAGGCGCCTGATGTCGGGGTTCTTGGCGGTGGCCATCTGGCCCATGTCGGCCTGGGTGACGCCAAGCTGCTCGGCGGCGACCAGGGCGAACTGGGTCCAGCGGACGATGTCGAACCAGCTGTCGTCGCCCTTGCGCACGAAGGCGCCGAGCGGCTCCATCGAGATGATCTCCGGCAGCACGGTGAATTCCGCGGGATTCGGCTGCTGGCTGCGGAAGCCGGCCAGGCCGGTGGCGTCGCGGGTGTAGACGTCGCAGCGGCCGCTGAGGAAGGAGGCGGCGATCTGGTTCGGGTCGTCGATGACGATCGGGGTGAACTTGCTGCCGATCTTGCGGAAATAATCCTCCAGGATCACCTCCGAGGTGGAGCCGGGCGGCACGCAGATGGTGGCGCCGTTGAGCTCCTTGGCGGATTTCACGCCGAGCGCGGTATGGGTGAGGAAGCCCTGGCCGCTGTAGAAATTGGCGCCGGCGAACAGCAGGCCGAGCGAGGATTCGCGGGTGGTGATCCAGGTGGTGCTGCCGAACAGCACGTCCGCCTCGCCGCTCTGCACGGTGGGGAAGCGGGTGAGGCCGGTGACCGGGCGGATCGAGATTTTCGTCGGATCGCCGAAGATGGCGGCGGCCAGGGCGCGGCAGCTATCGACATCCATGCCATGCCAGACGCCCTGCTGGTCGGGCTGGGAGAACGGCACGTTGGTGGCCTGCACGGCGCAGACCACGCTGCCGCGGGCGCGCACCGCATCGAGCGTGACCGAGCCGGCGGCGGCGGCGGTGCCGGCTGAGAGCGCCAGCAGGGCGGCGCCGGCCAGGGCTGCGAGGGGCAGTCGGATGGGGAGGGGCATCGGGGATCCTGTGGTTGCGGCGGGGATGGCTGAAGCGGCTTGCCGACACCGTACCGACAGGGGGAAAAGAATCAATCCGGGCCGCGATGGAAGGCAGGCAAGGCAGATCACAAAGAGACGTAGAGGCGACGAGAAGGAAGGCAGCGGGCTTGCTTCTCTTCGCCTCTACGTCTCTTTGTGACTCTTCCCTGACTTGCTTGCCTTGCCGGCTAGAACGGCGGGTCGCCGTACGGCACATGCAGCACCCGGTTGACGAAGATGCCGGGGGTGACGATGTGGTCGGGGTCGATCTCGCCCAGCGGCACGATGTGCTGCGCCTGGGCGATGGTCAGGCTGGCGGCCATCGCCATCACCGGGTTGAAGTTGCGGCCGGCGCGGCGGTAGGTGAGGTTGCCCCAGCGATCGGCCTGCCAGGCCTCGACGAGGCCGACATCGCCGTGGATCGCATCCTCCAGCACATAGGTGCGGCCCTTGATGCGGCGGTGCTCCTTCCCTTTGGCCAGCGGGGTGCCGACCGCGGTGGCGGTGAAGAAGGCCGGCATGCCGGCGCCGGCGGCCTGCATGCGCTGGGCCAGGGTGCCCTGCGGCACCAGTTCCAGCTCGATCTTGCCGGCCTTGTAGAGTTCCGCGAACGGGCCGGGCGGGTTGCTGCGGGTCCAGGAGACGATCATCTTTCGCACCCGGCCGAGTTGCATCAGCCGGGCGATGCCGCAGCCGGCGCGGCCGCAGGTGTTGGAGACCAGGGTGAGATTGCTGGCGCCCTGCTCGATCAGCCCGTCGACCAGCGCGTTCGGCTCGCCGACGCCGCCGAAACCGCCGATCAGCACCGTGGCGCCATCCTGGATGCCGGCCATGGCTTCGGCGATCGAGCGGACGGTCTTGTCGATCATGCTTAAATCTCCCGGGCGCGATCCCGACGATATGATACAGAACCAAGATGAGGCTCAAGTAAAGAGCGCGGTGTTGCCCCGGCGCCCCGCCCCCTCGCCGCCGGGCCGATTGCGTGGCAGGCTGGACGCGACGAAGGGAGGCCGCCATGGCAAACATGAGCCGCTACGACGAGACCGTTGCCGCCTGGCTGCACGACCGGGAGGCGTTCTGGGCCGGGGCGGCGGCGGGCATCGACTGGGATCGCAAATGGGACCGGGTGTTCGACCCCGCGCTGGGGGCGTTCGGCCAGTGGTTCGCCGGCGGCATGCTGAACACCTGCTTCAATGCGCTGGACCGCCATGTGCGCGACGGCCGCGGCGGCCAGACCGCGCTGATCTGGGACAGCCCGATGGCCGGGCGGCTGGAGCGCTGGAGCTACGCCGAGTTGCGCGACCGGGTGGCCAAGGTGGCCGGCGTGCTGCGGGCGCTGGGCGTCGGGCGGGGAGACCGGGTGGTGATCTACATGCCGATGGTGCCGGAGGCGGCGGTCAGCATGCTGGCCTGCGCCAGGCTGGGCGCGGTGCATTCGGTGGTGTTCGGCGGCTTCGCGGCGGCGGAACTGGCCAAGCGGATCGAGGACGCGACGCCGGTGGCGATCGTCTCCGCCTCCTGCGGGCTGGAGCCGGGGCGGGTGGTGAAATACAAGCCGCTGCTGGACGAGGCGATCCGGATTTCCGCGCATAAGCCGACCGCCTGCCTGATCCTGCAGCGGCCGCAGGCGGAGGCGGCGATGCAGGCCGGGCGGGACCATGATTTTGCCGCCGCCGAGGCCGCGGCACGGCCGGCCGATCCGGTTTCGGTGGCGGCCACCGATCCGCTGTATATTCTGTATACCTCCGGGACCACCGGCAAGCCGAAGGGCATCGTGCGCGACTGCGGCGGGCATGCGGTGGCGCTGCACAACTCGATGGGCATGGTCTACGGGGTCGGCGCCGGCGATGTGTACTGGACGGCGTCCGATGTCGGCTGGGTGGTCGGACATAGTTATATCGTATACGGACCGCTGCTGGCCGGCTGCACCACCATCCTCTACGAGGGCAAGCCGGTCGGTACGCCGGATGCCGGGGCGTTCTGGCGGGTGTGCGCGCAGCACGGCGTGAAGGCGTTCTTCACCGCGCCGACCGCGATGCGGGCGATCCGCCAGCAGGACCCGGAGGCGAAACTGACCGCCGGTTACGACCTGTCCAGGCTGGAGACGCTGTTCCTGGCCGGCGAGCGCTGCGACCCGCCGACCGCGATCTGGGCCGCAGAGAAGCTCGGCATCCCGGTGGTGGACCATTGGTGGCAGACCGAGACCGGCTGGGCGATCACCGCCGGGTTTCGCGGGCTCGGGCTGTTTCCCGCCAAGCCGGGGGCCGGCGGGCGGCCGGCGCCGGGCTATGACGTGCAGGTGCTGGACGATGACGGCCGCGTGCTGGGGCGCGGGGTCACCGGCAACCTGGCGATCCGCCTGCCGCTGCCGCCCGGCTGTGCGGCCACGCTATGGCACAACGCCGAGGGCTACCACACCGCCTATCTGGCGGACTTCCCCGGCTGGTACCGCACCGGCGATGCCGGGTTGATCGACGCGGACGGCGACGTGTCGGTGATGGGGCGCACCGACGACATCATCAACGTCGCCGGCCATAGGCTCTCCACCGGGGCGATGGAGGAGGTGCTGGCGGCGCACCCGGCGGTGGCGGAATGTGCCGTGGTCGGCGTGCAGGACGCGTTGAAGGGCGAGGTGCCGCTGGGCCTGGTGGTGCTGAAATCCGGCGCCAGCCAGGACCACGAAGCGATCTGCCGCGAACTGGTGGCGCTGGTGCGCGAGCGCATCGGCCCGGTGGCGGCGTTCAAGGACGCGCGCGTGGTG
>JBEPTZ010000136.1:0-11291 GCA_041691815.1 Rhodospirillales bacterium | reverse complement strand
TTTTTTTTTTAAACACACACACCCACACCCCCGCGCCCCCCCCTCCATATCCAACCCCCCCTGGGGGGGGGGGGGGGGGGCGGGGGGGGGGGGGGGGGGCGCCCCCCCCCCTTTCTCATGCCTCGCGTCCGATCGCCTTCATCGACTCGGCCCGCAGCGAGTGCCAGAGCCGCCCGGTCACCGCGCCAAAGCTGGTTTCGGCGACGATGCGGCTGTCGCGGTCGCGGGCCCAGCCGGTGGTCACCAGGTCGATGAACATGCCGGGGCGGGCGGACATCACGCCCACCCGGTCGGACAGCATTGCGGCTTCGTCCAGCGCGTGGGTGATCAGCAGCACGGTGGCGCCGGTTTCGCGCCACAGCCGCAGCAATTCGTCGCCCATCAGCAAGCGGGTTTGCTGGTCGAGTGCGCCGAACGGTTCGTCGAGCAGGATCAGACGCGGTTGCAGCACCAGGGTGCGGGCGATGCAGACGCGCTGGCGCATGCCGCCGGAGAGTTGTGCCGGGTAGGCATGGGCGAAATCCGCCAGGCCCATGAAGCCGATGGCGTATTCGACGCGCCGCGCCACCTCCGCCGCCTCGATGCCGGCGCGGCGCAGGCCGAAGGCGACGTTGTCGTGCACCGTCAGCCACGGGAAGCTGGCATCCTCCTGGAACACCACGCCGATGCCGTCGGGCACCTGGCCGGCGACCGGCTTGCCCTCGAAGGTGACCTCGCCGGTGGTGGGGGGATTGAGGCCGGCCAGCACGTCCAGCAGCGTCGATTTGCCGCAGCCGGACGGGCCGACCACCGAGAAGAACTCGCCCGGCGCGATTTCCAGATCGACCGGCCCCAGCGCGTGCACCGGGCGCGCGCCGGGGTAGGTGCGGGTGACCGCGCGCAGTGTCGCGTGCGGTCCGGCAGCCGTTGTCACTTGCGCAGGTCGGCGGGGAGGAACTCGGTGTCCACCAGCTTGCTCCAGTCCACCAGACCCTTCTGCTTGCCAACCATCTGCAGCCCGGCGATCATCTGGTTCATCGCGCTGTCGTCGATCTTGCCCTCCGACCAGTATTTGATGGCGACGAAGCGGGCGAACACCTTTTTGTACAGCGCCGGGTCGCCGTTATACGCCTTGGCGGTGATCTCGGCGGCCTCGTCGGGATGCGCCATGATGTAGGCAACGCCCTCGGCCCGGCCCTTCAGGATGGCGCGCAGCTTGGCGCCGCCGGTCTTGGCGAAGTCCTCGGTGGTGACGGCGACGGTCTGCATCATCTGCGGCGACATCACGTCCTTGGTCCAGAACACCGGCTGCAGCTTGCTCTCGTTCTCGGCCCAGACCGGCTCGCCGGACATCCCGGCGTCGAGCGCGCCGTTGACCACGGCGGAGACGTTGGCGCCAATGCCGCCGGCCGGCACCAGCGTCACCGATTTGGGATCGATGCCCTGCGCCTTGAACGCCATCAGGATCAGCATGTTGGTGACCGAGCCGGGGGCGGTGAAGCCGACCTTCTTGCCAACCAGATCCTTGATGCTGTGCAGCGGCGAGCCTTTCTTGGCCATCCACAGGATGTCCGCCACGCTCTGGACACCGCTGCCGATGATGCGCAACGGCACGCCGTTGTTGATCGCCTCCACCGCGGCGGACAGCGCGACCTCGCCATAGGGCAGGTCGCCGGCCAACGTGTTGCGCACCGAGGTGCCGCCGCCCTGCGAGGTGAGGATACCGGTGATATCGACGCCGTCGTTCTTGAAGAAGCCCTTGGCCATCGCCACCGCGTAGGGCGCGCCGTAGAACGCCGCCCCCCAGTGGGTGACGGTGATGGTTTCCGCCCGCGCCGCGCCGGTGGCGCAGAGCAGTGCTGCGGCCAAACATAGCCTGGTCAGGTTCTTGAGCATATCGACTTCCTCCCGTCGTATTTCTTGATGGCTCTTTGCGAGCATGGTGTTGCCGGCAGCTTGCGCACGCCCGACCAGCGCCGGCCTGATCGGGGGGGTGGGACGTGGCCCGCGACCCCTACTCTGGCAGCGTACCCAATTGCGGCGGCGTTGCCAACCGGGCGGGTGTGGCGCGAGGGTCGAAGAGCCCCTAGCCGGGCGGCCAGAACCGGCAGGAGACGTGGTGATCGTCGCCGACCTGGTGCCAGTGCGGCGTGCCGGTGCTGGCGTGGATTTCGCCGAAGGCGCAGGGCAGGCGCGGGTCGCTGTCGGGCGGGAACAGCGGGGCCGGCGCATCCTGCTGCAGTTTGCGCCGCTGGGCGGCGACATCGGGCACCGGCACCGCATCGAGCAGCGTCCGGGTATAGGGGTGGGCCGGGCTGCCGTAGACCTGGGCGGCCTCACCGAGTTCGACGATCCGGCCGGCATACATCACCGCCACCCGGTGCGCGACGCGGCGGACGATCGCCAGGTCGTGGGCGATGAACAGGTAGGACAGGCCCAGCCGGTCCTGCAGCGCGCGCAGCAGTTCGACGATCTGCGCCTGGGTGCGGACATCCAGCGCCGAAACCGGCTCGTCGCAGGCCACGAACGCCGGATCGACCGCCAGCGCCCGGGCGATGACGATGCGCTGCCGCTGGCCGCCGGAGAATTCGTGCGGATAGCGGTGGCGCACCGCCGGGTCGAGCCCGACCATCTCTAGCAGGGCGGCCACCCGGTCGGCGAATTGGGCGCGCGGGAGCGGGCGGTGCACCAGCAGCGGTTCGGTGAGGATGCGGTTGACCGTCATGCGCGGGTTCAGGCTGGAATGCGGGTTCTGCAGCACGAACTGCATGTGCCGCCGCATGGCGCGCACCCCGCCGCGGCGCATGGTGGTGAGGTCGCGACCGAGCAGTTCGACCGATCCGGCGGTGGCCGGCTGCAATTGCAAGATGGCGCGCCCGGTGGTGGTTTTGCCGGAGCCGGATTCGCCGACCAGCCCCAGGGTCTGGCCGGCTGCCAGATCGAACGACACGCCCTCCACCGCGCGGACCGCCGGATGGCCGCGGCGTGGCGGGAAGGTGACCGCGAGATCGCGGACCCGCAGCAGGGGGGTGGCGTCGCTCATGGCTGGCGCCCTTCGGCGTCGAGCCGTGGCACCGCGTCCAGCAGGGCGCGGGTGTAGGCGTGGACGGGGGCGGCGAAAATCTGCTCCACGTCGCCGGATTCGACGATCTCGCCGCCATACATCACGTTTACCCGTTCGACCATGCCGGCGATCACCCCGAAATCGTGGCTGATCAGCATCAGCGCCATGCCGTGCTGTTCGCGCAGGCGCATCAGCAGCCGCAGGATTTGCGCCTGCACGGTGACGTCCAGCGCGGTGGTTGGTTCGTCGGCGATCAGCAGCGCCGGCTCGCAGGACACCGCGATGGCGATCAGCACCCGTTGGCGCATGCCGCCGGAGAACTGGTGCGGGTAGTCGTCGGCGCGGCGCTGCGGCTCGCGGATGCCGACATTGTCGAGCAGTTCCAGCACCCGGGCGCGGGTTTGGCGCGCCGAGAAGCCGGTGTGGCGGCGGATCATGTCGGCCATCTGGGCGCCGATGGTCATCACCGGGTTCAACGAGGTCATCGGGTCCTGGAACACCATGGCGATGCGCGAGCCGCGGATGTCGCGCATCTCGGCTTCGCTGCGGCGCATCAGGTCGGTGCCCTGGAAGCGGACGGCGCCGGCCAGCCGGACCGAGGAACCCTCCGGCGCCAGGCGCATGATGGCGCGGGCCATGACGCTCTTGCCGCAGCCGGATTCACCGACGAAGCCGACCGCCTCGCCGGGGGCGACGGTGAAGCCGATGCCCTTGAGGGCGGGGATGGTCTGGCCGCGATGGACGAATTCGGCGGTCAACCCGGTGACTTCAAGCAGCGGTTCGGTCATCGCTGGCCGCCGACGTCGAGCATGTCGCGCAGGCCGTTGGCCAGCACGATGAAGGTCAGCGTGGCGAACACGATGGCGGCGGCCGGCGCGATCACCGTCAGCGGCGCCAGTTCCATGAACTGCCGCGCCTCGGCCAGCATGCCGCCCCAGTTCGGGTCGGGCGGCGGCGGGCCGAGGCCGAGGAACGACAGCGCGGTGACGGTGAAGATGGTGTTGGCCAAGGTCAGGCTGGTCTCGACCAGGATCGGCGAGATCACCAGCGGCAGGATATGCGAGACCACCAGGCGGAATTCGCTGACCCCGACGCTGCGCGCCGCCTCGACATGGTCCCAGCGTTTGACGCTGAGCACCGGGCCACGCACCACCCGCGCCAGGATCGGGGTGTAGACGATGGCGATGGTGAGGATGAGATTCGGGATCGTCGGCCCCAGGGCGGCGACCACGGCGATCGCCAGCAGGAACACCGGGAAGGCGAACACCACGTCGAGCGCCCGCATCACCACCTGGTCGACGATGCCGCCCATGTAGCCGGAGACCAGGCCCAGCACCAGGCCGGCCGCCAGCGCCAGCGAGACCGCGACGGCGGTGATGAACAGCGTGGTGCGGCCGCCGATGATCAGCCGGCTCAGCACGTCGCGGCCGATGCTGTCGGTGCCGAGCCAGTGCTGGGCGCTGACCCCGGCCAGCGAATCCGGCGAAATCGCCGCCGGGTTGTACGGCGCGATGAACGGGCCGAAGGCGGTGACGATGAGCATCACCGCCAGCATCAACCCGCCGACCGCGACCAGCCAATACCCGGCGCGGCGCGCGGCCGGGCGGGGCGCGGAGACTTCCACTGGCAGGGCGCTGGCGTCGCTCACATCTCCACCCTGGCGTCGGCGCGGATATAGGCGATATCGACCAGCACGTTGACCAGCACGACGATCGCCGCGGTGACCAGCACGATCGCCTGGATCACCGGATAGTCGCGGCTGGTGATCGAATCGAACAGATACTGCCCCATGCCGGGGATCGCGAAGATGGTCTCGATCAGGATGCTGCCACCGAGCAATGAGGCAACCCTGAGCCCGGTGACGGTGATCACCGGGGTCAGCGCGTTACGCACCAGGTAGTTCCACAGCACGCTGCGCGGGCGCAGGCCCTTGGCGCGGGCGACCATGACGAAGTCCTGTGCGGCGATCTCCAGCACCGCGGCGCGGGTGTTTTCCGACACCGTGACCGAGACCGCCAGCGCCAATGACAGCGCCGGCAGCAGCAGGCTGCCGATATTGGCGATCGGAGCGGTGAAGAATGGGGTGTAGTTGAAGATGCCGATCTGCGGGAAATACAGCCCGGCCAGCAGCACGATCAGGGTGGCGACGACGAAGTTCGGGATCGCCAGGATGAAGCCGTTCCACAGCCGCACCGCCCAGTCGGCGCGGCCGCGCAGCCGGGCCGAGGCCAGCCCGGTGGCGACGCCCATCGCCATCGCCATCAGGGCGGCGATCAAGGTCAGTTCGAAAGTGACGGCCAGGCGGGGGAAGATTTCGCTGGTGACCGGTCGCCTGGTGGCGAACGAGGTGCCGAGATCGCCGCTGAGCGCATGGCCGAGCCAGAGCAGGTATTGCGCCCAGATCGGCCGGTCGAGCCCGAGGTTGTGCCGCATCAGGTCCAGCGTCGCCGCCGAAACATCGGTGACACCGGCGGCGGTTTGCGCGAAGTCGCCAGGCAGAAGGCGGACCAGAATGAATGCCGCGATCGACACGCCGAGCAGGATCGGTACCGCCAGCGCCAGACGGATGATGACCAGACGCCTCACGCCGGGATCATCCGCCCGCCACCGCGGTCAGCCAGCGCGCTATTTATCAACCCAGGTGGTCCGGACGTAGGAGCGGATATTGGCGGCCAGCGGGTGGTAGCCGTGCACATAGTCCCACCACGCCTCCCAGCGCAGCGGGTACTGGTAGATCTGCAGCACATAGGCGTTCTCGGCGATGCGCTGCTGGATCGCGATGTTCTCCGCCGCCCGCTTCGTGGGCTCGAGCTGGGCGCGGGCGTCGGCGATCATCTTGTCCAGTTCGGCGTCGTGCATGCCCATGTTCTTGCCGAACACGGCGTTGGAGGCGACGCGTTGCAGGATGGCGTCCGGGTCGGGCGACCAGGACAGCGCCACCGACAGTAGCGTCGGCCATTTGCCCTTTACCCACATATCCAAGAGCGGCGCGGTCTCCATCGGCTTCAGCTTCACCTTGATGCCGGCCGTCGCCCATTGCTGCTGCAGAATCTGCGAGCAGGCAACGTCGAGATCGTTGGCGGCGACGACGATGTAATCGCCGAGATCAATGCCATTGGGATGGCCGGCCTTGGCCAGCAGCGCCTTCGCCGCCGCCGGATCGTGATTGTAGAACGGCATCGGCGACACTCCGTCATAGCCGCCGACCTGGCTCTCCGGGATCATCGCGCCAACCTTGCCGGAGCCGCCGAGCACGGTTTGCAGGCAGGCCTTGCGGTCGGTGGCGAGGCTGAGCGCCTGGCGGATGCGCACGTCGTTCATCGGCGCCGCCTTCATGTTCATCCACACCGGGAAGGTGCGCGAGGTCTGCCCGGGGGCGGAGACCAGGTCATGCGAGGTGCGGGCGATGAGGGCGGCGACCTTGGGGTTCTTGAACCAGGTCATGTCGATCGCCTTCGAGCGCAATGCCGAGGCCAGCGCCGACTGGTCCTTGAAGAACTTGAACACCACGGTCTTGAGGGTGGGCAGCCCCTCCTCGTAGTACTCGGTGTTGGCAGTCAGCACGAATTGCTGGTTCGGCTGGTAGGAGACGAACTTGAACGGCCCGGTGCCGACCGGCTTGGTGTCCAGCCCATCGACGCCCTTGGGCACGATCACCCCGTCCGGGTTGGTCGCCATGTAGCGCAGGAAGGCGGCGTCCGAGGTCTTCAGCTTGAACTGCACCGTCACAGGGTCGATCACCGTTACCGACTCGATGCCGGCGAAGGTGGCCGCGAGGCGGCTGGCGGTGGCCGAGTTCAGCACCCGGTCGAAGGTGTATTTGACATCCTCGGCCGAGAATGGCTGGCCGTTGTGGAATTTCACCCCCTGGCGCAGCTTGAAAATATAGGTGGTGTCGTCCGGCGTGGTGTAGCCGGTGGCGAGATCGGGCTCGATCTGCATGTCCGGCGTCCAGCGGAGCAGGCCGGTGTACAGCAGCGAGGTGAAGTCGTACGACGAATAGGCGGTGGTGGTCTTCGGGTCGAGCCCGATCGGGTCGGCATCGGCGCCGATGCTCAGCGTCCCGCCGCGCTTGGCCTTCGGGTCGGCGCCGCCGGCGGCAAAGGCGTGTGGGCTGATGGCGAACGCACCGCCGGCGGCGGCCAGGCTCAGCATGCTGCGCCGCGACAGCCGCCAGGCGCTTTCCGCGATGAATGTTTCACTGGTCGGGTCGGCTTTCGGGTTGGTCGGCATGGTTATCTCCTCCAGGGCCAGGGCGAGGGCAGCGACGACCGCCCATGAAAATTCGCGCTGCGCGGGTCACCGCCATCGCAGCATGGGGCGCTCATACCGGGTCCAGTGGATAGATCGGCCGCCGCAGCTTTCGGTACGGCAGCGTGATCAGATCGCTGGTGCAGGCGCCCGGCGTCTTGACGATGTAGCTGCCGGCGGCAATCGGGTCATAGGCTCGGCGATGCGCCACGGCGGCCTTGACGGCAATCACCGATTTGGTCTCCGGCACGATCCCCTGCGAGCGCAACTGGCCGAGGTCCATCGGCGCGGTCTTGGTGCTGTTGAGCAATATCGTGATCTTGCCATCGACATCGACCACCGCCGACGGCCCCATCTGGATATGGATGCCGCCAGAGCCCACCATGTGGCTGTTGCGGTCCTCAAGGTCGAAGCGGCCATCGCTGCGGCTCACCAGTCGGACGGTCAGTTCCACCGGGCCGGGGTCCAGCGGATCACGCTTGCCGCCGACCTTCAGCGTGGCGGTGTCGCCGGGCTGGAGCTTGCTGAGTTCGGCCACCGCCTCGGCGTCGGCGATGACAACCACGGCATTGCGGATGTCGTGCCTGAGCAAGCCGCGCAGCACCGTCGTGCAGTCTCCCGCGGTGCCGCCGCCGATGTTGTCGGCCGGCTCGATGACGATCCACGGCCCGCCGGGCTTGGTCTTGATCTCCGCCAGTGCGGCGTCCAGGTCCCATTCCGCCGGCTGGCCCAGGTCGCGCAGCAGGATGGCGATATCGCACAGCGATTGCAGCGCCGCCTCGGCACTGGTGTCATCGCCGGTGGTGACCAGCGAGAACGCCACCCCGGCATCGGCGACGTCGGAAAACGAATAGCCGCCGATCACATTCACCGCCCAGATCTGCGGCTGCTCGGCCTCGATCCGGCGCGCCTGGGCTTCCAGGTCCAGCATCGGCGAAACCGCGGTGCCGGTGCCGGTTGGTGGCCAGATCACCGGCACCCGGCACGACCGCATATGCGGCCTCACCCCCTCGCGCAGGCATCGAGCCAGCAGCCGCGCCGAACGCATCGCGGTGTCGCGGGCGTCGATATGCGGGTTCTCGCGGAAGCCCACCAGGCCGGTGGCGTGCCGGGCCATCGCATCGGTGAAATTGGCATGCAGATCGAAGGCGGCGAAGATCGGCAGGTCGCCCACCCCGGGCAGCGCCCGCAGCCGCCCCAGCAACTCGCCCTCGATATCATCGCACTCGGTGCTGACCCCGGCGCCGTGCAGCGCCAGCCAGATCGCCGCCAGCGGCCCCTCGGCCAGAGCCTGCCGCACCCCCGCCGCCACCTCCGCCCAGAACGCCTCGAACACCGCATGCTCGATCCGGCCGGACGGCTGCGCCCGGTAGACGCAAACCGGAACCACGCTCCAGCCCTCGGCCGCCGCCACCTCCAGGAAGCCATCCACCATCGAGCCATCGCCGGCGCAGCCCAGCAATTCGGTGCCGCGCCTGATGGTGAATTTCGCCAGCGGCGTGGTTTCGGCGACAAAGGTATGGGTCTCGTGCGAGATCCCGGCCAGCAATACGCGTGTAGTGGCGGCCATTTGCCTATCCCCCCGCTGCCGGTCGAAGCTTCGGCGTTTGCGCCGCCCGTTGCAATGTGGCGGAGATTTCGGCCATCCATTGTACCAGCAGCGCCCCGAGTTCACGCATCGCCTGCGGCCGGAACCGCGACGCCGGGCCGGCGAGGTTCACCGAGGCGATCGGCAGTCCCTCGGCATCGAAGATCGGCGCCGCAACGCAGGCGCTGCCGGTCTCGTTCTCCTCGAACTCGCTGGCCCAGCCCTGGCTGCGGCAGCGATCCAGCAACGCGTTCAATGCCGCCAGATCGGTGGTGGTGCGTGCGGTTTTCAGGCGCAGCGGCCCGAGGTCGAAAATCGCCTGGCGAAATGCCGCGCTGCGCCAGGCGATCAGCGCGCGGCCGCAGGCGGTGGCGTGGTAATCGGCGCGCGTGCCGGTATAGGCGGAGACCCGCAGTGTCTGGTTGCTTTCCATGCTCTCGACAATGATCGCATCGGTCGTCGACGGCAGCGCCAGGTTCACGGTCTCGCGGGTTTCGGCGCAGAGCCGCACCAGGAACGGGCGGATCAGTTCCACCATGTCCATCCGGCGTTCGACGGCGCGGCCATGGACCAGATGCAGCAGGCCCAGCCGGTAGAGGCCGCGCGTGGCGTCGTGCTCAGCCATCCCGACATCGACCAGTGCCCCCACCAGATTGAATGCCGTGGTCTTGGCAACCCCGACCCGTCGCGCCAGGTCGCGCAGCGCCACCCACTCCCCTGACGCCATTGCATCGAGCAAAGCCGCTGCGCGCGCCACTGACTGGATTCTCGCCCGGATCATCTGGGTCATCGTGCTTGTTCTATAATACGGAACAAAAATTACTTGAGCCGTGCCACCATCTCACCACCACCAGTCGATCCGACGCAAGTTTGCGGGCCTCTGCATGGGGAAAATCGGCAATCGGCAAACTCGAGGCCGCGGTTGCGAAACGTGCGCCGAGTCAATTCGACCGAACGTTCCATGATCCAGAACACACTGAAACTCTGAATCTCGCCGCCAGACACGGCGCTGGAAGGGGGTGCTTTCACCTATCAAAAGGTATCGCATTCCAGGACGGGCCGCCGGGTCCGCCTATCGAGTGATACACACCATTTCTCGGTGTCTACCGAACCGGCAGCCGCTCACTTGGCGTATTCCTGGTCGAGAGCCTTCTCCTCGGCCTCCTCGGCTGCCCGATCTTGGTCCCGCGCCATCTGCCCGGCGAAGTAGGCGACCACCAAGGCGTCGAGCCGCCTGTCCTATTGGATGGCTCCACGCGCCCGTGTAATGCGCGTTAGCTGTTAGAACGCAAAGACCCCCGAACGTCTGTGCGTTAACGGGGGTCACTGTGCGAAGTTTATCTTCGCGCTCGGCATCAATAGCCGGGCTTTGCGTGGGCGTTTTGAACTAGTTGCCGATGCCACGTCGGTCAGCAACTCCGCTTATACCCGGTGGAGTCATGTTATTTACACACCCTCCTGTAGCTGTTACGGGCTAACGGTGCTCCCCATGGCTCCCGGATGTCAAGTGAACTCGTATCCCTGCACGGGGCACGCGAAACGGCCGCTGGCGAGTCGCGAGCGGCGCTCTGGCCCTCCCGTCTCTGGGAATCGGCATCTCGCGCCCGCCTCAACATGCGCACGAGTGCGCTCTCCGCGCGTGCCCCCAAGGGGTGACGGTTGACCGGCTGCGCGATCTGCTTGACGACGCACCGGACGGCCTGTCAGACGATGAACTTGCCGCGATCCTGCGGCGGGCCATCTGCGGGCGGGCTGGGCGTGGGGGCCGTATGGCTGATCTTTACCTTGCCACGCTCTCGGCGGAGCGGCTGGTTGACGAACTGCGGCGGGCGGGTGCCGTGGTGATCCTCCGGGAGACCGGGTAGCGGGAGCCTCTTGCCTTGCCCTCGAGCTTGCTCATGATGAGGGAAGCGGCTTGCAAAACGCCGCATTGGAGGCACCGTGCCGATTCCCGCTTATGACGCTCTCATGTTGCCAGTGCTTCAGGCCTGCGCAGCGAAAAGCTGGCTGGTCCGAGACCTTGTCGGCCACATCGCCGACCAACTGGCTTTAACCCCAGACGAACGCGCTGCGGAGATACCAAGTGGCGGCACCAAGCTCATTACCAACCGCGTGCATTGGGCAAAGACCTACTTAAAGAAGGCAGGACTGTTGGAGCAGCCTAAGCGGGGTGTCGTGCAGATTACCCAGCGAGGCCGGGAACTGCTCAGCAACAAGCCTCCGCTTATCGACATCACCCTGCTACGAACCTACCCAGAGTTTCAATTATTTCTCGGGGGCACCCCGGCGACTAAGGGTCTCCAGAATAATGCGTTGCCCTCCAATGCGGTGATCGAATCAGTAGCCGGCACGCCTGTCAACGCCGGAGAGAAAATGCATCGGCGTGCCGGAGTAAAAATGCATCACGCC
>JBEPTZ010000135.1:0-11294 GCA_041691815.1 Rhodospirillales bacterium | reverse complement strand
TTGCGGCTGATCTTGTCGACCTCGTCGATATAGACGATGCCGCGCTGCGCCCGCTCCACGTTGTAATCGGCCGATTGCAGCAGCTTGAGGATGATGTTCTCGACATCCTCGCCAACATAACCGGCCTCGGTCAGCGTGGTCGCATCGGCCATGGTGAACGGCACATCCAGGATGCGCGCCAGCGTTTGCGCCAACAGCGTCTTGCCCGAGCCGGTCGGCCCCAGCAGCATGATGTTGGACTTGGCGATCTCGACGTCGTTGTTCTTCGCCCCATGCGCCAACCGCTTGTAATGGTTGTGCACCGCCACCGAGAGCACCTTCTTGGCGTGCGACTGGCCGATCACGTAGTCGTCGAGGACCTTGCAGATCTCCTTCGGCGTCGGAACCCCGTCGCGCGACTTCACCAGATGCGTCTTGTGCTCCTCGCGGATGATGTCCATGCACAGTTCGACGCACTCGTCGCAGATGAACACCGTCGGTCCGGCGATCAGCTTGCGCACCTCATGCTGCGACTTGCCGCAGAACGAGCAGTACAGGGTGTTCTTCGAGTCGCCGGATTTGCTCATATGCACTCCTCGCCCGGAAGGCCGGGACCGCAAGAATCGAACTCTACCCCCCGGCCGCCAACGGCGACAAGCAGCGGCCCGGGGGCATCACGGCAATCTTCCCTGGCGATGCGGTCACGACACGGTGTACCCGATCGCCACGCCCGCCTGGTGTGGGCGCCGCTCAGGCTTTCTTCTCCGCGTCCGGTGGCACCGGCCGGCTGTCGACCACCTCGTCCACCAGGCCGAAATCGCGCGCCTCCTCGGCCGACATGTAGCTGTCGCGCTCCAGCTTGCGCTCGATCGCCTCCACCGGCTGGCCGGTATGGCGCACATAGATGTTGTTCAGCAGCTTGCGGGTATACAGAATTTCCCGCGCCTGGATCTCGATGTCGGTCGCCTGCCCCTGCGCGCCGCCCGACGGCTGGTGCACCATGATCCGCGCGTTCGGCAGCGCGTAACGCTTGCCCGCCGCACCGGCCGCCAGCAGCAGGCTGCCGGCCGAGGCGGCCTGGCCGATGCAGACGGTGGAAACCGGGCTGCGGATGTACTGCATGGTGTCGTACATCGCCAGCGCCGACGAAACCACGCCGCCCGGGCTGTTGATATAGAAGGAAATATCCTTGTTCGGACTCTCGCTCTCGAGGAACAGCAACTGGGCGCAGATCACGCTGGCCACCTGGTCATAGACCTGGCCGGTCAGGAAGATGATCCGCTCCTTGAGCAGGCGGGAATAGATGTCGAAACTCCGCTCGCCCCGGGCGGTCTGCTCGACCACCATCGGGATGAGGTTGTTGTTGTAGACCTCGACGGGATCGCGATCCCTCATGCTGTCAAACCTTCGTTACGTCGCGCCCCAGACATTTTCAACTCCGGCACAATCTCGGGCCATCATGCCGACCGGACGTTAAATAGGCACGAACACCCGTCATCGCCAGCCCAAGGCTACGCCACAAGCCGCCGCGCCGGAATCGGTCAATCGGATGACGCGGCACCCGCGGATGGACTAGGTCACGCCGTGCGGCGGTCCGGCCTCAGGCGGCGGCCTCGGCCTCCGGCTCCTTGGCCAGTTCCTCGGCGGTCACCACGGTTTCGGTCACCTTGGCCAGTTCCAGCACGAAATCGACCACCTTCTCCTCGAAGATCGGCCCGCGCAGGTTCTCGGCGGCCTGCGGATTTTTCTTGAAGAAGTCCAGCACCATCTGCTCCTGGCCCTGGTAGCGCGCCGCCTCGGTGCGCATCGCCCGGGTCATCTCGTCGGCGGTCACGGTGATGCTGTTGGCCCGGCCGATCTCCGCCAGCAGCAGCCCCAGCCGCACCCGCCGCTCGGCGATCGCGCGGTATTCCGCCTTAAGCGTGTCATCGTCCTTGCCCTTGTCGTCGTCGTCCTCGCGGCCTTCCTTGCGCTCGGCCTCCAGCCGGGCCCAGATCTGGTCGAACTCGGCGTTCAACATGCCTTCCGGCACCGGGAAGCTGCACTGCTTGGCCAGCGCATCGAGCAGCTGCCGCTTGATCCGCAGCCGCGACATCTGGTCGTATTCGCGCTGGATCTGCTGCACGATCAGCTTGCGCACCTCGTCGATGGCATCGAAGCCGAGCTTCTTGGCCAGTTCATCATCCACCGCCGGCAGTTTGGCGACTTTCAGCTTCTTGGCGGTGATGTCGAAGGTCGCCGCCTTGCCGGCCAGTTCCTTGGCGCCGTATTCCTCGGGGAAGGTGACGTTGATCACCTTGGTCTCGCCCGGCGTCATGCCCTCCATCTGCTCGGAGAAGCCGGGGATGAAGCCGCTGCCGCCGATCTCGACATCCATATCGGTGCCGGTGCCGCCGGGGAACGCCACGTCATCCACCTTGCCGAGAAAGTCCACCGTCAGCACTTCGCCCTTGGCCACCGGGCGCGGCTCCTCGACGTCGACCAGTTCGCGCTGGCGGGTGGCGATCTCGCCCAGCGCCTTGTCCACCGCCTCGGCGGCCGGCTCGGCCTTCAGCCGGGTCAGCTCGATGGCGGCGAAATCCGGCATGGTGATCTCCGGCAGCAACTCCAGTTCCACCTTGAATTCCAAGTCCTTGCCGTCGCCGACGGTGACGACTTCCACCTTCGGCTCGCTGGCGGCGCGCATGTTGCGCTCGGTCAGCAACTCGCGGGTGGCGTCGTTGACGCTCTGCTCCAGCACCTCGGACATCACCGCACCACCGAACCGGGTCTTCACCACCGGCATCGGCACGCGGCCGGGGCGGAAGCCCGGCAGGTTGACGGTCTTGGCCAGTTCGGCGAGACGCTTGCTGCGCCGGCCCTCGATATCGGCCGTCGGCACGACCACGGTCCAGCCGCGCTTCAGCCCTTCGGAGAGCGTCTCGGTAACCTGCATAACCAAGGAATCCTCGTCTCAATCCTGCCAATCGGATAGCCGATGCCGAGCGCGCGGTGGTGCGGGCGAAGGGACTTGAACCCCCACGGCTTACGCCACCAGAACCTAAATCTGGCGTGTCTACCAATTCCACCACGCCCGCGGCCGCGACCGTGAGCGCGGGGCTTTAGCGCGCAGCCGCCCTGATGGCAAGGCAACGCCACCAACAAAGAAGGCCACGAGATGCCCGGCCTGCAACGCTTCCTCGACGCCCAGGCGCCGGTCTACCCCACCGTGCTGGCCGAATTACAGGCCGGCCGCACGCGAACCCATTGGATGTGGTATATCTTCCCGCAACTGGCCGGCCTCGGCAGCAGCGAAACCGCACGCTTCTACGCGCTGGCCGACCGCGCCGAGGCGGCGGCCTATCTGGCCCACCCGCTGCTCGGCGCCCGGCTGCCTTGCTGCACCGCCCTGGTCAACGCCGTCGCCGGCCGGTCGATCAACGCCATCCTGGGCAGCCCGGATGACCTGAAATTCCGCTCCTGCGTCACCCTGTTCGCCGCGATCTCCGCCGAACCCTGCTTCCAGGCGACGCTGGATATTTATTATGGCGGCGAACCGGACCGCCGCGCCGTCGCGCTGCTGGCCCGCTAACCGCCGAGCAACGCCTGAGCGCAGGCATCCAGGATTGCGTCGGTGTCGATCCCGTATTCCTTATACAGGTCCGGGATATCGCCGCTCTGGCCGAAATGATCCGGCCCCAGCGCCACCACCCGCTGGCCGCGCACCCCGCCCAGCCAGGCATGCGCCGCGGGATGCCCGTCGAGCACGCTGACAACAGCCGCGCCCGGCGCCAGCGGCGCCAGAATTCGTTCGATATGAGACAATGATGAGGCATCACCATTTCGCCTGGCGCGCGCCGCTTTGGTCCAGCCGGCATACAGCCGATCCGGGCTGGTGACCGCCAGCAGCCCGGCATCGGGCACCTCGGCCACCAGTTCGGCGAACGCCGCCTCCGCCTCTGGCGCCACCGGACCCTGGTAGGCGATGCAAATTCGCGCGTTTTCGCCCGGTTTTTGCACCCAATGCGCCCCGGAAATCACCGCTTCCGGGTCCAGATTCCGCTCTTTTTGCGCCAGATGCCGGGTCGACAGCCGCAGCCACGCCGCCGAGCCATCCGGCGCCTGCATATGCACGAACGCGTGCCGCATCAGGATCGCCAGTTCATCGACATAGGCGGGCTCATAGCTCACCAGACCGTCGGTGCTGATGCCCAGCAGCGGCGTGTTCACCGACTGGTGCTGGCCGCCCTCCGGTGCCAGGGTGATCCCGGAAGGTGTTGAAACCAAAAGAAACCGCGCGCCCTGGTAGCAGGCATACAGCAGCGCATCCAGGCCGCGATTGACGAACGGATCATACACCGTGCCGACCGGCAGCAGCCGCGCCCCATGCAGCCCCGGCGCCAAACCGGCAGCCCCCAGCAACAAAAACAGGTTCTGCTCGGCGATCCCCAACTCGATATGCTGCCCCTGCGGCGTCATCCCCCAACGCTGCGCACTGGCCAGCTTGGTGTCGCGGAACACATCGTTGCGGGTGTGCCGATCAAACAGCCCGCGCCGGTTGACCCAGGGGCCGAGATTGGTCGAGACCGTCACGTCCGGGCTGGTGGTGACAATCCGGTCGGCGAGGTCCTTCAGCGCCCCCTGCCCACGGCCGATCTCGGCCAGGATGTCGCCGAACCCGGCCTGCGTCGCCATGCTGCGGCCGACGAATTTCGGCGTCGGCAACTGCGGCGGCACGGCAATCACCGGCGCCGTCAGGCAGCGGCCCTCGGGGGTGAGTTTCGTCGCGAAAGGCACTGAATCGATGAACTTCCTGACCTCTTCCGGGCTCGCATCCAACCCCTCGGACACATCCCATTCATGGCCGGGGCGGATGCCCATGCTGGCGCGAAACTCCTCCATCTGCTCGCGGCTCATCAGCCCGGAATGGTTGTCCTTGTGGCCGGCGAACGGCAGGCCCATGCCCTTCACCGTGTAGGCGATGAAGCAGGTCGGCTGGTCACCGGCGGCATCCGCGGCGCGCAACTCCTCGATCACCGCCTCGATATCGTGGCCGCCGAGATTGGTCATCAGGCCCGCGAGTTCATCGTCCGACATCGGGTCGATGATCGCCCGCAGCCCGGCATCGCGGCCCAGATCGGTCAGCAGCGCCTGCCGCCAGGCGGCACCGCCCTGGAAGGTCAGTGCCGAATACAGCGAGTTCGGGCAGTCATCGATCCACAGCCGCAGCGCCTCGCCGCCCGGCCGGGCGAAGGCGGCCTGCAGCCGGCGGCCGTATTTGATCGTCACGACGTTCCAGCCCATGTCGCGGAACAGCCCCTCGATTCGCCCGAACAGCCGGTCCGGCACAACGGAATCAAGGCTTTGCCGGTTGTAGTCGATAATCCACCAGACGTTGCGGACGTCGTGTTTCCAGCCTTCCAGCAGCGCCTCGTAGATGTTGCCCTCGTCCATCTCGGCATCGCCGGCAATGGCGATATGCCGGCCCGGCGGCAAGTCGGTGCGCCCCAGCCCATGCAGTCGCACGTAATCAGCGATCAGCGCCGAGAAACTGGTGGTCGCCACCCCCAGCCCCACCGAGCCGGTGGAGAAATCCACCTCCGGCCCGTCCTTGGTGCGGCTGGGATAGGACTGCGCCCCGCCCATCCGCCGAAGCCCTTCCATCTGCTCGATATTCTGCCGGCCGAACAGGTAGTTGATGGCATGAAACACCGGCCCGGCATGCGGCTTGATCGCCACCCGGTCCTGCGGCCGCAGCACTTCGAAATACAACGCGGTGGCGATCGAAATCACCGAGGCGCAGGACGCCTGATGCCCGCCTACCTTCAACCCGTCGCGGTTGGGCCTGATATGATTGGCATTATGGATCATCCAGGCCGACAGCCAGAGCAGTTTGCGCTCAACCTGCCGCAACATCGCCACCCGCCGCTTCGGCAGGATCTTGGCGCGCAGAGGGGTGAGTTCGTTCATCTTGGTGCCCTTTTCGGCAAGGAAGGCCTTCTTTTTGTGAACAAAAAGAAGCAAAAAAACTTTTTATCCATTGGAGTGTACGGAATCTCCGCCACTCCGCAGTTGCAAGGCGGATGAAGTTTTTTGGTTCTTTTTTTCAAAAAAGAACTGCTTCCTATATCTTTGCTAATTTCTTCACTTGGTTAGACGCATTCCGCCGCCCCGCCCCGGCATAATCCTCATGATACTGCTCGATCCGTGCCGGGTCGTACAGGTAGTTCACCATCAGGCTGGCGCTTTCCTTCACTCCCTTCGGCGACAGATCGCCGCGCATGTTGATGCGTTCCAGTCGCGCGCCGTTGGACAGGTGGAAATGCGCCACCGGGTCGGCGGCCCGTTCGCCGCGGCTTTCGACCAGCAGGTAGCGGGCGCAGAGCCGGGTCAGGATCGGTTCCAGCACCTTCACCGCCGCGCTATTGTCCAGCCAGTCCGGCCGGGCGAGCACGGCGGCCAGCGCCGCCGGGCCGGTGGCGTCGGCCTCCAGCGGCCGCAGCGTGTTGCTCTCGGCATCGCTCAGCAGCCCGGGTTCCGGCTCAGCGAGCCTGGCATCCAGCCATCTGCGGAAGCCGGGGATGGGCGAAAGGGTGGAGAAGGTCTTGATATTGGGGAATTCCGGCCCCAGCACCTGCACCACCTGCTTGATCAGGAAGTTGCCGAAGCTGATGCCCGACAACCCGCGCTGGCAACTGCTGATCGAGTAGAAGATCGCGGTGTCGGCATCGGCGGGGTTCTGCACCGGCGCGGTTTCGTCCAGCAGCGCCTGCACCGAGCCGGAGAGGCCGCGGGTCAGCGCCACCTCGACGAAGATCAGCGGCTCGGTGGGCATGCGCGGATGGAAGAACGCGTAGCAGCGGCGGTCGGCGTCCAGCCGGTTCTTCAGGTCGCTCCAGCCGCGAATCTCGTGCACCGCCTCGTAGCCGACCAGCTTTTCCAGCAGCGCCGCCGGGCTTTCCCAGTCGATCCGCCGCAGTTCCAGGAAGCCGACATCGAACCAGCTGGCCATCAGCATCCGCAGGTCGGAATCCAGCGCCGCCAACAGCTTATCGGTGCGGCTGTGCTTGAGCAGGAAGGAGCGCAGGTCGACCAGGAACTTCACCCCGTCCGGCAGGGCGGTGAACTGGGTCAGCAGCCGGGCGCGCGGCGGCTCCAGCGCCCGGCGCAGGGCGGCGATGGCCACGGCGCGCTCGGTGGCGTCCTCGGCCTGCTGCACCGCCCCGTAGGCGCGGGCCAGGTCATCGGGATCGGTATCGAATTCGGCCAGCTGGTGCAGGAAATCGAGCTGGCCCTCGGCGTCCAGCGCCAGGTAGGCCTGGGCCAGCTTGGCGGTGCGGTTGCGGGCGCTGATCTCGCCGCCGGGGCCGGCCAGGCAGGCGCGCATCTGCACTTCGATGGCGTCGTCCTCGCTGTCGGCAACCGAGTTGGCCATATCGCGCCAGGCATCGGCGATGCGGCGCAGTGCGCGGTCGAACAGGTTCTGCGGCTCGGTGAGTCGAACCGGGGGTACGGGGGCGGCGATGGTATTCACGGCAACGTCTCCTGCAGGCACCCAGGCGGGACGGTCGAAACGGGAAGCTCGGCGCCGACTATACCCTGTCGAACAGGCTTCGTGGACTCTCCTTCGCCGCCGCGATCGCCGATGGCAGGCATGCCGGCAGGTCTTCGGCGATGAGGCCGGGGCCGGCCGACTGCCCGGCCCGGCCATGCAGCCAGACGCCGGCGCAGGCTGCCTCCCAATGCCGCATGCCCTGCGCCAGCAAGGCGGCGATGATGCCGGCCAGCACGTCGCCGCTGCCGGCGCTGGCCAGCCAGGGCGGCGCGTTGTCGTTGATCGCCGCCCGCCCGTCCGGCGCGGCGATCACCGTCGCCGGGCCTTTCAGCACCACCACCGCGCCGGTGCGCTGGGCGGCGGCGCGGGCGGCGGACAGGCGGTCCGGCCCGATCGGCCCGAACACCCGGGCGAATTCGCCGTCATGCGGGGTGAGCACGGCGGCGCCGGCCAGCTTCTGCGGCGCGCCGGCGCAGGCGGTCAGCGCATCGGCATCGGCCAGCACGGTGCGGCCGGCGGCCAGGAGGGGCGCCAGACAGGCGCCGGCCGCCTTGCCCAGGCCGGGGCCGCACAGCCAGGTGACACGGCGCGGGTCGGCCAGCAGAGCGGCCAGTGGCGCCTCGCTGACGATCACCCCAGGGTCGCCGGCGCGGTAGACCGCCGCACTGCCCCCTGCTGCAATCGTCACCAGCCCGGCGCCACTGCGGCGGGCCGCCATCGCCGCCAGCCTTGCGGCACCGGTCATCTCGCCGCCGCCGAGGATGGTCAGATGGCCGCGGGTGTATTTGTGGCTGTCGGCATCCAGCGCCGGCAGCGCCCACAACGCCGGCGTGTTGCGGAAGGTGGTGGGCCGCACCTGCTCCAGCACCGCCGCTGGCATGCCGATATCGGCCAGCACCAGTTCGCCGCACAGCGCCCGGCCGGGCAGCAGCAGATGGCCAGGCTTGCGGCGGAAAAACGTGACCGTCAGCACCGCCTGCGGCGCGAAACCGCGCACCTGCCCGGTGCCGCCATCCAGCCCGCTCGGCACGTCCACCGCCACCAGCCGCGGCGCCGCACGCAACACCTCGCTGATCTCCGGCGCCAGATCGCGGCTGAGCCCGGCGCCGAACAGCGCATCGATCACCAGCGGACTACGCGCCGCCTCAGCGGGGGTAAAAGCGGCGTCGCCAGGGGCCGCAACGCGAACCGGCCAACCCCACTGCGCCAGCAGCCGCGCCGCCACCCGGCCGTCGCCGCCGTTGTTGCCGGGGCCGCACAGCACCAGCGTGCGGCACGGCCGGAACCGGGCACACACCGCACGCGCCACGGCACGGCCGGCGGCGGCCATCAACTCGGGCACCGGCACGCCGCAACCGGCGTCGGCCTGGGCCATTTCGGCGGGGGTCAGCAACACTTCAGGCATCAGGCAAGGGTCTTCTTTTTTTATAAAAAAAGAAGCAAAAAAATTTCTTCCGCCTTGCAACAGCGGTGGGGCGGAGACGCCGGAGTCGCCAAAGCGGATAAAAAGTTTTTTTGCTTCTTTTTGTTCACAAAAAGAAGACCTTACCCATACCGCTCCTCGCTCCACGGATCGCCATTGTTATGGTATCCGCGCACCTCCCAAAACCCCGGCTTGTCGCGCGCCGAGAGTTCGATACGGCGTATCCATTTGGCGGATTTCCACAGGTACAGCCGCGGGATCAGCAGCCGCACCGGCCCGCCGTGGCGGCGGTCGATCGGGTGGCCGTCCCATTGATGCACCAGGAACACGTCCGGCTGGTCGAACTGGTCGAGCCGTACGTTGGTGGTATAGCCGTCGTAGCTGTGCAGGATGACATGGCGGGCCGACGGCAGCGGCTCGACCATCGCCAGCAGGGTGTGCGCCGCCACGCCGCGCCAGCGGTTGTCGTAGCGCGACCACTGGGTGACGCAGTGCATGTCCGACACGCTGTCCTGCTGCGGCAACGCCATGAATTCGTCGAGGCTGAGCGACAGCGGCCGGCGGGCGGCGCCGTCGATATCCAGCCGGAAGCGCTGCGGCGTCACATCCGGCTGACTGCCGAGGTCCAGCACCGGCCAGTCGCGCACCAGGGTCTGGCCGGGCGGCAGGCGGTCCTGCGCCGGGTCGGCGGTGTGGCCGGTCAGCAGCCGGCCGTCGCGCGCCCATTGCTCTTTGGCGGCGACCAGCTTGGGGTTGGGGGTGGGATCGTCGGTCATCGCATGCTCCTGGCGCGATGCTCAGATGGGACCATCGCGCCAGGAGGACAAGCGAGGCTGCTGGGCGTTACCGCGCCCGGCTTATTCCCAGTGCGCCGGGCGCCAGATCCATTCGCGGCGGCGCGGCGACCACTGCCACTGGCCCTGAACCCACTGCCCGCGACGCGCCCGCCCGGCCACCCAGGTGCCGTCGATCCAGACATAGCGGCCGCCGGCCCAGCGCCAGTGGCCAGGCTGCCAGTAATGGCCGCGACGGGGCCCAGGCATCACCTCGCGGCGCAACGGCGGCGGCGGCGGATAGCGATTGGGCCCCGGCCCCGGCTGGGCCTCGGCGATGCCAACCCCGGCCACCAGTCCGGTGGTTATGGAGAGCAGCGAAAGCATGGCGTGGCGTCGGTTCATCATGGTGTCTCCGCAATGGCCGGCGAAGGCCGGTGAGCCCTAGAGTTGACGCCGATTCCGGCCGAAATGCGCCGGAATTCCACCGCCCCCGCCACAAACCGCTGACTTATCCGCGATCCCGCATCACCCGGGCCTTGTCGCGCGCCCAGTCGCGGTCGGCGATGGCGTGGCGCTTGTCGGCCTTGTTGCGGCCGGCGCCGAGGGCGAGTTGCACCTTGGCCAGGCCACGGTCGTTGAAATGGATGTCGAGCGGCACCAACGTGCGGCCGTCGCGCGCCACCGCGTTGAGCAGGCGGGTGCGCTCCTTGCGGCTGACCAGCAGTTTGCGCGGCGCCCGGGTCTCGAAGCGGCTGAGCACGCCGCCCTGGTATTCCGGGATATAGGCGCCGAACAGATACAACTCGCCGTCGCGCTCGCCGGCCCAGGCCTCGCTGAGCGTGGCGCGGCCCATGCGCAGGCTTTTCACCTCCGGGCCGCGCAGCACCAGGCCGGCCTCGATGGTGTCCAGGATGCTGTAGTCGAACCGGGCGCGGCGGTTCTGCGCCGCCATGCCGTGGCTGATCAGTCCGGATTTGCTCTTCTGCTTCTCGGCCGCCATGTCTTCCTCAAAAGTGGGGTCGTCCTCAAAAGTGGGGTCTTCCTCGGAGTCGGGGCACTGGTATATTGGCGTGGCGCCGGCAAAGCAAAACCCCCGCACGCCGGGGGGCGGGCGGGGGTTTGCGGCAGGCCGAGGCTCAGCCGCCGAACAGCGCCAGCTTGTCGAAGTGCTTGGCCAGCAGGTAGTAGACGGTCACCCGGTTCTTGGTGTGGTCGCCCTTCATCTTGGTACCGACACTGGCGATCGCCGCGTCGAGATCGGCGTCCGACGCGGTCAGCGCCAGTTTCTTCTTCAGGAAGCCATCGCGCACCCGGCCGGTCTCGGCCTTGTCGGAAAACGCCACCAGCGAGGAATCGCGCTTGTGCAGCGCGATGCCGCAATGGCGGACAATGCCGGCGATCGCCTTGTCATCGGCGTCGGGGGCGTATTTCTTGACATCTGCGGCCCAGTCTTCAGCCATCATCGTCTCCTGTCGGTTGATCCTGTGCCTGGCACAGGCGGGGCGGTCAGCCCTTCAGATGGGTGTTGCACAGGCTGTAATAGCCGCCGCCCTTTTCGATCCATTTCAGGCCGGCATTGCCA
>JBEPTZ010000134.1:0-11338 GCA_041691815.1 Rhodospirillales bacterium | reverse complement strand
GCGCTGGCCAGCCTGGCGCTGGCGCTGCTGGCCGGGGCGGTGGCGGCGCGCTGGCCGGCGGCGGTGCGACCGGCGACGGCGGAGCCCTGGGTGGCGCTGCTGGTAGCGGCGCTGGTGGCGGCGGCGGTGCGGGCGCTGCATCGGATTGGGCCAGGAGGGGGTTGGCATGGCCGGGCGGCGCGGCTGCTGCGGCACGACGCGGCGGTGGCGGCCAGCCTCGGGGTGGTGGCGTGGCGGGTGGAACTGGTTGGCTTCGCAGCCGCCGGGATCGCCGGGGGGTTGGGCGGGGTGCTGCTGGCGCTGAGCCCGGCGGGCGCGGTGGCGTCGCCGCTTGCCGCGTTGCATCTGGGGTTTCTGCTGGTGGCGGCGGTGCTGATCGGCGGGCGCGGGCATTGGAGCGGCGCGGTGCTGGGGGCCGGGGTGGTGACGCTGCTGCCGCTGGCGGTGGCGCGGATGAGTTCTGCCGCCGGGCTGGGCGACCTGGCGCTCGGGCTGGTGCTGCTGGCCGGTTGGCGGCTGCTGCCGGGCGGGTTGACCGAGAGCGAGGCACCGGCGCCGCTGCGGCGGCAGATCATCCCGCGCTGGCGGCATCCGGCGCGGGCGCATTACCCTCGGGTGGACCGGTGAGCGCGGGCTTGGAGTTCGCCGGCGTTGCGCTGCGCTGCGGCGGGCGGACGGTGCTGGACGGTCTCGGCTTCGTCGCGCCGGCCGGGCGGATCACCGGCGTGCTGGGGGCGAATGGCGCTGGGGTCGCCGCGGTGGTGGCGCTGGCCGGGGGAGCGGTGCTGCCGTCGGGCGGGCGCATTCTGCTTGACGGCGTGGGGCTGGGGGCGACGCCGATGGCGGTAGCGGCGCAGGGCGTGGCGCGCTGTGCCAGGCAGCCGCGCGGGGTGGCCGGCATGACGGTGCTGGAGCAGGCGATGACCGGCGGATTCGTGCATCGGCCGGGCTTGCTGGGCTCGCTGCTGGGGCTGCCGGGGGCGCGGCGGGCGGAGCGGGCGCTGGCCGAACGGGTGCGGGCGCTGCTGGCGCGGGCCGGGCTGGCGGCGCAGGCCGAGGAGTCGGCGGTGCGGCTGCGGCGGGCCGAGGCATGGCGGCTGGAGATCGTCCGCGCGCTGGCCGCGGCGCCACGGCTGCTGCTGCTGGAGGCGCCGAGTGCGGCGCTGCGGCCAGCCGATGCCGAGGCGCTGGCGGTGCTGCTGCGCGGGCTGTGCGAAGACGGGCTGACGGTGCTGGTGGCGGAGCGCAACCTGGAATTCGTGGCGCGGCAATGCGACCATGCGGTGGTGCTGCAGCGGGGGCGGAAACTGGCCGAGGGGGCGCCACGGGCGTGCCTCGATCGGCCGGAGGTGCAGGAGGCGCTGCTGGGGCGCCAGCAAGATGCTGACCGTCTCCGCGCTCGCCATTGATCTGAGTGCCGCGGGCGGCCCGGCGCGGGTGCTGCGCGGCGTCACGCTGGCGGTGGGCAGCGGCGCGCTGGTGGCGCTGCTGGGCGGCAACGGCGCCGGCAAGACCACGCTGCTGCGGGCGATCGCCGGGCTGCATCGGCCGGCGCAGGGGGTGATCCAGTTTCGTGGCGCCGACCTGGGGCGGCTGGCGCCGGCGGCGATCGTGCGGCGCGGGGTGGCGCTGGCCTGGGAGGCGGCGGATTTCGGCGGGCTGAGCGTGGCGGAGACGCTGGCGCTGGGGGCGGCGGCTGGGCGCGGCCGGCATGCGGCGATGCTGGCCAGGGTGTATGCGCTGTTTCCGCCGCTGGCCGCCGCACGCGGGGCGCCGGCGGCGGGGCTCGACGGCGATGGCGCGCGGATGCTGGCGGTGGGGCGGGCGGTGGTGACGCGGCCGCGGGTGCTGCTGCTGGACGAGCCGATGGCCGGGCTGTCGGAGCCGGCGGTGGAGTTGATGCGCGAGGCGCTGCTGGCGTTACAACTGGGGGGCATGTCGCTGCTGCTGGCCGCCCAGGATGCGGCGCTGGCGCTGGCGCTGTGCGATTATGGCTATGTGCTGCGGCGCGGCAGCATCGTCGCCCAGGGCAAGCCGGCGGTGCTGCGCGAGACGCAGGCGGCGATGGAGGCGTTTCTGGGCTGAACCAAGGGGGACCGCGATGGCTCGCAGATTGATTGATATTTCCAGCCCGTTGCGCGCCGGCATCGCCAGCGATCCGCCGCACATGCTGCCGCAGATCGAATATGTGGATCACCACCAGACCGCGCCGGCGATGGCGGAGTATATGGGGGTGCGGGTGGCGGATCTGCCGGACGGCGAATACGCGGCGGTGGAGCGGGTGGCGATCAGCAGCCATAACGGCACCCATCTGGATGCGCCGTACCACTTCTTCAGCAGCATGAACCACGCGCTGGTGCCGGGCGGCGAGCCGTCGTGGCGGATCGACGAGGTGCCGCTGGAATGGTGCTTCCAGCCGGCGGTGAAGCTGGATTTCCGCCATCTGCCGGACGGCTACGTGGCGACGCCGGGAGATGTGCAGGCGGAGCTGCTGCGGATCGGGCATGCCCTGGCGCCGCTGGAGATCGTGGTGGTGAATACCGCCGCCGGGGTGCGCTATGGCGAGGCGGATTATGTCGATACCGGCTGTGGCATGGGCAAGGCCGCGACGCTGTGGCTGCTGGAACGGGGGGTGCGGCTGGTCGGCACCGATGCCTGGAGCTGGGATGCGCCGTTCAGCCATACCCGGCGGCGGGTGGCCGAGAGCGGCGATGCCGGGTTGATCTGGGAGGGGCATCGGGCCGGGCGCGAGATCGGCTATTCGCATCTGGAGAAGCTGCATAACCTGGAGGCGCTGCCGGCCGATGGGTTTGAGGTGGTGTGCTTTCCGGTCAAGCTGCACCGCGCCTCGGCGGGCTGGACGCGGGCGGTGGCAATCCTGCCGTGACCGGCGGGCGGCTTGCGCGGAGCGGCGGCCGGAGTATGGGTGTCGCAAGGAGCATGGGTATTGCAAGGAGTAAGGGTGTTGCAAGGAGACTGGCGATGACTGACCAGGCCGCCGAGGTTTCACCGCCGGCCATCGCCCGCCACGCCGCCAGCCTGCTGGTGCTGCGCGACGCGGCGCGGGCGCAGGGGCCGGAGGTGCTGATGGGGATGCGCGGCGCCGGGCACAAATTCATGCCCAACCGGCTGGTATTCCCCGGCGGGCGGGTGGACGACGAGGACCTCACCGCCGCCTGCGCCAGCGCGCTGCGCGCCGACGTGCTGGCGCGGCTGATGCGCGGCGCCGACCGGCCGCTGGCCCAGGCGATCGCGGTGGCCGCGGCGCGCGAGCTGGAGGAGGAGACCGGGCTGACGCTCGGCGCACCGCCGGAGGTGGCCGGGTTCGACTATCTCTGCCGGGCGATCACCCCGGAGCGCTCGCCGATCCGCTTCGATGCGCGGTTCCTGGTGGTCGATGCCGAGATGGTCACCGGCAGGCTGGCCGGCTCCGGCGAGCTGGAGGGGCTGCGCTGGTACGGGCTGGAGCAGGCGCTGGCGCTCGACCTCGCCTTCCCGACCCGTGGGGTGCTGGAGCGGCTCACCCTGTGGCTGGCGCTCAGCGAGGCCGAGCGCCAGCATCAGGCCGATGTCGCCACCCTGCGCAATCGCGGCTGGGTGATGGAATAGCCGGTTACGCCGCCAGTTCGACGTTCCAGAACATCGGGAAGCTGGTCTGGATGAGGTTCTTCAAGCGGTTGCGGTAGCCGGCCGGGCGGGAGAACTGGCCCCACATCACGCAGGGCACCAGCTGGTAGGCGGCCACCTGGATCTTGGCGGCGATCTCGCGGCGGGCGGCGATGTCCGGTGCCTCGGTGTAGGCTTTCAGCAGCTTCGGAATCTCCGCGTCGCAGCTCCAGCCGGGGTAATCGGCGCAGGTGTTGGTGATGTAGAAATGCGACAGCGGCGAGACCATGTCGATGCCGTTGGAGTAGACCGGGAACATGCTCCAGCCGTCCTTCTTGGCGCGGCGGGCCAGCACGGTGCCCCAGTCCATCACCTGCTCGTCGACGGTGAAGCCGGCCTCCTTCATGTGCGCCGCCAGCACCTGGCCGGCGGTTTGCGAGATGGAGTGCGAGACCTCCATCATCACCACCGGCTCGCCGTTGTACTTGGTTTTGGCCAGCGCCGCCTTGGCCTCGGCGATGGAGAAATGCGCCTCGCCGGCGCCGGCATCGGTGGACAGCGGGGCGTCGCACATCCAGTACGAGTCGCAGTTCTTCAGCGCGAAACGGTCGGGGATGCCGATTGCCTGCAACGTCTCGGCCTGATCGACCAGGTGCCACAGCTCGCGGCGCACCGCCGGGTCGGCGAACGGGCCGCTGGCGTGGTTGAGGCGGAAATTGCCCTGGAACATGTCGATGCCGGACAGCGTCATCAGGGTGATGCCGGGGGCCTTGTCGAGCTTCGGCACCCAGTCGAACGGCAGGTACTGCATGTAGTCGATCTCGCCGGCCAGCAGTGCGGTGACGCCGGTGGAATCGTCCGGCATCACCTTCAGAAGCACGCGCGGCACTTTCACCACCTTGCCGCCGGCGAGGAAATCGGGCGGCTCCTGGCGCGGCACATAGGCGTCGTTGCGGGCGAGCGTCATCACGTTGCCGGGGCGCCATTCGCTGGCGACGAACTTGAACGGGCCGGAGCCGACGATCTCGCTGATGCGCTTGTCGCCGGTCGCCTTGATGATGCGCTCCGGCATGATGAACGGCACCGGGGCGCTGGGCTTGCCGAGCACGTCCAGCATCAGCGGGAACTTCTCCTTCAGGGTGATGGTGAAGGTCCTGGCGTCCTTGGCGGCGATATCCACCAGCACGGTGCCCATCATCCGGCCGAGGCTGTCCTTCGGGCCCCAGCGCTTCAGCGAGGCGACGCAATCCTGGGCGGTGACCGGCGCGCCGTCGTGGAAGGCCAGGCCGTCGCGCAGGGTGAACGACCAGTGCAGGCCGTCCTCGCTCATGGTGTGGGTGGCGACCATCTGCGGCTTGATGGCGCCCTTGGAGTCCATCGAGAACAACGTGTCGAACACATGATAGCCGAAGGTGCGGGTGATGGCGGCGGTGGTGGCGTGCGGGTCGAGGATCACCGCCTCGGATTCCAGCACCACGGTGAGATCGGCGGGTGCCGCGCGCGAGGCGCGCCACGGCGCCACCCCGGCCAGGGCCCCTGCCCCCAGTAAGGCACCGCGTCGGGTCACACGGAATTCGGTCATGGTGGCCTCCAATCGTTCTGTTGGAGAAAGCTTAGAAGAGGTCAGGGAAGGAAGCAGTGCTTTTTTGAAAAAAAGCACCAAAAAACTTCATCCCCTGGAGTCTGGCCCGGCGGCCAGGACTCCCGGGGATGAAAAGTTTTTTTGCTTCTTTTTGTTCACAAAAAGAAGATCTTACTTCTTGGGTAGTACCGCACTCAGCGAAGAATGCACCACCGCGAACAGTGGCCCGGGTGTGGTGAGCGCATCCAGCAGCGCTGGCAGTTCCTGCTCCTCGCGCACCACCATCACCGGATAGCCGTAGGCGGCGCCGATTGCCGCCAGGTCGGGGTTGACCAGGTCGGTGCCGCTGGTGCGGCCGGGGTGGGCGCGTTCCTGGTGGATGCGGATGGAGCCGTAGCTGCCGTTGTCGCTGAGCAGCACCTTCAGGCTGGCGCCGCGGGCGGCGGCCACCGCCAGTTCCGAGCCGGTCATCAGGAAGCCGCCGTCGCCGACCGCGCAGATCACCGGGCAGCCGGGGTGGCGCAGGGCGGCGGCGACGGCGGCCGGCATGCCGTAGCCCATCGCGCCGGAGATCGGCGCCAGCAGGCGCTGGCCGGGCTGCCACTCGATCTTGCGGTAGAACGGCCCGCCGAAGGTGCCGGCGTCGAGCGTCACGATCGCGTCCGGCGGCAGGCGGGGGCCGAGGGCGGCGACCAGATTGGCGAACACCACGCCGTCCGGCGCGGTGCGCGGGGTCCAGGCGGCGTCGGTTTGCTGCAACTCGCGCAGGCGGGCGCACCAGGCGGCGCGGCCGGCAGGGGCCGCCGGGTTGCGTGCCGCGAGGGCGGCCAGGGTGGGCAGCGCGTGGGCGGCGATTGGCAATGCGGCGGGGAAGTGCCAGCCGAGCCATGCCGCGTCCGGCACCACGTGGACCAGCGTCTGGCCTGACGCGGGGAAGGTGTAGCGGTGGCTGGTGATGTCGCCGAGGCGGGTGCCGAGGGCGATCACCAGGTCGGCGCATTCGAATGCATGACGTTGCGCCGGCGGGTTGGCGAGGCCCATGTCGCCGGCGTAGAGCTTGTGGGAATTGGGGAACAGGTCTTGGCGGCGGAAGCCGACCGCCACCGGGAGTTGCCAGGATTCGGCGATCCGCAGCAGCGACTCGCGGCCGCCCGGCCGGTCGAGATCGCCGCCGGCCAGCAGGATCGGCCGCTCGGCGGTGCGCAGCAGTTCGGCCAGCCGGTCGGCGGTCGCGGGCGAAGGGGCGGCATCGGCCAGGGTGACGGCGGCGGGCGGTGGCGCTGGGCAGGACAGTTCCAGCACGTCCTCGGGCAGCGCCAGCACCGCGGGGCCGGGCACGCCGGTGAGCATCGCCGCCCAGGCGCGGGCCAGCAATTCGGGCACCTGGGCCGGGGTGGTGGCCTCGCCGATGAACTTGGCGACGCCGTCGAACATCCGTGAGTAGTCGATTTCCTGGAACGCCCGCGCCCGCAGGTCGCGCGCTGCCACCTGGCCGACGATCAGCAGCAGCGGCACCGCGTCCTGCTGGGCGGTATGGACTGCGATGGCGGCGTTGCAGGCGCCAGGGCCGCGGCTGACCAGGGCGATGCCGGGGCGGTGGGTGAGCCGCGCGTCGGCCAGCGCCATGAAGCCGGCGCCGGATTCGTGGCGGCAGGTGACCAGATCGATCTGCGAATGGGCGTGCAGCGCGTCGAGCACCGCGACGTAGCTTTCGCCGGGGACGCAAAAGGCGCGGTCGACGCCCTGGGCGGCGAGGAAGGCGACGAGGGTTTCGGCGGCGGTTTGCATGCGGAAAGGCTACAGGCGAGAGCGGGGGCCGCATAGCCGGGGGCATTTCCCCGGTTGACCGCGCGGCGTGCGGTATCTAATAGGGCGTCTCGCTGATGCAGATGATCGGGCGTAGCTCAGCGGTAGAGCAATCGGCTGTTAACCGATTGGTCGTAGGTTCGAATCCTACCGCCCGAGCCAATTCGGAACGAGACTGCGAGCGCGCTGCGCGGCAGGTTCCACGCCATCGCATCCTCCAGGCGCGACATGCACCTGGAGGAGCGTTGGCTTACCCTCAGACGTAGTCGACCAGCACTTCGCCGAGGCTGGGGAACAGCACCCGCACCCGGGCGTTGGCGGCCACACAGGTCTTGCCGGTCCAGCTGCCGCAGGTGACGAACTGGCCGGCTTTCAGGCCGCCGGCCCAGGCGGCGCCGGTGTTGGCCATCCATTCCATCATCTTCAGGATATCGCCGAACGGGTAGCCGGTGCGCTCGGCCTGCAGGGTGCCGTCGACGAATTGCTGGCAGTGCTCGGCGGCGAGATCGACGCCCTGCCAGTCGCGCAGTTCCGGGCCGTAGATCAGGCCGCCATGCGATTGGGTGTCGGCGAGATTGGTCAGCAGATCGATAGCGTCGGGGTCGGCGAAGCGGGTCTCCAGCACCTCGATCACCGGATACATGCCGGCGATCGCGGCGACCACCTCGGCGCGGCTGTACGGGGTGGCGCGCGGCGGCAGGTCGGTGCCGATGCGGAAGGCGACCTCCGCCTCGATGCCGCGATAGGGGTGGGTGGCGGCGGCCAGCCTGGTCGGGCTGGCCTGCACACCGCTGGCCGGCAGGGCGCCGCAGATCGGCTCGCCGCCGCCGGGCGCGCCGACCTTCCAGCCGCCGATGGCCCCGAACGTGGCGGCCACCTGGTGCTGCACCGCGTAGGCGGCGGCGCGGTCCGGCGGCACCAGGGCGGCGGGCAGCGTCTTGATGGTGGCCGCCTGGTCGCGGCGGGCGGCGAGCAGCAGGGCAGCGAACGCGTTGGCGGCATCGGACATCGGGGGATTCCTCGAGAATATGGCGTGCGACGAGTTTTGCACCCGGCCCCACCCTTGTCCAACCACCCGCCGGCGGGCCAGATTGGCACATGCAGATCACGCTCGAAGACGCGCCGGATCCGGCGATCCATCGGTTGCTGTTTCAGCAGATCGATCAGTTCAATGACGACACCACCGGGTTGCTGGAGCCGGCGCGGCCGCTCTCGCTGGTGCTGCGCGACCCGCAGCAGCGGGCGGAGGGGGGGCTGCTCGGGATGTCGTATTACGGCTGGCTGATCGTCAACCAGCTTTATCTGCCGCCGGCGCTGCGCGGGCACCGGATGGGCACGCTGCTGCTGCATCTGGCGGAGACCGAGGCGGTGCGGCGGGGGTGCCGGGGGATCTGGCTGGATAGCTGGAGCTTTCAGGCGCCGGCGTTCTATGAACGCAACGGGTTCGCGCGGTTTGGCGAGTTGGCGGAGTTTCCACCCGGACATCGCCGGCATTTCCTGGCCAAGACCGATCTGCAAGCCTATCCGGCGGCGCCGGGCGTGGCGGCCTCCGGGGTGATCCGGCCGGAGGATCAGGCGGCGATCGACCAGGCGCTGAGCGATTTCAACAATGCCACGATCGGCCCTGGGCCGGGGCCGCACGGGCACTTCGCGGTGCTGGCGCGCGACGCGGCGGGGGCGGTGCAGGGCGGGCTGTGGGCGCGGTTCGGGCGGGGCTGGCTGTTCGTCGAGTTGTTCATTCTGCCGGCGGCACTGCGTCGCCAGGGGTTCGGGGCGCGGATGCTGGCGATGGCCGAGGCGGCGGGGCGGGCACGCGGCTGCACCGATGCCTGGCTGGACAGTTTCAGCTTCCAGGCGCCGGGGTTCTACGCGCGGCAGGGCTGGCGGGAATTCGGCCGGCTGGCGGATTACCCCAGCGGGCAGACGAGGCATTTCTTCACCAGGCGGCTGACGGAGGACCAGGCATGCAGATGATCCGGGACTGGCGGGGCGTGCCGGCGGCGCTTCGCGGCGCGACGGTCGCGCTGGGGAATTTCGACGGCGTACATCTGGGCCACGCGCAGGTGGTGCGCAGCGCGCATGCGGCGCGGCCGGATGCCAGGCTGGCGGTGCTGACCTTCGAGCCGCATCCGCGCGAGCTGTTCCGCCCCGACGACCCGCCGTTCCGCCTGACGCTCTCCGCCGCGCGGGCCGAGGCGCTGGCGGCGCTGGGCGTGGAGACCGTGTTTGAGCTGGAATTCAATTATGATTTCAGCATGATGAGCGCCGAGGATTTCGTGACGAAGGTGCTCGCCGAGGGGCTGGCGGCAGCGCACCTGGCCTGCGGCCCGGATTTCGCCTTCGGCCACCGCAAGGGCGGCGACGTGGCGTTTCTGGCGGCGCGGGCGGAGGCGCTGGGGATCGGGCTCTCGGTGCCGCCGCCGCTGGCTGATGAGGAGGGGCCGCTGTCCTCCACCCGCATCCGCCGGGCGTTGCAGGATGGCTATCCGGACCGCGCCAACGCGGCGCTGGGGCGGGCCTGGGCGATCCGCGGCGTGGTGGTGCATGGCGACGCGCGCGGGCGGACGATCGGCTTTCCCACCGCCAACATCGCACTGGGCCGGCACCTGGAGCCGGCGCGGGGGGTGTACGCGGTGGTGGCGACGCTGCCGGATGGGCGGCAGGTGAAGGGGGTGGCGAATATCGGGCGGCGGCCGACAGTGAACGAAGGGCCGGAGAGCCGGCTGGAGGTGAATCTGTTCGATTTCGACGAGGATTTATACGGGCAGGAACTGAGCGTGGCGCTGCATGCGTATCTGCGCGGGGAGCAGCGGTTTTCCGGGCTGGAGGCGCTAAAGGCGCAGATCGGGGTGGATGCGGGGGAGGCGCGGGGGATTTTGGGGTAGGGAAGGAAGAACTTCTTTTTGTGAACAAAAAGAAGCAAAAAAACTTTTTGTTCTCTTGAAGGGTGTGGCGGATTTGGGCCGCGGGCGGCATCGGGCGGGGTCTGGGCATTACAGGTACCATGGGACTCCGGCATTGCTGCCTGGTTTCGGCACGGCGAGACGCGGAGCGATGCTTTTGACGGTTTAACTTGCAGATGGGACCAATTATAGCGTATCGATCTGTATCTGGAAAGAGACCTCCGACGTAGTCGGTGCTGTTGAGCTGTGTTGTGGTTGGCTTTCTGGCTGCTGTGAGATTTCGCGGCTCGGCTCACTGCGGATGAATAGCCGGTTCCGCGTGGCTTGAGAGAAGCGCTCTCCGCTCGTTGTGCTGTCACCGGCGATGACGATGACCATGCTTCCAATCGGGATGCTCGCGTTGATGGTGGCCGTGCGGTTCGCAGAATTCGAATTGCCTGCCGTGATTGCCAGGCAGATTGAGTGCAACGCACGACGAAGGTTGCATCAACTCTGCTGCGAAGCTGCTGGATTCGGTTCGGCTTCGGTTCGGACAAATGATTCCTGACGATTCCGCTGACACGGACTGCACGGGCCTGATCTGCTCACTCGCCACCGGCTGAAACCCCAGGGCGCGAAAATGATCAAGTTGCTGTCAGCTCTCCTCCTCGTTTTCGCCTCCATCGAAGGTATTGGCGCAGCCGAACTTCGCCTCCTGGTGACGAATGGCGCGAAGCCGGTCATTGCCGAGATTGCACCTCGGTTCGAGAGCCGCACCGGCAACAGGCTTTCCATCTTGTACGAAGGATCGGCAGCCTTGCAGAAGGCGATCGCGGAGAGCGGAAACTTCGATGTTGCCCTGCTGATCTCTGCGAATATGGATGCCGTCGCCAAAAGTGGGCGCATTGATTCGGCAAGCCGAACCAGCTTTGCACGTTCGGGTCTTGGCGTTGGAGTGCGTGCCGGGCAGCCCAAGCCGGACATCACTACCGTCGATGCCTTCAGACGCGCCTTGCTTGATGCAAAATCGGTGGCTTACGTGACGGGCGGCGCAAGCGGGCAATATTTCATTGCGCTATGTCAGCGCCTGGGCATTGCCGACCAAATCAAAGCGAAGAGCAAGACGCTCTCGACCGGGAGCGTTGCAGAGTTTGTCGTAAACGGCGAGGCGGAACTTGCGATACAACAGATGAGCGAAGTCCTGTCGGTCAAGGGCATCGATCTGGTCGGCCCATTCCCCCCTGAGGTTGATCTGGTTTCGCGGGTTGATGTGGCGGCAGCCGTCAAGCCTTCTGCGCCGGAGGTCGTCGACCAGTTTTTGCAATACTTGAACAGTGCCGAGGTGACGCAGGTCATCAAATCCAAAGGGCTTGAGCGTTGAGCCACAAGCCGGAACTGGTGCGGAATTCTTGCAGACCGTGTGAAAACCTGGCCCGTCGGGATTCCGGCTCGGTGTGAGGTC
>JBEPTZ010000133.1:0-12131 GCA_041691815.1 Rhodospirillales bacterium | reverse complement strand
GGGTTGGCCCAGGGCGAGGCGGTGTTGCTGGCCAACCCTCCGCCGAGGCCACCGCCGCCGAAGCCGCCGCCGCCGCCGAGCATGCCGCCGCCGGTGTTGTGGTTGGAGAACAGGTTCATCAGCGCGTTGCCGGCCACCATGCCGCCGGCGACGCCGGCCGCGGTGGTCAGCGCCGAGCCGAGGAAGCCGGAGCCGCCGCCGCGCTGGAACATGCCGGGCTGGTAGCCGGGGGCGTATTGCGGCTGCGGCGGCGCGTATTGCGGCGGCGGCGCGTAACCCTGGGGCGGCGGCGCGTAGCCTTGCGGCGGGTAGGCGGGCGGGGTCTGGCGGCCGAACATGCCGCCGAGGATGCCGCGCGGCGGTTGTGGCGGCGGCATTTGCGGGGCCATCTGCGGCGCGGCGGCACCCCAGGGCGAGGGCGCCTGCGGGGCGGCGGCCTGCTGCATCTGCTGGGCGGCCTGCTGGGCCTGGGTCAGTTCCCATTGCAGGCGGTTGATCTGGTTCTGCGCCTCAACCAGCGCGTGCTCCTGCACGAAGGCCATCTGGGTGATGCGGTAGCGCGCCTCGGGGAAGCGGGCGAACTGCTCGGCGATGAAGGCGTCGGCCTGCGGCTCCACCGGCGGCAAAGGCGGGGCGGTGGGCGGCACCGAGCCGGCGAAACCGGAGGGCGCCGGCTGGCCGCCGACCCGCTGGATGAAGGCGCTGATGAGGTCGCGTTCCTCGTTGGTCATCTGGGGCCTATCCTGTGCGCCACGCGGCGCGGTTGCTGGCGGGAGGCATGTGGCCTGAAGGCCGGTGCGGTTCAAGTTACAGCGGCGCAAGCTTGGCGTCTTTCGCCAAACGAGGAGAGGCTGTAACTGCGCGGCATGTCGCGCCCGTCGCCGCTGCTGTTGCCTGTGCTGCTGCTGCTGGCCGGCGTGCTGGCCGGCGCCTGGTGGCTGGCGAACCGTCCGGCGGAGGCGGGGCCGGCGATCGCCGGAGGAAAACTGGAATCGGTGTCGTTCGCGCCGTATCGGCCGGGGCAGTCGCCGCTGGCCGGGGTGTTTCCCAGTGCGGCGGAGGTGGATGGCGACCTGGCGCTGCTGGCGCCGCACGTGAACGGGGTGCGGACGTATGCGGCGGTGGAGGGCAATTACGATGTGGCCGGGCTGGCGGCGAAGCACGGGCTGAAGCTGTGGCAGGGCATCTGGCTGGGGGCGGACCGGGCGCAGAACGCCCGCGAGATCGCCGCCGGGATTGCCGAGGCAAATCGTTATCCCGGCACGGTGGATCGGGTGGTGGTGGGCAACGAGGTGCTGCTGCGGCGCGATCTGCCGGTGGCGGAGTTGATCGCCGATATTGACCGGGTGCGGGCGGCGGTGAAGCAGCCGGTGACCTATGCCGATGTGTGGGAGTTCTGGGAGCAGTTTCCCGAGGTGGCGCAGCATGTCGATATCGTGACCATCCATCTGCTGCCGTACTGGGAGGACAGCCCGACCGGGATCGACCGGGCAGTGGCGCATGTGCTGGCGACCTATCGGCGGATGCAGGCGCGGTTTCCCGGCCAGCGGATCGCGGTGGGGGAGACCGGCTGGCCGAGCGCCGGGCGCTGGCGGGCCGATGCGGCGCCGGGGGTGGTGAACGAGGCGCGGTTCATCCGCCAGTTCGTGGCGGCGGCGCGGGCGGCGGGGATCGATTACAATCTGATCGAGGCGTTCGACCAGGGCTGGAAATACGCCAGCGAAGGCACGGTGGGGGCGAACTGGGGGCTGTGGACGGCGGCGCGGGGACAGAAGTTTGCGTTCTCCGGGCCGGTGGGGGAGGACGGCGGATGGCCGCGCTGGGCGGGGCTGAGCGTGGCGCTGGGGGTGCTGCTGCTGGGCGGCGGGCTGGCGGTGCGGGGGCTAGGAGTGGGGGCGCAGCTTCGGCTGGCAGGGCTGGCGATGGGGCTTGGGGGCGCGCTGGGCTATGCCGCCTCGGCGGGCGTGCCGCTGGCCTATGATGGCTACGCGCTGCTGGCGGCGGTGGGCAATCTGGCCGGGCAGGCGCTGCTGGGCTGGCTGCTGATGCGCCGCGCGGCGCGGATTCTGGCCGGGCAGGCGGTGGCGGTGGGGCGCAGCGCGGCGCAGGCGACGGCTGCGATGCGCGGGTTGCTGCGCGGGCGGTGGCCGCGCGAGGGGGTGTTCGAGGATCTCGCGCTGCTGTTCGTGTGGACCGCTTCGGTGCTGCAATTGCTGCTGCTGTTCGATCCGCGCTACCGGGATTTTCCGATTTCCGCGTTTGCGGTGCCGCTGGTGGTGGTGCTGGCGCGCGGCTGGCTGGGCGATCTGCCGCGCGGCGGCGGCGGGCGGGAGGAGGCCTGGCTGGCGGCGGTGCTGGTGCTGGCGGTATTGGCCGGGGCGGTGCAGGAGGGGGTGGCCAACCTGCAATCGCTGGCCTGGACGTGCTGTGCGCTGCTGCTGGCGGTGCCGCTGCTGCTCAGGTTTTGGCGGCGGGGCTGATCCAGGTCCAGGCGGCAAGCGCCAGGCCCAGCATGGCGAAGCTGGCGTCGTAGTTCACCACGCCGCCGAGGCCGAACGCCGCCGCCAGGATGATGGTCGGGGCGCCGAGGAAACCGGCCAAGCCGAGTACCAGCGCCGCACCGCCCCAGACGCCGTATTGCTGCATCCACAGCAGCGCGGCGCGGGGGGCGCAGGGCCAGGGCGCGCCGGCGGCGGCGCAGGCGGCACCCCAGGCGCGCGGCTCGACATACTGGGCGCGATAGGCCAGCAGGGCGGCCAGCCACAGCGCCAGGCTCAATAGCGGCCACAGGTCGCGCCTTCTCATGCGCGCCTTCTCATACTGGCGCAGGCAGACTATTGTGCATCGCATCAATCCTTTCCGCTCAGGCCCCGGCAGCAGATGAACACCCGCACCACCCCGTCCTTCCAGGACCTGATCCTGCGTCTGCACGCCTATTGGTCGCGCCAGGGCTGCGTCATTCTGCAACCCTACGACGTGGAGATGGGGGCGGGAACCTTCCATCCGGCGACCACCTTGCGGGCGCTCGGCAGCACGCCGTGGGCGACCGCCTATGTGCAGCCCAGCCGGCGGCCGACCGACGGGCGCTACGGCGAGAACCCCAACCGCTTGCAGCACTACTACCAGTATCAGGTGCTGATGAAGCCGAGCCCGGAGAACGCCCAGGCGCTGCTGCTGGACAGTTACCGCGAGATCGGGCTGGACCCGCTGCTGCATGATTTCCGCTTCGTCGAGGATGACTGGGAGAGCCCGACCTTGGGTGCCTGGGGGCTGGGCTGGGAGGTGTGGTGCGACGGCATGGAGGTGGGGCAGTTCACCTATTTCCAGCAGGTCGGCGGCATCGCCACGGCATTGCCGGCGTTCGAGATGACCTACGGGCTGGAACGGCTGGCGATGTATGTGCAGAACGTCGAGCGGGTTTACGACCTCGACTTCAACGGGCGGGGGGTCACTTACGGCGACGTGTTCCTGCGTGCCGAGCGGGAATACAGCGCCTATAATTTCGAGCACGCCGACACCGCACTGCTGACCCGGCATTTCGCCGACGCCGAGCAGGAATGCGGCGCACTGCTGGCCCGCGGCATCCCGCTGCCGGCCTACGACCAGTGCCTGAAAGCCAGCCATCTGTTCAACCTGCTGGATGCGCGCGGGGTGATCAGCGTCACCGAGCGGGCCAGCTATATCGGCCGGGTGCGGGCGCTGGCGAAGGGGTGTTGCGAGGGTTGGTTGGCGGGGGAGGAAGCGGCTCATGGCTGAATTCTTCCTGGAACTGTTCTCCGAGGAAATCCCGTCGCGCATGCAACAGGGGGGCGCCGCCGAACTGGCGCGGCTGCTCCTCGGGGCGCTGGGGGCGCTGGCGCCAGGCCGCGTGCGGACCTTCTACGGCCCGCGCCGGATCGCCTATGCGGCTGAGTTGGCCGAAGGTGTGCCAGCCAGCAGCAGCACCGAGCGCGGCCCGCGCCGCACCGCGCCGGAGCAGGCGCTGGCCGGCTTCCTACGCAAGCACGGCGCGGCGCGCGAGGATTTGTGCGAGGAAGGCGAGTTCTGGGTGCTGCATAAGGCGGTGCCGGGGGTGGGCGCGGCGGCATTAATCGCTAACATCTTGCCCCACGTGCTGAACCGATTCTCCTGGCCGAAATCGATGCGCTGGGGCGGCACCAGCCGGTTCACCTGGGTGCGGCCGCTGCGGCGGATCAGTTGCCTGCTGGATGGCAGGGTGGTGGGGTTCGATCTGCGCGATGGCGCCGATGACGGGCATGGGCTGGTGGCCGGCAACATCACCGAGGGGCATCGCTTCCTGTCGGACGGTGCATTCGAAGTCAACGGCTGCGCGGATTGGCAGGCGAAGCTGCTGGACGCCCATGTGATCGTCGATGCCGGTGAGCGGCGGGTGCGGATCGAGGCCGGGCTGGCGGCACTGGCGGCCGGGGCCGGGGTGTCGGTGGTGCCGGATGCCGGGCTGCTGGACGAGGTGGCCGGGCTGGTGGAATGGCCGGTGGTGATGCTGGGGCGGATCGATGCCGCTTATATGGATCTGCCGGCCGAGGTGATGCAGGTGTCGATGCGGGTGAACCAGCGGTATTTCGCGCTGCGGGATGCGGAGGGCAGGGCGGCGCCGTATTTCGCCTTCGTCGCCAACGTGCCGGGCAGCGATGGCGGCAAGGCGATCATCGCCGGCAATGAGCGGGTGCTGCGGGCGCGGTTTTCTGACGCGCGGCATTTCTGGGATCTGGACCGCAAGGTGACGCTGGAGAGCCGGGTGGCGGCGCTGGATGCGGTGACGTTCCACGATGATATTTCACAGGGTAAGCGAGCTCGAGCTCTGTCAACTTTGGCGGGGCAGTATGCGAAGTATCAAGACGTGGATGTCGATGCGGCGCAGTTGGCCGGGCGGCTTGCAAAAGCCGACTTGGTAACAGGAATGGTCGGTGAGTTCCCCGAATTGCAAGGCGTCATGGGCGGGTACTACGCCCGGCATGATGGCGAACTCCCCTACGTGGCCGACGCGATCGCGCAGCATTATCAACCAAAGGGACCAGCCGACGATGTTCCAACTGCCCCCCTATCGATAGCCGTCGCACTAGCCGATAAATTATACAGTCTCTTTCATTTTTTCAACGCGGGTATAAAACCAAGTGGCTCAGGTGATCCTTTTGCTCTTCGCCGCGCTGCACTTGGCGTCATTCGCATCATTCGAGAAAACAGCATAAGAGCTAAACTTATCGGGTGGATCGTTGACGCGTGCTTGGCGCACCGTGGTGCATACCTTGTTCCAAGCGCCTCATCTTCTGGACTGGACCAGCTATTTCCGTTTCCTAACGACGTTCCTGTGGTAATTGAGATTTTCGACTTCCTCATCGACCGCCTCCGTGTCCAACTCCGGGCCGAAGGCGCGCGCTACGACGTGCTGAACGCCGTCCTTGGCGCCGGGCAGGACGACGACCTGGTTCGCCTGCTCGCGCGCACCGATGCGGTGACGGCGCTGCTCGGCACCGAGGACGGGGCGAATCTGCTGGCCGCATATAAGCGCGCCGCCAATATCTTGCGCATCGAGGATAAGAAGGACGGGCCGCATGACGGTGCCGTCGATGCCGCGCTGCTGGAGCAGGAGGCGGAGACCGCGCTGGCCGCCGCACTGGCCGATGTGGAACCAAATGTAACGGCGGCACTTAAGTCAGAGGACTTCACCGGCGCGATGTCTGCGCTGGCGACGTTGCGCGCGCCGCTCGATGCGTTTTTCGAACACGTTACGGTGAATGACGCGCGGCCCGAATTGCGCCGGAATCGTCTGGCATTGTTGCATCAGGTACGCGCTGCCATGAATAAGGCGGCTGATTTTTCACGGATTGAAGGCTGAATGAGGAGGGTCGGACGATGAGCCAGGGCACGAACAAGTGGGTGTACAGCTTCGGCGCCGGCCTTAACGAGGGCAGCGCCAGCATGCGCGATCTGCTCGGCGGCAAGGGGGCGAATCTGGCGGAGATGGCCAGCATCGACCTGCCGGTGCCGCCCGGGTTCACCATCACCACCGAGGTCTGCACGGCGTTCTACGACAATGACCGGACATACCCCGATGCGCTGAAGGGGCAGGTGAAAACCGCGCTGGCCCGGCTGGAGGCGGCCACCGGCAATGTGTTCGGCGACAAGAGCAAGCCGCTGCTGGTTTCGGTGCGGTCCGGCGCCCGGGTGTCGATGCCCGGCATGATGGATACCGTGCTCAATCTCGGGCTGAACGACGAGACGGTGGCCGGGCTGGAAGCGGCCTCCGGCGACGCGCGGTTCGCCTGGGATTCGTATCGCCGGTTTATCCAGATGTACGGCTCGGTGGTGCTCGGCGTCGAGCATCATCGGTTCGAGGAGATCATCGAGCAGTTGAAGCTCGACCGCGACGTGATGGAGGATACCGCGCTCACCGCCGATGACTGGAAGGTGGCGGTGGAGAGCTACAAGGAGATGGTCGCCAGGGAGACCGGCACGCCGTTTCCGCTCGACCCCGAGGCGCAGCTTTGGGGGGCGATCGGGGCGGTGTTCGGCAGCTGGATGAACCCGCGCGCCATCACCTATCGCCGGCTGCAGGACATTCCGGCGGCCTGGGGCACCGCGGTCAACGTGCAGGTGATGGTGTTCGGCAACATGGGCGAGGATTGCGCCACCGGGGTGTGCTTCACCCGCGACCCCTCCACCGGCGAGAACGTGTTCTACGGCGAATACCTGGTGAACGCCCAGGGCGAGGACGTGGTGGCCGGCATCCGCACGCCGCAGCCGATGGCGGCCAGCCGAGCCAGGCCGGACGAGGTGCCGATGGAAAAGGCGATGCCGATCGCCTACGCCGAGTTGCTGAAGGTGCGCGCCACCTTGGAGGCGCATTACAAGGACATGCAGGACATCGAGTTCACCGTGCAGCGCAAGAAGCTGTACATGCTGCAAACCCGCACCGGCAAGCGCACCGCGCCGGCCAGCCTGCGGATGGCGGTGGATATGGCCAATGAGGGGCTGATCGACCGCAACCAGGCGATCCTGCGGGTCAACCCGTCCTCGCTGGACCAGTTGCTGCACCCGACGCTGGACCCCAAGGCCCGCCGCACCCTGCTCGCCAAGGGCCTGCCGGCCAGCCCGGGTGCGGCCAGCGGGGCGATGGTGTTCAACGCCGACGAGGCGGAGATGCGCGCGGCCAAGGGCGAGGCGGTGGTCCTGGTGCGGATCGAGACCAGCCCGGAGGATATCCACGGCATGCACGCCGCCCGCGGCATCCTGACCACCCGCGGCGGCATGACCAGCCACGCCGCGGTGGTGGCGCGCGGCATGGGGCGGCCGTGCGTGGCCGGCGCCGGCGGCATCACGGTTGATTACGGCGCGCAGACGCTGACCGCCTCCGGGCAGACGCTGCGGGCCGGCGAGATCATTACGCTCGATGGCAGCACCGGCGAGGTGTTCAAGGGCTCAGTAGCGATGATCGAGCCGCTGATGAGCGACGATTTCGCCACCCTGATGACCTGGGCCGACGGCGCGCGGCGGATGAAGGTGCGGACCAACGCCGAGACGCCGCTGGACGCCGAGACGGCGCTGAAATTCGGCGCCGAGGGCATCGGGCTGTGCCGCACCGAGCATATGTTCTTCGACCCCGAGCGGATTCTCGCGGTGCGGCAGATGATCATGGCCTCCGACGAGGTGGGCCGCCGCGCCGCACTGGCCAAGCTGCTGCCGTTCCAGCGGCAGGATTTCACCGATCTGTTCCGCATCATGGCCGGGCTGCCGGTGACCATAAGGCTGCTCGACCCGCCGCTGCACGAGTTCCTGCCGCATTCCGACAGCGAGATGGAGGAGGTGGCGGAGTCGCTCGGCACCGATATCGCGGCGATCCGCCGGCGTGGCGCCGAACTGGCCGAGGCCAACCCGATGCTCGGGCATCGCGGCTGCCGGCTGGGGGTCAGCTACCCGGAAATCTACGAAATGCAGGCGCGCGCCATCTTCGAGGGCGCGATCGCCATCGCCAAGGAGACCGGCAATGCGCCGGTGCCGGAGGTGATGATCCCGCTGGTCAGCACCACCCGCGAGTTGGAAATCACCCGCGCCCAGGTGGAGAAGATCGCCAAAGCGGTGTTCGCCGAGAGCGGCACCACGTTGGAATACTCGATCGGCACGATGATCGAGCTGCCGCGCGCCTGCATCATCGCCGGGCAGATTGCCGAGCGGGCGGATTTCTTCAGCTTCGGCACCAACGACCTGACCCAGACGGTGTTCGGCCTGTCACGCGACGACGCCGGCAAGTTCCTGCCGTCCTACGTGGAGCAGGGGGTGCTGGCGAAAGACCCGTTCGTGTCGCTGGACGTGGAGGGCGTCGGCGCCATGGTGCGGATGGCGGTGGAAGGCGGGCGGGCGACCAGGCCGAAGCTGAAACTCGGCATCTGCGGCGAACACGGCGGCGACCCGGCCTCGATCATGTTCTGCGAGCAGGTGGGGCTGGATTACGTGTCGTGCTCGCCGTATCGGGTGCCGGTTGCCAGGTTGGCGGCGGCGCAGGCGGCGTTGCAGGGGAAGTGAAGCGTGTTCTTTTTTGAAAAAAAGAACCAAAAAACTTTCATCCGCCTTGCAACGGCGGAGACGCGGAGATTGCAGCTTCTCCAATGGATAGAAAGTTTTTTTGCTTCTTTTTGTTCACAAAAAGAAGACCTTCCTTGCTAGCGACGATCCCCCGCGCCGCCCTGGTCACCGGCGGCGCGAAACGCCTCGGCCGGGCCACCGCGCTGGCGCTCGGCGGCGCCGGGTTCGCGGTGGCGGTGCATTGCCACGGCAGCCGCGATGCCGCCGAGGCGACCGCTGCCGATATCCGGGCGCTGGGTGTGGCGGCCTGTGTGTTGCAGGCCGATCTGGGTGATGAGGCGGCAGTGGCCGGGCTGGTGGGGCAGGCGCAGGCGGCGCTGGGGCCGCTCGGCGTGCTGGTGAACAATGCCAGCCGGTTCGAGCGCGACGAGTGGGACGATGCCACCCGCGAGAGCTGGGACCGGCATATGGGGGCCAATCTGCGGGCGCCGTTCGTGCTGATCCAGGAATTCGCCCGCGCGCTGCCGGCCGGGGCCGAGGGCATGGTGCTGAACATGCTGGATGAGCGGGTGTGGGCGCTGACGCCGCATTTCGTCTCCTATACCGTCTCCAAGGCCGGGCTGTGGGCGCTGACCCAGACCATGGCGCTGGCACTGGCGCCGCGCATCCGGGTGAACGGCATCGGGCCAGGCCCGGCGCTGCCCAGCCCGCGGCAGAGCCAGGCGCAGTTCGACCGCCAGGCGGCCTCGGTGCCGTTGGCGCGGCCGACCAGCCCGGAGGAGGTGGCGCGGGCGATATTGGCGCTGCTGGCGCTGCCGTCGGTCACCGGGCAGATGCTGGCGCTGGATGGCGGCCAGCATATGCAGTGGAACGCCGCCGGCGGACCGATCCCGGAGGAATAGGCGATGCCAGCCCCTGCCATCGCCAGCGCGGCGCTCGGATTGCGGCATGTGTTCGTGCGCGACATGGTGCTGGTCGCCAGCATCGGCGTGTATCAGCGCGAGCACGAGGCGCCGCAGCGCATCCGGGTGAATATCGATCTGGCGGTGGAAGATGCGTCGGATTCGGTGGGGCCGGACGAGCTGGCCCGGGTGGTGGATTACGGCGCGCTGGCGGAATCGGTGCGGCGGATTGTGGCCGCCGGGCATGTCCGCCTGGTTGAAACGCTGGCGGAACGTATCGCCGAGGCCTGCCTGGCCGATACGCGGGTGGCGAGTGCCAGAATCCGGGTGGAAAAGCTTGACATCCTGCCCGATGCGGCGAGTGCCGGGGTGGAAGTGGAGCGGCGGCGGCGCTGAATTGTCCACCTGCCGGGCGGAGCGCCTTTAGTTACAGGTACATGGCATGCGTTTTTGACCGGTTAACGTAGCGGTAATCTTACAATTGTGCGAATTCAATATGTTACGTTCGCTGCCAGAATTTTGGGCAATTCGCTGGAAGCGAGCATTTCCACTATGTTGCACCGTTCCCGTCGCCGTTTCCCACATAGTTATCCACAGCTTTGGTGGATGAAATCCGCCCCCCGCTTGAGCATCGAGCCGGCTGCGGCCTAAATCTAACAACATGAACGAGGTGACCGAAGACAACCTGCCGCCGCCGGTGCCCAAAGGGGTCGGGGTGATCGAGACGGCGCTGCAAACCATGCCGCTTTCGCCCGGCGTCTACCGCATGCTGGATGCCAAAGGCGATGCCCTTTATGTGGGCAAGGCGCGCTCGCTGAAGAAGCGGGTGGTGTCGTACACCCAGATCGGCCGGCTGCCCGAGCGGCTGCGGCGGATGGTGTCCGAAACCGTGGCCATGGAGGTGATCACCACCCATACCGAGGCCGAGGCGCTGCTGCTGGAGGCCAACCTCATCAAGCGGCTGAAGCCGCGCTTCAACATCGTGCTGCGGGACGACAAATCCTACCCGTGGCTGATGCTGACCGAGGACCACCCCTACCCGCAGATCGCCAAGCATCGCGGCGCCCGGCTGCGCAAGGGCAGCTATTACGGCCCGTTCGCCTCGGCCTGGTCGGTGAACCAGACGGTGACCGCGATGCAGCGGGTGTTCCTGCTGCGCTCGTGCACCGACACGGTGTTCGCCCATCGCACCCGGCCCTGCCTGCTGTTCCAGATCGGCCGCTGCTCGGCGCCGTGCGTCGGCTATATCTCGGTGGAGGATTACGGCGGGCTGGTGGGGCAGGCCAAGGCGTTCCTGGAAGGCAAGGCCAGCCGGGTGCAGCACGACCTCGCCGCCGAGATGGAGGAGGCCGCCGCGACGCTGGAATTCGAGCGCGCGGCGGCAATCCGCGACCGCATCCGGGCGCTGACCTCGGTGCAGGGCACCGACATCATCAACCCGGCCAGCCTGACCGACGCCGATGTGGTGGCGGTCTGGCAGATCGCCGGGCAAAGCTGCGTGCAGGTGTTCTTCATCCGTGGCGGGCGCAACAACGGCAACCGCGCCTATTTCCCCACCCACCTGAAGGCCGCCGAGGAGGCGCCGGAGGTGCTGGCGGCGTTCCTGGCGCAGTTCTACGACGACAAGCCGCCGCCGCCCTTGGTGCTGCTGAACCACGACCTGCCGGAACAGGCGCTGATCGCCGAGGCGCTGACCCTGAAGGCCAATACCTTCGGCGCCGGCAAGAAGGTGGAAATCGCGGTGCCACGGCGCGGCGAGAAGCACGCCGTGGTGGCGCATGCCGAGTTGAACGCCCGCGAGGCGCTGGAGCGCAAGCTGGCGGAAAGCGCCGGCCAGGCCAAGCTGCTGGAGGCCACCGCCGCGCTGTTCAATCTGCCGGCGCCGCCGGAGCGCATCGAGGTCTACGACAACAGCCACATCATGGGCACCAACGCCTATGGCGTGATGATCGTCGGCGGCCCCGAGGGGTTCCGCAAATCCGCCTACCGCAAATTCGCCATTCGCGGCCCGATTACCCCCGGCGACGACTTCGCGATGATGCGCGAGGTGCTGACCCGCCGCTTCGGCCGGGCGCTGAAGGAACAGGCCGCCGGCACCGCCGATGCCGCCGACTGGCCCGACCTGGTGCTGATCGACGGCGGCCTCGGCCAGCTCTCGGCGGTCACCGCGGTGCTGGAGGAACTCGGCATCACCGACATGCCGCTGGTCGGCATCGCCAAGGGGGTGGACCGCGACGCCGGCCGCGAATGGTTCCACATCAATGGCCGCGAGCCGTTCCAACTGCCGCCGCGCGACCCGGTGCTCTACTTCCTGCAACGCCTGCGCGACGAAGCCCACCGCTTCGCCATCACCACCCACCGCGCCGGCCGCTCGAAAACCCTGGTGACCAGCGAACTGGACGAAATCGCCGGCATCGGGCCGGGCCGCAAACGCGCGCTGCTGAACCATTTCGGCTCGGTGCGCGGGGTGCGCCAGGCCGGGCTGCATGATTTGGAGGCAGCGCCCGGCGTCTCCGGCGAAATCGCCCGCCGGGTGTACGCCCATTTCCATCCGGGGGCGGCGCTGGAGGGGGCGTAAGGAAGGCTGGGGCTTTGCCCCAGACCCCACCAGGGGCCAAGCCCCTGGACCTTGATTTTGGTTGCCTTCGGCAGAGGGGGGCAACGCGATGTTGCAACCAGTACCTCGCC
>JBEPTZ010000132.1:0-12296 GCA_041691815.1 Rhodospirillales bacterium | reverse complement strand
CTCAAACTGGCTGACTATCCTGGGTAAGCAGGAAAACTTTTATCCGCCTTGCAACGATGAGGCGCGGGAGACTGGGGAGTCTCCAAAATGGATAAAAAGTTTTTTTGCTTCTTTTTGTTCACAAAAAGAAGACTTCCTTCCTACACGTTATCACTCCAACTGGTCTCCGTCTCCAGCGGCCAGATCGGCCGAGGCAGCCGCTTCCAGGCGAAATTCTCCAGCACCGGGCTGGTCAAACCGGGGCAATCCACCTCGTAAATCCGCTCCGGCGGCACAAATTCGTCGAATCCGGCGCGAAAATGCCCGCGACTCTTCACCACCAGCACCCGCGCCTGGGCGATGTCGATGCCGTGCATTTCCAGCATCCGCGGTTCGGCGAGTTGCCGCCGCAGGCTGCCCACCACCACCTGCATCCCCGACCCATCGAGCCGCAGCAGCGCCGAGGGGCCGAGGCTGAAGCGGCTCCCCGCCGAAATCCCGCGCCGGCCGATCGCCGTGCCGTCGGAGAGCTTCAGCACCGTGGCGCCGCAGGCGAAGCGTTGCGAGAACGCCGATTCCACCCGGTTGAACACCGCCTCCAGATGCGCGCCCGCGCCGGCGGCGTGTGCCTCGGCGGCCAGCGCCGGGTCGATGAACACGCCGAACACCACGCCGGGCACGCCCGCCTCGTGCAAGGCGGCCAGCAGCTTCGTGGTGCTGCCGCGCCCGCCGCCGCCGGGATTATCGGCCACATCGGCCAGGATGATCGGCGCCTCGGCGCTGGCTGCCAGCCGCACCGCCTCGGCCAGCGGGGTCAGCGCGCGCAGGTAGCGGGCGCGGTCGGCCCAGGCGGCGCGGGCAACCTGCAGCGCCACCCGGTCGGCCGCCGCTTGGTCGGCATCGGCGGTCACGGTGATCGCGATGCCGCATTTCGGCAGGTCGCCGAAGGCAAACCCGCCGGTCACCGACACATTCACGATCGGCCCGCTGGTCAGCGTCTGGCCAAGCTGGATCAGGTCGGCATACGGCCCCTCGGCGGTCAGCAGGCTGACCGGCGCCGAGACCATCGGCAGCCGGATGAACGCCTTCGCGGTGCGCAGCCCGGCCAGCATCCGGCGCATCAGGTCGGCGGCCTCGGCGGCGCGCTCGCGCTGGTCGACATGCGGGTTGGTGCGGTAGGCGATCAGCGCATCGGCGCAGTCCACCGTGCGGCGGGACAGGTTGCAATGCAGGTCCTGGGTCAGGATCACCGGCACCGCGGGTCCCACGATCCGCCGCACCAGTTCCAGCAGCGTGCCGTCGCTATCTTCGTCGCCGGTGGCCGAGGAGGCGCCGTGGCTGGCGACATACACCCCGTCCAGCGGCAGCGAAGCGGCCAGCCTGGTGCGCACCCGGTCGAGGAAATCCAGCAGCACGCTCTGCTCGATCGGCCCGCCCGGCGGTGCCGAGATCATGATCAGCGGCACCGGCGTCCACGCCCCGGTCGCATCCATGCGCGCGTAGAAGCCCGGCACCTCGGCGGGCAGATGGCTCACCTCGCGCGCCAGCCGGGTGATCGCCTCGCCCTCCTCCCAGCACGACTGCTGAAAATCCACCGCCGTGGTCGGCGGTGCGAAAGCATTGGCTTCCAGATGCAGGCCCAACACGGCGATGCGGGGTGAGGCGACGGACATGGGGTGCTCCGGTTGCGGGCGATGACAGCGTGTATAGACTGCCCGATCCACAGCAACCGAGCGACCCCCCCGCATGGCCCAGCCGACCCTCTCCACCACCCAAATGCTGGCAAAGCTGGTGGCGTTCGACACCACCAGCCGCAACCCCAACGCCGAACTGATGGCCTTCGTGCGCGAATGGCTCGATGGCCACGGCGTGCCGTACCGGCAGAGCGGTAGCGCGGAAAAGTCCAACCTGCACGCCATCGTCGGCCCGCAGCTGGAGGGCGGCATCGCGCTCTCCGGCCATGTCGACACCGTGCCGGTGGAAGGCCAGCCCTGGAGCAGCGACCCATTCACGCTGCGCCAGCAGGGCGGCCGGCTCTACGCCCGCGGCTCGGCCGACATGAAGGGCTTCGTCGCCGCCGCACTGGCCGCCGTGCCGGGCCTCAAGGCCCGCGGCCTGGCGCGCCCGGTGCACCTGTTCATCACCCACGACGAGGAAACCAACATGTCCGGCGCGCGGGAACTGGTGGCGGACCTCGCCGCCGCCGCGCTGCGCCCGGCGCTTTGCATCGTCGGCGAGCCGAGCATGATGCAGCCGATCCTGGCGCATAAAGGCCGGCTGGCGCTCAGGGTGATCGCGCGCGGCCGGGCCGGCCATTCCAGCGTGCCGGCCGGCGGCGTCAACGCCATCTACGCCGCCGCCGCCGCCATCGGCCACGCCCAGGCCGAGGCGCAGCGCTTCGCCGCCGAGGGTCCGTTCGAGGATGGCTTCGACCCGCCGCACACCACGGTGCATGTCGGCACCGTGCAGGGCGGCTCGATCCTGAACATCATCCCAGAGCGCTGCGAGTTCGTCATGGAATGGCGGGCGATCCCGGCCGACGACTACTACGCCGAGGTCGAACGCCTGCGCGCCTGGCTGGCCGCCACCCTGGAGCCGGCGATGCAGGCGGTGGACCCGCAGGCCGGCTTCACGCTGGAGGTGATGGACTGCGCGCCCGGCATGGCGCTGCCCGAGGCACACGCGCTCGCCACGCTGGTCAAGCAACTCACCGGCACCAACAGCGCCGGCAAGGTCAGCTACGGCACCGAGGGCGGGCTGTACCAGGCGGCCGGCATCCCGACCATCGTCTGCGGCCCCGGCGACATCGCCCAGGCGCACAAGGCCGACGAATTCATCGCCCAGAGCCAGCTCGATGCCTGCGACGCCTTCATTCGCCGGCTGGCCGACCGGCTGGCGGCATGAACCCACCGGGCGACCCGTTCCACGCCGCCCAGGCGCCGCTGCCGCATTTCGCGGTGGAGCTGGCGCCGCCGGAGATCGACCCGTGGCTTGCCGGCAACACCGGGGTGCCCGGCTTCACCAGCCACACGGCGGCCGACCCAGGCCCGCATGTCATGGTCATCGGCCTCACCCATGGCAACGAGCTGGCCGGCGGCATCGCGGTGGACCAGCTGCTGCGCGCCGGGCTGCGCCCCGCCCGCGGCCGGCTGACCCTGGGCTTCGCCAATCTCGCCGCCTTCGCCCGCTTCGACCCCGCCCACCCCACCGCCAGCCGCTTCGTCGACGAGGATTTCAACCGTCTGTGGGACCGCGCGACGCTCGACGGGCCGGGCGACTCGAGCGAACTGGCCCGCGCCCGGCAGATCCGCCCGCTGATCGACAGCGCCGACGTGCTGCTGGACCTGCACTCGATGCTGTGGCCGTCCGACCCGCTGATCCTGTGCGGCGACACCGAAAAGGGCCGCGCCCTGGCGCTGGCAATCGGCGCGCCGCCGCTGGTGGTCGCCGATTCCGGCCATGCCAGCGGCAAGCGGATGATCGATTACGGCCACTTCGCTGATCCCGCCACACCGGCGATCGCCAACCTGGTGGAAGCCGGGCAGCACTGGCAGCAGGCCACGGTGCAGACCACGCACGCCTGCATCACCGGCCTGCTGCGCCATCTCGGCCTGCTGGCCGCCGCCGCGCCCGCCGAGACGCCGCGCCACTACGCCCAGGTGACCACCGCGATCACCGCCAACACCGCCAGCTTCGCCTTCACCCAGCCCTATCGCGGCGGCGACATCATCCCCCGGCGCAACACGCTGATCGCGCTCGACGGCGGAACCGAAATCCGCACACCGTACGATGATTGCCTGCTGGTGATGCCCAGCCTGCGGCCCAGCCGGGGACATACCGCGGTGCGGCTGGCGCGGGTGGTGCCGCAGTGAAGCAAGAGCCTTCTTTTTGTGAACAAAAAGAAGCAAAAAAACTTTTCATCCGTTTTGGAGACTCCGGCGTCGCCTGCGCTCCGCCGGTGCAAGGCGGATATAAGTATTTTTGCAAAAAAGAACTACTTGTTCTTTCTCATCACCCACAATGCCATCCGCGCCAGCCTCGGCATCGTCGTCGGCCGCCGCAGCCGCCGGTCGTAATTGGCGAAGCGCCGGTCGTTTTCTTCCAGGCACAGCCGCATCAGCACCCAGACATCCAGCTCTTCGTCGCTGAGGTGCTTGCTGCTGGTGACGGTGAAGTTGGTGTCCTCGGCCGAGACCTTGCCGCCGTCCATGCCGCGCGCCATGCCGATGCGCTCCCAGCCCAGCATCACCCAGACCGCCCAGACCCGCGCCTCGAACCACGGCCGCCGCCACCAGGGGGTGTTGGCCCGCGCCCAGGCCAGCCAGTTGGCGAACAGCAGGATATGCCGGCATTCCTCCTGGATCACCGGTTCGAAGGTATCCACCAGCGCCTCGGGGAAGAAGCCGGAGCGCTTGGCCAGTTCGAACAGCCCGAAGGCGAAGAAGCTGTCGATGCATTCGCTGAAGCCGGTGGCCAGATAGGCCCATTCGGTGTCACGCGGCGCCGGATAGGGCGGCTCCGGCTCCAGCACGATGCCGTAGGCGGCCACCAGGTGCGACAGCACCGTCTTGTGCCGCCCCTCCTCCCAGCCGTTCAGTTCGATCGCCGCCCGCCAGTCCGGGTCGCTGAGGCTGTGCGCGTAGGACAGCATGCGCTGCCGCGCCTGGCCCTCGGTGCGCACCGCGATATCCCAGATCGGCAGGCTCACCAGCCGCGCCCTGGCGTCGTCGGACAGCACCGGCCAGTCGATGATCGAGGGCTTGTACGGATTGAAGGTGTCGCGGAACATCTGCGCCGAGAATTGCTTGTGCAGCGGCGTGCCCAGATGGATCGGCGCCGGGGTGTCGGCATGCCAGTGGCGGGCGGCCTCGTCGGCGCGCAGGATGGTTGCTTCGTCCACGTCGCCGCGATGCGCCAGGGCCAGCCCGCCGGGCGGCGGCGGCAGGTGCTCGGTGGTCGGTTGGGTGGCGTCGTTCATGCGCGCGGCGGTCTCCTGCTGGCGAACCACCCGGGCGGGACGAGGGGCGGCGAGGGCACAGGCGAAATGGCCCCCTCGCCGCCACAGGTCAAGCTATCCGGCCGGCATCAGGTCGATGAAGCCGGTCACCATGCCCAGCCGGCCGTCGTCGTCAACGGTGGCAAAGTCGGTGCCGGCGGCGATCGCCGCGCCGTCGCCGGGCGCCAGTTCCCAGCGGAAGCGCAGCCGGTCGTGGTGCAGGTCCGGTGTGCCGGCGCTGCGGAAGCGCAGGCCCTGGAAGCGGTCCTGCACGGCGGCCAGCATCGCATCGATGCCGGCATGGCCCTCACCCTGCAGCATCGGGTCCAAATAGGCCGCATCCACCGCGAACACCTGCTCCACCAACGTGCGGCGGGCAGCGGGCGCGGCTTCGTTCCAGGCGGCGATGTAGCGGTCGATCAGCGTTGCGGTGTCGGTCATGGCGGTTCTCCGTTTGCGTCGCGCCGTCGGTGGCGCGTCGCCAGCATTCCCCAGGGCCGGTGCGGCGGTCGATTAACCCGGAGGTAATTGGAGTGCCGTCGCAGCACGGCTAACGTGGCGCGATGATGCATGTTCAGTCCGCTCCGCCGCCGGTCGGAAACCTCCTGCGGGTCTGGCGCCAGCGCCGCCGGATGAGCCAGCTCGACCTCGCCTGTGAGGCCGATATTTCCACCAAGCATCTGAGTTTCCTGGAAACCGGCCGGGCCAGGCCGTCGCGCGAGATGGTGCTGCATCTGGCCGAGCGCCTGGCGGTGCCGCTGCGCGAGCGTAACACGCTGCTGCACGCCGCCGGCTTCGCACCCGCCTACAGCGAACGCCGGCTGGACGAACCGGCCCTGGCGGCCGCACGCGCGGCGGTGGAGGCCGTGCTGCAAGGCCACATGCCCTACCCGGCTCTGGCCGTGGACCGCCACTGGACCTTGCTGGCGGCCAATCCAATGGTGTCCCGGCTGCTGGACGGCGTCGCCGCCGTATTGCTCACGCCGCCGGTCAACGTGCTGCGTCTCAGCCTGCACCCCGATGGGCTGGCGCCGCGGATCGAGAACCTCGGGGCGTGGCGGGGGCATCTGCTGGAACGGTTGCGCCAGCAGATCGCCGCCACCGCCGACCCGGTGCTAGCGGCATTGCTGGCGGAGCTTTCCGGCTATCCCGGGGACTCCGTGCATTCGAATGCAGAGACCCCGCCGATCGCCATTCCGTTTCGCCTGCGAACGCCCGCCGGCACGCTGGTTTTTCTCTCCACGACGACGGTTTTCGGCTCGCCGGTGGACATAACTCTCGCCGAACTGGCGGTGGAAGCGTTCTTTCCCGCCGATTCCGCGACCGCCGAGGCGCTGCGCGGCCTATGACGGCGGCGTGCCCAGCACCATCTCGCGGATCGCCGTCGGGTCGGCCTGCTCCATCACCTTGCGGGCGAAGCGCACGCAGTGGTCGATGCTGGTGCCGCGGATCGCCTGCTTCACCCGCGGCACCGCCGAGGCATTCATGCTGAAGCTGCGCAGCCCCAGGCCGAGCAGCAGCGGCGTCAGCTTCGGGTTCGCCGCCATCTCGCCGCAGACCGAAACCGGCATCCGCAGCCGCAGCGCCGCCTCGGTGGCGAACTGGATGAGCCGCAGCACGGCCGGATGCAGCGGGTCGTACATGTGCCCCACCTCGCTCTCGCCGCGGTCGATCGCCAGGGTGTACATGGTCAGGTCGTTGGTGCCGATGGCGAAGAAATCCGCCTCCAGCGCCAGCGCATCGGCGGAGAGAGCGGCGCCGGGGGTCTCGATCATGATGCCCAGCGGCGGGATCTGCTCGCCCAGCTTCTCGCCGCGCCGGCGCAGGCGGCGGGCCACCCGGTCGTAGATTTCCCGCGCCGCGCGTACCTCGGCGACGGTGGTGACCATCGGCAGCAGCACCCGCACCGGGCCGAACGCGCCGGCGCGCAGGATGGCAGCCAACTGGGTTTCGAACAGCGCGGGCTGCCGCAGCAGCAGGCGGATGCCGCGCAGGCCGAGGGCCGGGTTGGTGTCGGTCACTTCCGGCACCACGCCCTCGCTCTGCAGCGCCTCGATCTCCTTCTCGCCGCCCCAGTCCAGCACCCGGATGGTCACCGGGTCGCCCTGCATCGCCTCGATCACCGTGCGATAGGTCTCAAGCTGCTCATCCTCGCCGGGCAGCGTCTCGCGGTTCATGAACAGGAACTCGCTGCGGAACAGCCCGATGCCGGAGGCGCCCGACTGGCTGATCAGCGGCAATTCGGCCGGGATTTCCAGGTTGGCCTGCAACTCCACCACCTCCGCGTCCTCGGTAACCGAGGGCAGCCGGCGCAGGCGCGCGAGCTTCTGGCGTTCGCGGGCAAAGGCGGTTACCGCGCGGCGGGCGGCGGCCAGCGTGGTGGCGGAGGGGTTGATCACCACCTCGCCGGTGGAGCCGTCCACCACCAGCAGGTCGCCGGGCCGGCCCGCCTCGGTGATGCCGGTGGCGCCGAGCACGGCGGGCACCCCCAGTGCGCGCAGCATCACCGCGGTGTGGCCGTCGCTGCCGCCCTCCTCGGTGACCACGCCGGACAGACGGGCCGGGTCGAGCAGCGCCGCATCGGAGGGGCGCAGCGCCTCGGCGACCAGCACCGCACCTTCGGGCAGGGCGGCGAAGCTGCGGAACGGGGTGCGGGTGAGGTTGCGGATCAGCCGGCGGCCGATCTCCCGCACCTCCTCGGCGCGGCGGCGGCGGCCGCCCGGGTCCACGTCATCGAGGCCGAGGATCATCTCGGCGATGCTCTCGCTCTCGTCCAGCACCGCGGTCTCGGCCGACACCAGCGCCTCGTCCACCCGCTTGCGGGCGCCGCGCACCAGGCGGGAATTGCCGATCATCTGCAGATAGGCGTCCAGCAACGGGGCAATTTCCGCCTGGCTGTCCTCCGGCAGCATGCCCAGCCGGGCGCGCAGCTTCTGCAACTGCTTGCGCGATTGCAGGATGGCGGTTTCCAGCCGCGAGGCCTCGGCGGTGGCGTCGGCGGCCTGGATCTTCTGGCGGATCACCTCGGCGGGCTTTTCGGCGGCGATGAAACTGGCGCCGATCGCCACCCCCGGCGACACCGCGATGCCGATCAGCCGCCGCTCCGGCCGGGCCGGCGGCTGCTCGGTCTTGCCGGTCCGGGGCGGGTCAGTCCTGCTCATGGAAGCCGGCTTCCACCAGGGCGGCCAGCGCGTCGAGCGCCTCCTTGGCGTCCCAGCCCTCGGCCTTCAGCTCGATGCTGGAGCCCTGGCCGGCGCCCAGCATCATCAGCCCCATGATCGAGCGGGCGGAGACCGACTGGCCGTCCTTGAACACGTCCACCGAGGCGCCGAAACGCTCGGCGATGGTGACAAACTTGGCGGCGGCGCGGGCATGCAGGCCGCGCTTGTTGCAGATCGTGAGGGTGCGGCTGAGCACCATGCCGCCGCCGGCATCGGAGGCCGGGTCGCCCCCGCTCATCGGCCGTTTCTCATCAGATGGCCCTCACCCGCAGGTGCCGTTCAGCTTGGTCTGCGGCAGCACATGCGAGGCGGCGGCGATGTATTTCCGCCCGGCGGTGGCGGCGCAGTCCACCACCTCGGCCAGCGGCTGGCTGGAGCGCACCTTGGCCAGCTTGACCAGCATCGGCAGGTTGACGCCGGAGATCACCTCCACGCCCTTGCGGTCCATCTGCGAGATGGCGATGTTGCTCGGCGTGCCGCCGAACATATCGGTCAGCAGCACCACGCCGTCGCCGGTGTCCACCTCGGTGATGCGGCGGGTCACCTCGGCGCGGCGGCCCTCGATATCGTCATCGGGGCCGATGCAGACAGTGGCGACATTGCGTTGCGCACCGACCACATGCTCCATCGCCGAGCGCAATTCGTCGGCAAGCCGGCCATGGGTGACCAATACAAGACCGATCATGGGATGACCTCAGGCCTCCTGCGGCCGCTCGGCGCCGGGACTGCCGGCGATATGTTCAGACGCGGTTGCCCCCGCCAGCGGCCCGGGGGCCGCTTCGCGAGCGAGTTCTCGATGCGTGACGGTCACGCGCCAGCCGGTTTGCGTCAAAACGGATCCCAATTTCTCGGCGATGGCGACGGAGCGATGCCGCCCGCCGGTGCAGCCGATTGCGATGGTCGCGTATTTCTTGCCCTCTTGAACGAAGCGGGGCAAGACCAGTTGCACCAACTCAGCCATCTTCCGAAAGAATCGGTCAAAATCGGGGTCCTCGGCGACATAAGCGGCAACCTCCGGGTCCTGCCCGGTGCGCGAGCGCAACCCTGGGTCGTAATACGGGTTGCGCAGGAAGCGAGCGTCCAGCACCATGTCGGCCTCGCGCGGCAGCCCGGCGGGGAACGCGAACGAGGTGACCGCCACCGCCAGCCCGCCCTGCGGATCGTCCTCCGCCTCCGGCCCGAACCGGCGATCGATCCATTGCCGCAGCGCCGCCAGCGACAAATCCGAGGTATCCAGCACCAGGTCGGCGCTGGCCCGCAGTTCCGCGGTCTGCATCTGCTCGAGGGCGATGCCGTCGGTCACCCGGCCCTGCGGCGACAGTGGGTGGCGGCGCCGGGTTTCGGTAAACCGCCGCAGCAGCACCGCTTCGTCGGCCCAGGCGAAAATCAGCTCGGCGCGCAGGCCGGGGGTGGCCTTCAGCCGCGCCATCACATCGAGCAACGCCTGCACGTTGAAGCCGCGCGAGCGCACATCCACCCCCACCGCCACCCGGCGATCGGGCTCGGGCGGGCCGTCGGCCACCAGATCCTCGATCGCCTCGGTTGGTGGATTGTCGATCGCCTCGAAGCCGACATCCTCCAGCGCGCGCAGGATCGACGATCGACCGGCGCCGGAGAGGCCGCTGACCAGCACCACGCGCTGGCGCTCGCCGTTGGTATCGGCGTTCATGGCATCGCCACGCCAGGGCTGAACGCCCCGGCCGCCTGGCTCACCCGGCCCAGCGCGCAGTCCAGTGCCAACACCGCGCGTTGCGCCGCCGAGGCGGGGCGCGGGTCCAGCCGGCACAGCGGCAAGTCGAGCGTGGGGTGGCGCAGCGGCAGCGGCAGGCGCTCGGGCTGGCCGGTCAGTTCGATCGCCAGGGCGAGCCGCACCGGCGCCTGGAACGGCAGGCGCAGCAGCCCCAGGCCACGCACCTCGATCAGTCCGGCAAGGGTCGCGGCCGGCGATGCCAGCCCGTTCTCGATGATCACGCGGTCGTCCGCCACTAAAATGAACCCACGATCGATCAGCCGCAGCACCATATCGGATTTGCCGGCGCCGGCGGCCCCGAGGATCAGCAAGCCGATCCCATCGCGGGCCGCGCAACTGGCATGTATCTGCATGAAGACAATTCATGGACGTGTTTTCACCGCAAAGGAAGCGCGATCTTCAAACCGCTCCGTCGCCGGGGGGCGCTTGCGGCACTGCATGCGCCGTGCCAGCGTTAGAGCATGAGCGAAACCGTTGACCGCACCACGATCGAAGCCGCGCACCGCCGCATTTCCGCCTTCGTGCGCCATACCCCGCTGCTGCGGCTGGCCGCCGGCGAGCTGGAGCTGAACCTGCCGCTGGTGCTGAAGCTGGAACTGCTGCAGCACGCCGGCAGCTTCAAGCCGCGCGGCGCCTTCAACCGGCTGCTGCTGGCGCGCGAGGCGGGCGAACTGCCAGCCGCCGGGGTGATCGCCGCGTCCGGCGGCAACCACGGCGCGGCGGTGGCCTACGCCGCCCGCAAGCTGGGCCTCACCGCCGAGATTTTCGTCCCGGAACTGACGCCGGCCGCCAAGCGCGCCCGCATTGAGAGCCTCGGCGCCCGGCTGGTGCGCATCGGCGCCACCTATGCCGAGGCACTGGCCGCCAGCCGCGCCCGCCAGGCCGAAACCGGTGCGCTGGAGGTGCATGCCTATGACCACCCGGCGGTGCTCGCCGGCCAGGGCACCACCGCCCGCGAGTTCGAGGCCGACGCGCCGGAATTGACCCATATCCTGGTCGCCACCGGCGGCGGCGGGCTGATCGGCGGCATGGCGGCCTGGCTGGCCGGCCGGGTGAAGCTGGTCAGTGTCGAGCCGGCCGCCTGCCCGTCGCTGCACGACGCACTGGCCGCCGGCCGGCCGGTGGAAGCAGCGGTGGGCGGGGTGGCTGCCGACGCGCTGGGCGCCCGGCAGGTCGGCGCGCTGATGTTCCCGCAGGCCCAGGCCTTCGTCGCCGAGGCGGTGCTGGTGACCGACGACGCCATCCGCGCCGCCCAGCGTCTGCTGTGGGACCGGCTGCGGCTGATCGCCGAGCCAGGCGGTGCCACCGCGCTGTCGGCGCTGACCAGTGGCGCCTGGACGCCGCCCGAGGGGGCGCGGGTCGGCGTGCTGGTCTGCGGCGCCAATGCCGATCCTGCCACCATCCTGAACTGAGGCACGTCCCATGAGCGAACCTCCTGTCCTGGTCGATATCAGCGCCCGCGGCGTCGCCACCGCCACGCTCAACCGGCCCGAGCGCGGCAACGCCTATGACGAAGACCTGCTGGCCGCGCTGATCGACGGCCTTACCGCGCTGGAAGCCGACCCCCAGGTGCGGGTGCTGGTGATCCGCGGCGCCGGCAAGCATTTCCAGGCCGGCGCCGACATCAACTGGCTGGGCCGCGCCGCCAACTACCAGCCGCCGCAGGCCTTCGCCGCCTCCATGGCCACCACCACCGCCATGCAGAAACTCAACGAATTCTCCCGCCCCACCGTCGCCGTGGTCAAAGGCGCCTGCTTCGGCGGCGGCTGCGGCATGGTGTGCTGCGTCGACGTGGCGCTGGCCACGCCCGACGCGCTGTTCGGCCTCACCGAAGTGCGGGTGGGCGTCGCGCCGACGCCGATCTCGACTCATATGGTGCACGCGATGGGCTTGCGCCATACCCGCCGCTACGCGCTGACCGGCGAACGGTTCGGCGCCGCCGAGGCGCTGCGGATCGGCCTGGTGCACGAAGTGGTCGCCGCCGAGGCGATGGAAGCACGGCTGGACGAAGTGCTGGACGCCTGCTTCCTCGGCGCGCCAGGGGCGATCGCGATGACCAAGCAGAGCTTCCTGGGAGCCAACGGGCTGACGCTGGACGCCCGCGCCATGGCGCTGCTGGCACACGAAAGCTGGACGCAGCGCAACTCGGCCGAAGGGCACGAGGGAACCGCGGCGTTCCGGGAGAAGCGGGCGCCGCATTGGTATAAGGGCAAGTAAGGGTTCTTTTTTGAAAAAAAAGAACCAAAAAACTTTTATCCGCCTTGCAACAATGGCGTGGCGGAGATTGCCCAGGGGGCCCCCCCTGATTGTTGGCAGGCGGGGTGAAAAAATATTTTTTTTGACAAAAAAA
>JBEPTZ010000131.1:0-12589 GCA_041691815.1 Rhodospirillales bacterium | reverse complement strand
TTCGCCGCCTGCTCGGGCTCGAGGGCGACATGGGCAAGGCGATCGGCGTCGACAACAAGTTCGCCTACAACGCCATCAAGGCAGTGGGCAACTACGGCGAGATGTGGGAGCGCAACGTCACGCCGTTCGGCGTGCCGCGCGGTCTCAACAACCTGTGGACCAAGGGCGGCCTGCACTACGCGCCGCCGATGCGCTGATCGGCCGTGTCGGTTGCCAGCATCATTTCGCGTGATGCCGGCGGCCGATCCGTATACGCTGCCACCCTGCCTGGCCCCGTGCCGTGACCGCCGGTCGCGCACCATGCCAGGCCGGCGCGATGCCCGGGGCGGGCGTCTGATGGTTGCACCCCTGCACGCTGGCTTGCCGATGCGGCAGGCCCAGCGCGGACCGGATCCAATTGATCCGGCTTTGCAGTTCATTTTGTGAAAGATTGAGAAGGCACGACCGCCGATGTCCGCAAGCCGCTCCGATCCGCGCCTAGCCAGCGCCCGCAGGCCACCGCGCCGGAGGATGACCCTCAGCTGGTCGGATCCGAAGTTCCGCGCGTTGATCTGGCAGATCATCATCATCGGCGCGGTCGGCTGGGGCCTGTGGTACCTGATCTCCAACACTTCGTACAATCTCGAACACCGTCACATCGCCACCGGCTTCGCCTTCCTCGACCGCACCGCCGGCATCCCGATCGGCGAACATCTGATCGCCTACGACCCCGCCGTGAACACCTATGGGCGGGCGATCGTCATCGCCATCCTGAACACGCTGAATGTCTCCATCGTCACCGTGATCCTGGTCACCATCATCGGCACCGCGGTCGGCATCGCGCAGCTGTCCAACAACTGGCTGCTGGCGAAAATCTCGGCCACCTATGTCGAGGTGGTTCGCGACATCCCGGTGCTGCTGCAACTGCTGTTCTGGTACACGCTGGTGCAGACGCTGCCGGTGGTGCGCCAGTCGTGGAACCCGGTCCCCGGCGTGTTCATCTCCAACCGCGGCGTGCGGTTCCCCACCCTGGTCTGGGAGCACGCCCACACCGCCGCATTGCTGGCGTTCATCCTGGGCATCGTGCTTACCGTCATCGTCCGCCGCCGCGCCAAGCGGGTGCAGGATGCCACCGGGGTGCGGCCGCGCACCTGGCCGGCGACGCTCGGCCTGCTGGTGGTGCTGCCGCTGGTGGTCTGGGCGGTGTTCGGTGCCCCGTTCGTGCTGGATATCCCGGCGCGTCGCGGCTTCAACTTCGTCGGCGGCGGGGTGTTCAGCCCGGAATACGTGGCGCTGGTCACCGGCCTGGTGGTCTACACCTCCACCTATGCCGCCGAGAACGTGCGCACCGGTATCCTGGCAGTGCCGCAGGGCCAGTGGGAAGCCGCCGGCGCGCTCGGCCTGCGGCGCGGCACGGTGCTGCGCACAGTGGTGCTGCCGCAATCGCTCCGGGTGATCATCCCGCCGATGACCAGCACCTATCTCGGCGCGGTGAAGAACTCCTCGCTGGCGGTGGCGATCGGCTATCAGGACGTGGTGTCGATCATGAACACCATCCTCAACCAGACCGGCCAGGCGATCGAGGGCATCGCGCTGGTGATGGCCATCTATCTGTGCTTCAGCCTCGGGATCAGCCTGTTCATGAACTGGTACAATGCGCGCATCGCGCTGGTGGAGCGTTGAGCCGATGAGCGCCACCACCCCCCGTGCCGTCCATGAGATCGGCCAGCCGCGGCGCGAGCCGCCGCCGTCGCTGATCGCCGGGCCGCTGGCCTGGATGCGGACCAACCTGTTCAATTCGTGGATTTCCACCGCGGTCACCCTGGCGCTGGGCTATATCGTGCTCCGGCTGGGGTTCTCGTTCATCGACTGGGGGGTCATCCACGCCGTCTGGTCGGTGCCGAACACCCCCGCCGGCACCCCGGACCCGGCCGCCTGCCGCGCCGCCCATGGCACCGGCGCCTGCTGGGCGATGATCGGCGACAAGTACCGCTTCATCACCTTCGGCCGCTACCCGTACGAACAGCAATGGCGGCCGCTGATCGTGATCTTCCTGTTCATTGGCCTGTTCGTGGTCTCCGGCATGCGGCGGTTCTGGCGCAAGGAGCTGGCGCTGATCTGGATCGTCACCCTGGTGGTGATCGGCACGCTGATGTGGGGCGGCATATTGGGCCTGCCCTATGTCGGCCAGGACCTCTGGGGCGGGCTGCCGATCACGCTCATTCTGTCCACCTTCGGCCTGGCGATCGCCTTCCCGCTGGCGCTGGTGGTCGCGCTGGGCCGCCGCTCAACCACCATGCCGGCGGTGCGGCTGGTCTGCGTGCTGTATATCGAACTGATCCGCGGCGTGCCGCTGATCACCCTGCTGTTCATGTCCAGCGTGATGTTCCCGCTGTTCTTCCCGGCCTGGCTGCCGACGCCGGACAAGCTGCTGCGCGCCCAACTGGCGATCATCCTGTTCGCCGGCGCCTATCTGGCCGAGGTGGTGCGCGCCGGGCTGCAGGGCCTGCCCAAGGGCCAGTACGAGGCGGCCGACGCGCTCGGCCTCGGCTATTGGCGGAAGATGATCTTCGTCATCCTGCCGCAGGCGCTGCGGCTGGTGATCCCGCCGCTGGTCAACACCTTCATCGGCTTCTTCAAGGACACCTCGCTGGTGCTGATCATCGGCATCTTCGACCTGCTGACCGCCGGCAAGATCGCGGTGGCCGAGCCGATCTGGCAGGCCTATGCCACCGAGGTCTATATCGTGCTGTCGGTGGTCTATTTCCTGTTCTGCTTCTCGATGTCGCGCTACAGCCGTGGTCTGGAACGCGAATTCCGCACGTCGGCCCGCCGTTGATCTCCTGGGGAATCTATACATGAGTGCATCCGCAACGGCCGAGCAGCCGGCGATCCTGGTCGACAAGCTGAACAAATGGTTTGGCACCCTGCACGTCTTGCGCGACGTCTCGATGACCGTCGCCGCCAAGGAGAAGGTGGTGGTCTGCGGGCCGTCAGGCTCCGGCAAATCGACGCTGATCCGCTGCATCAACCGGCTGGAGACGCATCAGGAGGGCCATATCTTCGTCGACGGCACCGAGCTGACCGACGACACCAGGGCGCTCGATACCATCCGCCGCGAGGTCGGCATGGTGTTCCAGTCGTTCAACCTGTTCCCGCATCTGACGATCCTGGAGAACTGCACCCTGGCGCCGATCTGGGTGCGCAAGATGCCCAAGGCCGAGGCCGAGGAACTGGCGATGAGCTTCCTCACCCGGGTCAAGATTCCGGAGCAGGCGAAGAAATTCCCCGGCCAACTTTCCGGCGGCCAGCAGCAGCGCGTCGCCATCGCCCGGGCGCTGTGCATGCGCCCGAAGATCATGCTGTTCGACGAGCCAACCTCGGCGCTCGACCCCGAGATGATCAAGGAAGTGCTTGATACCATGATCGGTTTGGCCGAGGACGGGATGACCATGGTGTGCGTCACCCACGAGATGGGCTTCGCCCGCCAGGTGGCCGACCGGGTGGTGTTCATGGACCAGGGCGAGATCGTCGAGAGCGGCACGCCGCACGACATGTTCGAGAACCCGCAGACCGACCGGCTGCAACTGTTCCTCAGCCAGATCCTGCGTGGCCACTGATCAGCTACGCCATGAGGGATCCCGGCGGTCCAGCAGCCGCAGCATCGCCGGCCATTCCAGCACGCCGAACGGGCGGCGGGTTTTGGGGTCGTAGAGATGGGTGGCGTGGGCCACCACTTCCTCGGACGGGAAGCTGAGTTCGGTGTTGGCGGCCATCGCGTCGACCTGGGCTTTGCAAGCCATTTCAAGCCAGTACATCGCGTTGAACGCCTCGGCGGCGCTGGGGCCTGTGGTCAGCAGGCCGTGGTTGCGCAGCACCATGAAGCGGGTCTGGCCGAGGTTGTTTTGCAGCCGGGCGCGCTCATCGACATCGACTGCCGGGCCTTCGTACGGGTGGTAACTGATTGGCATGCAACGCATTGCCGTCTGGGTCAGCGGCAGCAAGCCGCATTGCATCGCCGACACCGCCATGCCGGCGCGGGTATGAGTGTGGATCACGCAATGCGCGTCCGGCCGTGCCGCGTGCACCGCACTGTGGATCACGTAGCCGGCCGGATTGATGCCGACATCGGTGTGCGGATTGTCGATGATATCGCCGGCCAGATTGATGGTGATCAGCGACGAGGCGGTGATTTCCTCGTACATCCAGCCGAACGGATTGATCAAAAACCGGTCGTTTTCGCCCGGAATTCGCAGCGTAACGTGGTTATAAACCAGGTCGGACATACCGAAATGGGCCAATAAACGATACACCGCGGCGCATTCCTGGCGGGCTTTCCAGGCCTCGGCGGAGCGGTTTTTGGCCAGATAGGTATCAGGCATAACCATTCACTCCCGAACTATTTTCCACCCGGCCGGGGCAGCACGACGATCGGCTCGCTGCCCTTCTGGCCGACCACACGATAGACACGGAAATTCTCCGCGACCATCCCGTGTCGGGCGCGCACCAGGCCGGGCAGGGGGGTGATGCTGGCCCAGTCGTGCGGGTCCGGGTGGTCATCGCGCCGGGCGCTGCGCAGCAGCAGGCCGGGCTGGCCGGCGATCAGCGGCGTGGCATCGGGCAGCGCGAAGCTGGCCCAGCGGTCGTCCACCCCCAGCACCACGCGGCCCGGCGGCAGCAGGAGGGCGAGCAGGGCGGCGTGGCCGTAATTGTCGGACGCGATATAGGTGGCACCCTGCCGGGTGGCGATGCTGTCCAGCTGGTCGGCCAGGGTCTGCCAGCCGCCGAGGCGCAGCAGGGTGGGGTCGGCGCGCATCGGCAGCGCCAGCGGGGCGGCGGCGCCCTGGATCCAGACGATCAGCGTGAGGCCGAAACCGAGTGCCAGCGACGGGTTCAGCCAGCGACGCCAGCGTGGATCGCCGGCCAGTACCGCGGCGGCGATGCAGGCTTGCGGGTAGAGCACCGAGGGCCAGTTGGCCTGCACCCGGTCGCCGAGCGCGTGTTGCAGGAAGACCAGCGCCGGCAGCACCGCCAGGCTGGCCAGCAGCAGGTATTCCGGCTGCCGCCAGCGCCGCACCGCGCGGACGATGCCGGCGATGCAAAGGATGGCGATCCCGGGGGTGGCAAGTCCCAGTTGGCCGCCGAGCAACTCGCCGAGGAATTGCAGCGCGCGGTTGGCCTGCCAGTCATCGACGCGGCCGCCCTGCTTGGCGAAACTTACCCAGGCGTGGCCGGCATTCCACCACAGCACCGGCGCGAACAGCAGGGCAGCCAGCATGGCGGCGGCCCAGAACTGCCAACAGCGCAGCCACCGGCGCGGGCCGAGCAGCACCCAGGCCAGCACCGAGGGCGCGAGCAGGAAGGCGGTGTATTTGCTGTCCAGCGCCAGCCCGGCGGCGAGGCCGAAAGCCAGCCACCAGTTTGCCCGGCCGCTGGCGGTGAGGCGGGCCAGCGCCCACAGTGCTGTGGTCCAGAAGAACAGCTCCGGGGTGTCCGGCGTCATGGTCACGCTGCCGATGCCGAACAGCAGGGTGGCGTTCATCAATGCGGCGGCCGGGATGCCGAGGCGGCGGCCGGGGAACAGTTTTTCCGCGGCATCGGCCAGCAGCAGGCTGCCCAGCGCGCCGGACAGCGGGCCGAGCAGGCGGATGCCGAACGGGGTGTCGCCGGCCAGCGCGATGCCGGCGTGGATCCACAGCGCCACCATCGGCGGGTGGTCGAAATAGCCGGCGGCCAGCGCGTGCGCCCAGACCCAGTAATACGCCTCGTCGGGCGCCAGCGGGGTCGCGGCGGCGACCCACAGGCGGGCGAGGGTGAGGGCGGCGAGGGCGAGCAGGGCGGCGCGGTTGGCGGTCATGCGGCCGAATATGCACCGGCGCGCCGGGTTGTGGCATGGGGGAAGCGCCTTGGGTGTGGATTGCGCCGGTCAACTCGGGCACCATCGATGCGACGGGTGGACAGTGCGGCTGGGGCGGGCAGGGATGGAATACCGGCTGCAATCGAAATACCGCGATGCCGATTTCGCGCGCAAGACGCTGCTGGTCGGCAGGCAGACGGTGCATTACACGCCGCAGCTTGGCACCGTGCTACGCGATGAGTCGGCCGGCAAGCGCGATGTGCGGAAATATCGCAAGCTGACCATCGAGTTTGCCGATGTCCATGCCTGGCATATCGAGGACGCGGTGCTGACCGACCAGTTCATCGTCCATCGCGGCGCGGACGTGTTCGTCGACAGCTCGATCCTGACCCATTATCGCCGGCAGAGAACCCCGGAACAGGTGCTGGAGACCCTTGCCGCCAGGCTGGGAGCACGGCCGCCGCCGCCAATCGAGGATTACCAGGATGCCACGGCGCTGGTGATGTTCAACGAGGGCGGATGGACCTGGGGGCATCACCTGGTGCAGAATCTTCCGAGGATATTGCTGTATCTTCGGCATTTTCCCGACGCCAGGATCGTGCTGCCGCGGGCGTTTCGGGTCGGCGCGGAAAATAATTTCGCGCGGAGCTTCGAGGAGTTCGGAATTTCCGGCGACCGGCAGATCCTCGTCGATCGTGGCTGCAGCTATAAGTTCAAGGAACTGGTGATCCTGGATTTCCTGTTCGATTTCGACGGCTTCATGGCGCATCCGCTGGCGATCGATATGCTGTCGAACAGCAGGACCGCCACTGCCGCCGCCGCCGTTGCCGGGGGCGGCGGTATCGCCATCGAGCGAGACGGCGAAACCCGGGCGATCGCCAACCAGGCAGCGTGCGAGGCGGTGCTGCGGGAGCATGCGGTGGTGCCGCGCAAGCTCGGCGCCGAGACGCTGGCCGCGCAGATCACGGCGTGGCAGGGCGAGCGGTTTTTCGCGGCGACGCTGGGAAGCGATCTCGCCAATATGGTGTTCGCGCCGGCGGGAGCGCGGGTGCTGGCACTGTCACCGGACTGGTTCGGCGACGAATTCTTCTACAATCTGGCGGTCGCCAAGACGATACAGTGGAACGAACTGCGCTGCGGGACGCTCGGCGTGCTGCATCCGACGGCCAAGCATCGGTCGAGTTTCCAGGTCGATCCGGAACTGCTGGATGTCATGCTGAGCACATTGGCGCCGATGAGCGGGCATCCTCCATCGGTGCGGCTGGATGACGCCGGAGCGGCGCCGGCGCCGGGCGCCGGAGGCCTGGAGATCACCGTTCATGTGCGCGATGTCGGCGATGTGCGTGGCATTGTCGCAGAGTGGGCCGGGGGGACGGAGCCGGAGTCGTGGATCGAAGGCTTCGCCTTGCATCCCGCCGGGCATCGCCCGGGCGGGCTGCGGGCGGAGGAGGTTCTGTACCAGGCAGTGGATTCCGACGGCAGCCTGTCGGCCGCGGTGCCGGGCGGGGTGTTCTGCGGCACCACCGGCCGGGGGCGTCCGCTGGCCGGGTTCATCGTCAGGCTGACCGATGCGGCGGCGCTGCGCTGGCATTGTTCGTACTGGGGACGGTTCGCCGATGGGACGGAGATGGGGCCGGTTGACGCCGATGCGCGGTGCCAGGCGCCGGGGCTGGCGGCGCTCACGGCGATGCGGATTGCATTGACCCGCAGGGCGGCGGGGTGACGGTTGCTGCTGCGGCGGTGCTTAGCGGGCCGGCTTGCTCATGTAGACCGTGACGCCGAGATGGGAGGCTGCCTCGCGGTCAATCGTGTAGCCGAGGTGGCGGTAGAGCAGCACGTTCGCAGCAAACAGTTTGTTGGTGTAGAGGCGGATCGTCTTGTAGCCCTGCGCGGCGGCGGCCTGTTCGGCGTGGGCCAGCAGGCGGCGGCCGAGGCCGCGATGCTGGAAATCGGGCGCGACCGCGAGGTTTTCGATCAGCAGGTGGTCGGTTTCCGGGATGGTCTCGATCAGGGCGGCGAGACGGTCCTCGATGTGCAGCAGGTCGATGCGGTGATCGCGGATGGCGGCGTGGTAGTCGGCCGACATCGGTTTGGGTTCGCGGCCGATGACCGGCACCCATTGCGCGTAGGCGGCGCGGGTGAGCGCCTGGACGGCGGCGGCGTCGTTGATTGTGGCGGGGCGGAGCGGGGTGTTCATTGCGAACTCTCCACGTGAAAAACCCCCGCGACGGGGGGCGCGGGGACTGGGGCGTTGTGTCGAAGTGGCCTGGGATCAGGCGATGCGGGTTTCCCTCACCTGAACGGGCGTATTCCGGCAGACACGACGAAGCCGCTGCTGGTGAGGCGGCGTCGGCGTCGGTCAGCGGTGGTGAAATGGGCGTGCGTGGCGGTGGCAGCTTGCGGTGGCTCGCTGTACTGCGTCAAGCGGCGCTGGCATCATGGCGCCGCCATTTTCTGTCCCGGTCGAGGTTTCGGACCGCTCGAGGCGATCCGACAAGGCCGGGCGAACCTTCGTCGCAGCAGTTCACCTCGCCGCCATCATCATCCTGCTCAAATGAGCATGCGCTCTATGCGATCACCGGACCTGCAATGAGACTCTTCCACTCGGTGAAGGCCCCTGCAGTGTCGCGAGCGACGAACCAGGCCTGCAGTGCTACGTTTGGATGACGGATCGAGAGTTCCCGCTTCAACTCGGTGACGTCGGCCATGTGGGCCGCCAACTCGAGCTTCGGGTCGTTCAACACGTCCTGGCCGTAGGCGATGCCGAGTGCGCCACAGTTCGAATGATCGACGACGACAAGATTCTCGATCCTGTGCAGTTGGATGCTGGCACCGAAATTGGCCCAGAATGTCTCCCGCCACGCCTTGAAGGCCGGCGCCACGACGCCGACCGCCGCGCCGGCGATGGTGAACTGGCTGTATCGGCCTTTCAGGCTGGTGGCATGGCTTTCCGACTCCGGCATGTTCATCCAGTTGGCGATCGGCGCCTGGGTGCGCGGGTCGACGCAGGAGAGCAGCATCGCCTGATAGTTGCTCTTGGCCTGAGCGCGGGCGAGCCGCGGCGCGACCGCGAGCCCGGCAGCGCCGACGGCGGCGAAGCGGAGAAAGCCACGCCGATCGAAACCAGGTGGAAGCATGGGTGCGCGGCAACAGGGGCAGCCGGCTTCATGTGTGGACATCGGATTACTTCCTCCCTTTTTCACCGACGATATCGGCTTGCGCCGGCATTTCGGACAGCAACGAGCTGCCGTCGGCAATCTTTATCTCGCCTTTATAGGTCGAGACCCGGGGGCTGGAAACCCGAAAGCGTCAGGACTTGCGGTGTAGATGGTAGAACATCGTAACAGGGCATCATCAATCGTTTGTTATTTTTGACCAGTAACCCACGATTCCCACACAGTGATCACAGCAAAGTTGCGGCGCGGCCGCTCCGGCGGGTCGCTTTTCCACAGGCAGGTTGGCGCCGCACGCGCGCGGCTGCACAAAGGAGTAGATAGCGGCCGGAATAAGTTGCGCGGCATCATCACCACCGATGCCAGATTGCCCTTTGGTCTAAGGGGTGCGTTGGTTCACATTCTGGTCCCTGCCGCAAAACAGGGGCGGAAGTTTTTTGGTTTTTTTGAAAAAAGAACCGCTTCCTTACTTCCCATGGCGGGTCTCCAGATCCTTCGCCGCCGCCGCTTCCGGCAGGAACGTGCCGCTGGCCAGTTTCAGGCTGGTCACCCGGCCACGCTTGTCGCGGTGGCGGGTGACGGGTTCGCCGTGGCTGGCGAAGCCGCCGGCCAGGGTGATGCGGGCGGTGTCGGGGCCGGTGGCGGTGAGTTCGGGGACTTTCGCGAAGGGTTGGGCGAGGGCGGGGCTGGCGACCAGGATTTTGCGGCCCATCGGCACCAAATCGATGGCGCCCCAGCCGGACCACCAGCGGCCGGACCAGTCGGCGGTGGATTTGGCCGGGGGGCCTTCGGCGGCGAAGCGCTTGAGGATCGAGAGCGCGCCGTCGAGCCAGAGATGCGACCAGCCGTCGACGGCGTTGGTGAGCATCGACAAAGTGAGGTCGTGGGCGGGGACGTGGGCCGTTTGCGTGATGTAGCCCTGGAAGCCGCCGGAGTGGCCCCACCAGGCCCATTCGCCGTGCGGTTCGCCGTGGGCGCCGTGGATGGTGCCGAGGCCGTAGCCGCGTTCGACCGGGTTGTAGGCGTCGCGCCATTGCGGGCGGGTGATTTCGCGGCGGCTGGCGGGTGTGAGCACGCGGGTGCGGGCGGTGGGGGCGAGTTGGGCGTAGAAGCGGGTGAGGTCGGCGGCGGTGGAGATGAAGCCGGTGGCCGAGGCCAACGCGTGGGTGGACTGGTCGCCGGGGAAGATGACGCGGCGGCCGAGCAGGGTCTTGCTGCTGTGGCCGCTGGCCAGTTGGCCGGAGGGGAGGGGAACGTCGGGCGCGGTTTCGCTGAGGCCGGCGCGGGCGACGATCTCGCGGGCGACCCAGGTGTTGTACGGCTCGCCGGTGATCGCCTCGATGACCAGGCCGGCGAGGCCGAAGCCGTGGTTGGAGTATTTGAAGCGGGTGTTGGCGTCGATCGGCGGCGGCAGGGTGAGTTCGGCGCGGAGCTGGTCGGCGTTGAGGAAGGGTTTGCGGCCGGCCCAGTATTCGCTGTCCGGGCCGTCGCGGAATATGCCGGCGGTGTGGGACAGCAGTTGCGAGAGGGTGGCCGCCGCGATCGCCGGGTGCAGGCCGGGCACGTATTGGCCGGCGGTGTCGTCGAGCTTCAGGCGGCCCTGTTGGCGCAGGCGCAGGATGGCAGCCGCGGTGAAGCTTTTGCTGTGCGAGGCGACGCGGAAGCGGTGGCGGGGGGTGAGTTTCTCGCCGGTGAGCAGGTTGGCGTGGCCGAACGCGGATTCGTGCAGCACGGTGCCGCGATGGGCCAGTGCGAACACCACGCCGGGCTGCTCGGAGACGCGCATCTGGTGGCTGAGCCATTCCGGGAGGTAGGCGAGGGCGGGGGCGAGCCAGGCGGGCGCGTTGGGCATCGGGTCTGGTTCCGTTGTAAGGGGGTCAGTCTTCGTCGTTCCAGGTTCGCCCGTCGCGCTCGATCAGCGCAATCGCCGAGGACGGACCCCAGGTGCCGGAGGTGTAGGATTTCGGCGGCTCCGGGCTGGCGGCCCAGGCGTCCAGGATCGGGTCGATCCAGGTCCAGGCGGCTTCCACCTCGTCGCGGCGCATGAACAGGGTCTGGTTGCCGCGCACCACGTCCATCAGCAGGCGCTCATAGGCGTCCGGGTTGCGCACGCCGAAGGTCTCCGCGAAGCCCATGTTGAGTGGCACCTCGCTGAGCCGCATGCCGCCGGGGCCGGGGTCCTTGATCATCAGCCAGAGCTTGACGCTCTCGTCCGGCTGCACCCGGATGACCAGGCGGTTGGCGGCGATCGGGCCGGCGGCGGGGCTGAACACCGAGTGCGGGATGGCGCGGAAGGTGATGACGATCTCGGAGACCCGGCTGGGCAGGCGCTTGCCCGTGCGCAGGTAGAACGGCACCCCGGCCCAGCGCCAGTTGCCGATCTCGGCTTTCAGGGCGACGAAGGTTTCGGTGCGGCTGGTGGGGTCGCCGAGTTCCTCCAGGTAACCGCCGACCGGGCCGGTGGCCGAGGCGCCGGCGCGGTACTGGCCGCGCACGGTGTGCTGGGCGATATTGTCGGCGGTGATCGGGACCAGGGATTTCAGCACTTTCAGCTTCTCGTCGCGCAGCGCGTCGGCGCTGATGTCGTGCGGCGGCTCCATGGCGGTGAGGCAGACCAGTTGCAGCATGTGGTTCTGCACCATGTCGCGCAGCGCGCCGGCGGTGTCGTAGTAGCCGGCGCGGCCTTCGACGCCGAGGGTTTCGGCCACGGTGATCTGCACGTGGTCGATGTGTGCGGCGTTCCACAGCGGCTCGAACAGCGCGTTGGCGAAGCGCAGCGCCATCAGGTTCTGCACCGCCTCTTTGCCGAGGTAGTGGTCGATGCGGTAGATGCGCTCCTCGGGGAAGGCGGCGCCGACCGCGTCGTTGACCGCACCGGCCGAGGCGAGGCTTTTGCCGATCGGTTTCTCGACGACGATGCGGGCGTCGCCATCGTTCAGCTTGTTGGCGGCCAGCCGCTCGCAGATCGGGCCGAACAGCTCGGGCGCGGTGGCGAGGTAGAAGACGCGGATATGCTCGGGCTGCCCGGCCAGCGCGGCGGCGAGGTCGGCCCAGCCGGGGTCGGCGCCGGCGTCGGCGGCGATGTAGGAGAAGCGGCCGAGGAAGCGCCTGACCGCGGCGGCCTTGCGGTCGGACTTGGGGACGTGCGCCTCCAGCGCCTGCTGCGCCAGGGTGCGGAAGTCGCCGTCGGAGAGCGGGCGGCGCGCGACGCCAATGATGCGGGCGCCGTCGGGTATCTGGCCGCTGGCGCAGCGCTCGAACAGCGCCGGGATCAGCTTGCGGCTGGCCAGGTCGCCGGTGGCGCCGAACACCACCAGGTCGAACGGATCGACTTCGATTACTCTAGCCACCATCTAATCAGCACTCCGTGACGTGAACCGCGAGACCGGCTTTCGAGGTTTCCTTGTATTCGCTGCGCATGTCCATGCCGGTCTGGCGCATGGTGGCGATGGCTTCGTCCAGCGTGACGTGATGGGCGCCGTCACCGGACAGCGCCAGCGAGGCGGCGTTGATCGCCTTCACCGCGCCCATCGCGTTGCGCTCGATGCAGGGGATCTGCACCAGGCCGCCGATCGGGTCG
>JBEPTZ010000130.1:0-12673 GCA_041691815.1 Rhodospirillales bacterium | reverse complement strand
TCCGGTTCTTTTATAAAAAAAAAACAACAAAAAAATTTTCCCCCCCCTCCAAAAATTCGGGGGGGCCCCCCGCCGCCGCCCCCACCCCATCATTGTTGCAAGGCGGATAGAAAACTTCTTTTTGTTCACAAAAAGAAGGACCTACTTACCTACTTGCCTCCGCCAAGGCCGCCATCAGGTCGGCGATGCGATATGGTTTTGGCAGCACGGTCACGCCGGTCGGCATCCCGCCATCCAGTGCGTCGGCGCTGTAGCCTGAGGTCAGCACCACCGGCAGTTCCGGCCGCAGCCGGCGTGCGGCGTGGGCCAGTTGCACGCCATTCAGCCGGCTGTCGGGCATCACCACGTCGGTGAACAGCACGTCGATCACGTTGTCGGTGGCCAGCAGCGCCAGCGCCTGTTCGGCGCCATTGGCCTGCAGCAACTGGTAGCCGAGCCCGTTGATCACCTGTGCGGTGGTGGCGAGCACGTCGGCGTCGTCTTCCACCATCAGGATGGTGGTCTGGCCGGCACGGAGCTGGGTGGCGTCCCGCTGCGAGGCACCCGGCTGCGAGGAAGTCGGCGGGGCGGGGATCGGCGCTGCTGCCAGCAACTCGCCGGTCAGGCGGGCCCCGGTTTCTGCTGCGGCCAGCGCGGCGGCGGCCAGCGCGGCGGTCTCCGGGTTGGTGGCGTTCAACTGGATCAGTTCCAGATTGCCGGTGATCACGGTCAACAGGTTGTTGAAATCATGCGCGATCTTGCCGCTGAGCCGGGCGATCGTCTCCATCCGCTGGGCGGCGAGCAGTTCGCGGTGCAGGCGGGTGATGTTGGTGGTGTCGATGCGCAGCGAGACGCGGTTGCCGGACGCGGTCCATTTGGCGCGAATCTGGCAGGTGCGTTCGGCGCCCGGCCCGATGATGTCGTACGGGCCCAGTTGGTGGTCCGCAATCTCCGCGGTGCGCCGGGCGATGAAGGTCTCACGATCGGCATAGGCCTGCGGATCGCCGACCGAGCCGGCATCGATCGAGCGGCCGAGCACCTGGCCGTAGGTTTCACCGGCCAGCACGCTGTCATCGGGCAGATGCGGGAAGGTGTCGTGGTAGACGCGGTTGCCGAAGCGGTAGCGCAATTCGGCATCATAGACCACGACCGAGGCATCCAGCGCATCGAGGGTATCGCGCAGCACGGCGATTTCCGCCGCCGCGCTCAGCGACTCATCCGCCGCGCTCTCGATGAACTGCGCCGTCATGCCGCCGCCGAGCGGTGCGGCGCGCAGGCGCAGTCCCGCTGGCAGCAGGGCCCGGATGTCGGCAAGCGCGGCGCCGGGTGCGAGGCGAGCGGCCGCCGCACCGATCCGGGCAGCGGCGCCCGGCGTGCTTCCCCGCAGGAGCCCGGCATCATCGACGATCAACAGTTCGGTCTCTCCAGGCACCGGCGGACGTTAGCAACAAAACATCACTTTTGCCTAGCTACCCTGAAGGATGAGGCGGCTGCCAGGTGAAGGTGAGTTCGTGCTTGTTATGGAACAGGTGCATCACCCGCCCGCCGGGGATCGCCGCGAAGGCGGCGGCGGCGGCATGGTCGGTGGCGCCCTGGAATTTCAGCGTGCAGATGATGCGCCGGGGTGCTGCGGCGGCGATCCAGCCACGCACCAGGGCCAGCAGGCGGTCGGGATAGGCGATGATGTCGCTGAGCAGCCAGTCCACCGGCTCCGGCGGCAGGCTGAACGCGCTGCCCTCGCGCCAGCTGACGCCCGGCATGGCGGCGACCGCTGGTGCCAGCGGCGCGCGGTCGATCGCGGTGACCGCTGCCCCCAGCTTCGCCACCGCCCAGGTCCAGCCGCCGGGGGCGGCGCCGAGATCGAGGCAGGTCTCGCCCGGCTGCGGCCAGGCGCCGAGGCGGGTGCAGGCCTCCCACAGCTTCAGATAGGCGCGGCTGGGCGGGCCGATATGATCTTCCTCGAAGCGGCACTCGCCGTTGACGAACGGGCTGGATTTGCTCGCGCTGGCCAGCATCAGGTCGGGCGCCAGCAGCGTCCAGGCGCCGAGATGGGCGCTGGGCGCGGCGGCCGGGAACACCAGCGGCCGTGCCTTCACCGGCGGCAGCCGCGCCGCGATCAGCGCCATGCGGCGGTGATGGGCCACGCCATAGGCCTGCCAGTTGCGCTGCATCGCCCGCAGCGCATCGGCCGCCAGCTTCACCGAGGCGACCGGGATTTCCCGCGGCGCGGTCCAGCTATCCAGCGCCCAGGCGGCCGGCTGCGGCGGATCGGGCGACAGCGCCAGCCGGCCATGCCAGCGTTCGATCGTCACCCCGGCCAGCGCCAGCTCCTCGGCCAGCACCGCTTCCAGCCCCTCGGCCGCCAGGTAGGCGCTGGCGATCATCGCGCCCGCAACGCCGACAGGCCGAGCAGCGCCCAGCCGGCCATCAGCAGAAACCCGCCGGTGGGCGCCAGCAGGCCGCGATGCGGGCCGCCCAGCGCCAGCGCGTAGACGGTGCCGCAGAACAGCAGCAGCCCCAGCGTGAACGCCAGCCCGGCCAGCTGTGCCGGCCAGCCGCCGCGCCCCGCCCAGATGCCGGTGCCGAGCAGCGCCAGCGCGTGCCAGCCCTGCATCTGCACCCCCTCGCGCAGCATCGCCAGCGCCGGCGGCGCGAGGTGCAGATGCGCCGCCGCCGCCGCCATCGCCACCGCCAGCAGCCCGGCCAGCGCGCCCAGCCCGATCCAGATCCTGTCCATATGGCGCAACCTAGCCACACCCACCCTGTTCCGCCATGCCGGGCGCGTATAGGATCGCCGCATGCCCCGCGGTGACCTGTTTCCCGAGATCGGACCCTACGAGACCGGCCTGCTGCCGCTCTCCTCCCCCCACGTGATGTACTGGGAGCAGGTCGGCAACCCCGACGGCGCGCCGGTGCTGTTCCTGCACGGTGGCCCGGGTGCCGGCGCCGGCGCGGTGCATCGCCGCTTCTTCGACCCGCTGCACTGGCGGCTGGTGGTGTTCGACCAGCGCGGCAGCGGCCGCTCCCGCCCGCTCGGCGAGCTTGCCGACAACACCACCCCGGCGCTGGTGGCCGATATCGAAACCCTGCGCCGCCATCTCGGCATCGACCAATGGCTGCTGTTCGGCGGTTCCTGGGGCTCCACCCTGGCGCTCGCCTACGCCCAGGCGCATCCGGAGCGGGTGCGCGGGCTGGTGCTGCGCGGCATCTTTCTCGGCCGCCCGGTCGAGGTCGACTGGTTCATGCACGGCATCGCCACCGTGTTCCCCGAGGCGCATGCCGCCTTCGCCGGCTTCCTGCCGCCGGCCGAGCGCGGCGACCTGCTGGGCAGCTATCTGCGCCGGCTGACCAACCCGGACCCCGATATCCACCTGCCGGCGGCGCGCGCCTGGTCCACCTACGAGGGCTCATGCAGCACGCTGCTGCCGTCGCCCGACCTGGTGGCCGGCTTCGCGCAGGACCGCACCTCGCTCGGCCTGGCGCGGATCGAGGCGCATTATTTCGCCCACCACCTGTTCCTGCCGGAAGGCGGGCTGCTGGCCGGCATGCACCGCATCGCCCAGCTTCCGGCCGAGATCGTCCAGGGCCGCTACGACATGATCTGCCCGCCGCACACCGCCCTGGCGCTGGCCGAAAGCTGGCCCGCCGCCCGGCTGACCATCGTCCCCGATGCCGGCCATTCGGCGCTGGAACCGGGGGTGCGCCGCGCGCTGGTCGCCGGCGTCGAGCGCTTCAGGCGAGAATGACGCCGCACCGGGCGCCTTGGAGAGGAACAGCACCATGAAAATCGGCGTGATCGGGCTCGGCACCATGGGCATGGGTGCGGCACTCAACCTGGTGAAGCACGGCCACGAGGTGCATGGCTGCGAGCTGCGCGAGGCCGGCCGCGCCGAATTCACCGCCGGCGGCGGCCACGCGGTGGCCAGCGCCGATGCGCTGCCCGGCGGCATGCAGGCGCTGATCCTGTTCGTGGTCAACGCCGCCCAGGCCAACGACGTGCTGTTCGGCCCGCAAGGCTGCGCCCCCAGCCTGCCAAACGGCGCTGTGGTCATCTGCTGCACCACCATGGCGCCGGACGCCGCCCGCGCGCTGGAAACCCGGCTGGCCGCCGCCGACCTGCTGATGCTGGACGCCCCGGTCTCCGGCGGCATGGTCGGCGCCCGCGCCGGCAGCATGACGGTGATGGCCTCCGGCAGCCCGGCCGCCTTCGCGCTGGCCGAACCGCTGCTGCAAGGCATGGCCGGCAAGGTCTGGCGCCTGGGTGATGCCATCGGCATCGGCAGCACCGTCAAGATGGTCAACCAGCTGCTGGCCGGCGTCCACATCGCCACCGCCGCCGAGGCGCTCGCGCTCGGCATCCGCGCCGGCGCCGATCCGCAGGCGCTGTTCGACGTGATCTCCTCCTCGGCCGGCAGTTCCTGGATGTGGCAGAACCGGGTGCCGCATATCCTGGCCGGCGACGACACTCCGCTGTCCTCGGTCAACATCTTCGTCAAGGATCTCGGCATCGTGCTGGACCAGGCGCGCGGCCTCAGCTTCCCGCTGCCGATGGCCTCGGCGGCGCATCAGCTGTTCCTCGCCGCCGCCGCCGCCGGGCATGGCGCGCGGGATGATGCCTTCGTGATCCGGGTCTGGGAGATGCTGGCCGGCATTCAATTGCCGGAAAAAAAGTAACCGCCGTTTCCGGCTCGCCAAACAGCCGCGTCGTTCAGACCACCTGATACCGCGCCTTGGTCCCGCGCTCGATCGCCGAGGCCACCAGCGGGTCCAGCGCCAGTTCCTCGCGCACCGCCTCCAGAATCGCCACCGAGGCGCGGTCCTCGAAGAAATCCGCCGCCGCCACCTCGCAGGCCAGCGCATAGGCGGTCTCGCGCAGCCGCGGCGGCAGCGAGTCGCGGATCAGTCGCCCGGCATGCGCCAGCCCATCGCTCTCGCGCAGCAGTTCCACCGCCCGATCGGTCGCCCCGGCCAGCCGCTCGGCGGAAAACCCGCGAAACACTGGCAGCGTCTGCACCAGCCCGCTCATCACGCCGATCTCGCCGTCGGTCATCGCCTCGCCGGCGGCCGCCACCAGCACCATCGTACAGACCAGGGCTTCCTGCGGGTCAAGCGAGGTCTCGGCAAGCATGGCACTCTCTCCGCTCTGATGCGTCGCCCGGTTCTAGGCGCCCGACCGCGGCAAGCATAGCCGGAATCCGGCCGCCGTCACGCAGACGATTCGTCGTCGCCGGTCGCCGCCAGCCCGGCCATCGCCAGTTTCGGCAGCAGCGGCAGCAGCGCCGGCAGGTCGCGCTCCGCCCGGCACACCAGGTAATGCGTGGCGTGCGGCCCCGGCCCGTCATCGGTATCGCCCAGCGGCAGCCCGTCCGGCCCCAGCGGCAGCGCCGCCAGCCCCAGATCGGCATACACCCCCAGCGACGCCCGCCCGGCCCGCCACACCGCCGGGTCCAGCCCCTCCTGCCGCGCCAGGTCACGCAGCCGCCACACCGCCGAAGGCAGGTCCGAGGCCGGCCCCACCGGGTCGCCGATGCCGAGCAGCACCCGCCCCACCCGGCGGAAGGCGATGCCGGCGCGCTCCGCCTCGCCCCACACCACGCCGTCCGCCGCCGCCGCGGTGCGCCCGCCGGCCAGCACGAACCGCGCCCTGGTCTCGGCGTCCCACGGCGAGAACGCCACGCGGCCCGGCCAGATCAGCCGCCAGATCGCCGCCAGCCCCAGCACCACCGCCAGCCCCACCGCAACCCGCAGCGAGTTCGGCACATCCGGCGACAACAGCACCGACCACCAGGAGTCGTCCGGCAGCCAGCGCAGCCGCGGCGCGAACGCCAGCAGCGCCACGATGCAGACCAGCAGCGTCATCAGCGGCAGCACCGTGCCGGCCTGCAACGGCCCCGCCAGCAGCCGCGAATGGCGGTAGAAGGTGCGGTGGAACGGCGCCAGCGACAGCACCGCCATCAGCAGCAGTGCCGGGATCCACAGCGGCTCGCCCTGCATCGCGGTAAACACCGCCGCCAGCAGCAGCAGCACCACCGACAGCGTCCAGGCCAGGCTCACCCGCTGCGCCAGCGCGGTCGCCAGCACCATCAGTGCGGCGCCGATCAGGCTCGGCAGATACTCGCTGGCGCCGTTCACCAGCTCGGCGAAATCGGCGTCGATCCAGGTGAGATCATTGCCCGATTGCAGCACCCCGAGCGACAGCAGCAGCGCGCCGCACAGCAGCACCGCACCGGTGCTGGCGGCGGCGACGAAATCCGGCTGGCTCCAGCTGCCGATCGCCTGCGCCCCGCGCAGCCGGGTCGACTCCGGCTCCACCATGCCGCGCCGCCCCAGCAGGCTCCAGCCGCGCAGCAATATCTCGTTGCCGGCGAACAGCGAGCCGGCCAGGAACAGCGGAATGATGTAGTAGTACAGGCGGAACACCACGATCGCGCCGACGATCTCCGGCGGCGACAGATACGGCTCCAGCCCGAGCAGCATCGCGGTATCGAACACCCCGATGCCGCCCGGCAGGTTGGCTGCCAGCCCGGCGCTGTAGCTGGCCAGATAGACGCCGAGGAACCGCACATAGGTCAGCCCCGGCACCTCGGGCAGCAGCGCGTAGAAAATCGCCGCCGTCGCCGCCACGTCGACGGTGGCCAGCAGCACCTGCAAGATCGCCATCCGCCAGCTCGGCAGCTCGATATCGTGGCCGAACATGCGGAACTTGCCGAGCACCCGCGACAGCGTCACATAGGCGGCGACCACCGCCCACAGCAGGGTGGCGATCGCATACATGCCCCAGTGCGGAATCACGTCGCCGAAGAACGGCACCGCCTGCGGTTCGACGAACAGGATCACCCCGCCCAGCACCATGGCGCCCAGCCCGAAGGTCAGCGAGCAGAACGCGATCACCTTGCCGATCTGCAGCGGCGTCAGCCCCCAATGGGCATACAGCCGGTAGCGCACCGCAGCCCCCGAGACCGCCGCGAAACCGAGATTATGCGCCAGCGCATAGGCGCAGAACGAGGCGAACGACACCCGCCCATAGCTCACCTTGCGGCCGGCATAGATGGTGCCCAGCCGGTCGTAGAAGGTGAGGATGAAATACGCCACCAGCGTCCACAGGAAGGCGATCACCAGCGCGCTGTGCGGAATCGCCTCCAGCGCCTTCTTGATGTCGGCCACCTTCAGATGGCGGAACTCGCGCTGCACCACGTAGATGGCGCCGAACAGCAGCAGCACCCCGAGGATCGCCGGGACGTGCCGCAATGCACGCTTCAGATGCGCTCCCACGGTGCTGGGCGCTCAGGCCGTGGCAACGACAGGGCGGGCAAGTGCTGCCTCGATCAGCGCAACCGTCTCGGCGAGGCCGTACAGCGCGACGAACTGGCCGAACCGCGGGCCCTCCTGCTGGCCCAGCAGCACCTGGTACAGGCAGCCGAACCAGTCGCGCAGATTGGCGAACGGATGCCGCTTGCCCACCTCATACACCACGTTCTGGATGTCCTCGGCGCTGGCCGCCGCCGGCACCGCGCGCAGCATCGCCGCGAGGTCGAGCAGCGCCGCCCGCTCGGTGGCATCAGGGCCGCGGTACTGCTTGGCCGGGCGCACGAAGTCGCGGTAATAGGCCAGCGCGTAGGCCACCAGCCGCGCCAGGAACGGCATGTCCTCGGGCGTCGCCTGCGGATCGTAGCGGCGGATGAAGCCCCACAGCATCTCCGGAGTCTCGGCGTTCACCACGCTGGCCAGGTTCAGCAGCATCGCGAACGACAGCGGCGAATGCGCCGCCTGCGGCACTGCGCCGGCATGGATATGCCAGACCGGATTGGCCGGGCGCTCGGCGGCCGGCTGGGCGTGGGCGCGCGCCGCATTGGCCAGGTATTCGTCCACCGCCTTCGGAATCACGTCGAAATACAGCCGCTTGGCCCGGGTCGGCTGGTTGAACATGAACTGCCCCAGACTCTCCGGCGGCGCATAGCGCAGCCATTCCTCCACCGACAACCCGTTGCCCTTGCTCTTGCTGATCTTCTGCGCCTGCTCGTCGAGAAACAGCTCATAGGTGAACCCGGTCGGCGGCGTGCTGCCGAGGATGCGGCAGATCCGCCCCGAGAGCCGCACGCTGTCGATCAAATCCTTGCCGGACATCTCGTAATCCACCCCCAGCGCATGCCAGCGCATCGCCCAGTCGGCCTTCCACTGACACTTCACCGCACCCCCGGTCACCTTGGTCTCGAACCGCTCGCCGCTGTCCGGATCGGTCCAGACGATGCTGCCGGAGTGCGGCCGCAACTCGTCGATCTTCACCTGCATCACCACCCCGGTCCGGGGATGCACCGGCAGGAACGGCGAATAGGTCGCCTGCCGCTCGGCGCCGAGCGTCGGCTTGATCACCGCCAGGATCGCGTCGTGCTTCTCCAGGATGGCCAGCAGCGCCGCATCGAACCGCCCCTCGGCATAATACTGCGTCGACGAGGCAAATTCGTATTCGAAGCCGAAGCCGTCGAGAAACTCGCGCAATTTGGCGTTGTTATGCGCGCCAAAACTGTCATGGGTGCCGAACGGATCGGGGATGCGGGTCAGCGGCTTGCCGAGGTATTCGCGCAACATCGCCTTGTTCGGCACGTTGTCCGGCACCTTGCGCAGCCCGTCCATGTCGTCGCTGAACGCCAGCAGCTTCGACGGCAGGCCGGTCAACTCGGTGAATGCCCGGCGCACCCAGGAGGTCCGCGCCACCTCGCCGAAGGTGCCGATATGCGGCAGCCCGGACGGGCCATAGCCGGTCTCGAACAGCGCCGCGCCTTTGCCGCTGGCCGCCAGCCGCTCGACGACCTTCTGCGCCTCCTCGAAGGGCCAGGCGCGGGGCAAGGGGGTCGTCGCGGCAGCGTGGGACATGGGTCTCGAAATCCAGGGAAAATCGAATGGCGGGCGAAGCTAGGTAGCGGGGGGTGCTTGGTCAATCGCTGGCGGCCCTTATAGTGCCGGCATGCCCGCTCCCGCCATGCCGCCCCGCGCAACACCGCCGCGCCTGCTGCTGCCCGAGGCGCCGGCGGTGGTGGCCGGCGTCGCCCGCGCCGACATCCTGACCGAGGACGGCGAACTGCTCGACCTGCCGATCGCCGAGGCCGCCCGCCTGCTGTCGCGCGGCCCGCCGCCGCTGCTGGTCCACGCCCCGGCCACGCTGCGCCGGCTCGGGCTGGGCCGGCCAGGGCTGGGCGCCACCCCGGCGCTCGACCTGTTGGAACTGTTCGCCTTCGTGCTGCCCGCCCACCCCGCCGCGCCGACGCCGCGTGGCCTGGCCCTGGCGCTCGACCTGCCGGTGCCGGACGGCCCGCTCGCCGCCCTGCTGCCGGACATGGCCAGCGCCCTGCTGTCCCGCCTCGCCGCCGGCCGCGACCTGCCGCTCAACCGCGACGCCGCTGGTCTCGCCGCCCGCATGGGCCAGGCCGGCTGGGGCTGGGCCGATTGCGTGCTGGCCGCCCTCGGCCAGCCGAACGCCGCACCGTCGGTCGATGGCTACCGGGTATGGCGACGCCTGCCGGAATGGGAGGAGACCGCCCCGCCGCCGCCGCCCGGCTCGCTGGCGGTTGCCCCCGCCGAAGCGCGCACCCGGCTGGCCGAGATGCTCGGCGACGATGCCGAGCAGCGCCCCGGCCAGTCCGACTACGCCGCCGCCGCGGCTGCCGCCTTCGCGCCGCGCGAGCAGCGTGGCGACCCGCATCTGGTGCTGGCCGAGGCCGGCACCGGCACCGGCAAGACGCTGGGCTACATCGCCCCGGCCAGCCTGTGGGCCGAGCGCAACCACGGCGCGGTCTGGGTCAGCACCTTCACCCGCCATCTGCAACGCCAGGTGGAGGGCGAACTGGTCCGGCTGATCCCCAACCAGGCCGACCGCCGCCGCCGCGTGGTGGTGCGCAAGGGGCGGGAGAACTATCTGTGCCTGCTCAATTTCCAGGACGCCACCGCCTCGGTGTTCGGCGCCGGCGCACCGGCCACCGCCCTGCCGCTCGGCCTGCTGGCGCGCTGGGCGCTGGCCACCAATGACGGCGACATCCAGGGCGGCGACCTGCCCGGCTGGTTCGCCGAGTTGTTCGGCCACGGCTATGCCGCAGGCCTCGCCGACCGGCGCGGCGAGTGCATCCATTCCGGCTGCGAGCATTGGCGCAAGTGCTTCATCGAACACAATATCCGCCGCGCCCAGCGCGCCGAACTGGTGGTCGCCAACCACGCGCTGGTGATGGCCCAGGCGGTCTGGGGCGGCCTGGACGACGCCATCGTGCCCACCCACTACGTGTTCGACGAAGGCCACCACGTGTTCGACGCCGCCGACAGCGCTTTCTCCGCCGAACTCTCCGGCGCCGAGACCGCCGAACTGCGCCGCTGGCTGCTGGGTGCGGAGGGCACGCGCTCGCGCGCCCGCGGCCTGCGCCGGCGGATCGACGAACTGGTGGCCGGCAACGATAAGTTGATCGCCCCGCTCGACGCCGCCCTGCTCGCCGCCCACGCGCTGCCCGCCCCCGGCTGGCCATCGCGCCTCGCCGGGCAGACCGAACTTGCACCCTCGGAACCCGGCCGGAACAATCCGACCGAGGCATTTTTGGCCATCCTGCGCACCCAGGTGATGGCGCGGGTGCAGGGCGATGGGGAGGCGGCGCATGTCAATGCATTCGAATGCGCGCTGTATCCGGTGGCGCCCGAAATGCCCGATGCGGCGGCCCTGCTGGCACGCAGTTTTGCCCGGATTTCGACCAGTTTGAACACGCTTTCGACCCGTCTCGCGGCGCGATTGGAGGACGAAGCCGACGATATCGACGAGCCCACCCGCAACCGCATCGAGGCCGCCTGCCGCAGCCTGAAACGCCGGGCGATCGACCCTCTGGCCGCCTGGCAGTCGATGCTGGCCGCCTGCGCCGCCCCGCCGCCGCAACCCGGCGAGCGCCCGGAACATGTGCATTTTCTGCGCCTTAGCCGCCGCGACGGCGCCGATCGCGATGCCGGCCTGCACCGCCACTGGCTGGACCCCACCATCCCGTTCGTCGCCACCCTGGCCCGCCCGGCGCAGGGCCTGCTGATCACCTCCGCCACGCTACGCGATGCCGGCGCGCAAGACGTTGAATCCGCCTGGGAAGATGCCGAGGCGCGGGTCGGCGCCACCCATCTGGCCTCGCCGGCGATCCGCGTCGCGGTGGCCAGCCCGTTCGACTACGCGGCGCAGACCCGCGCCTTCGTGGTCACCGACGTCAACAGCCGCGAGATCGCGGCACTTTCGGCGGCGTATCGGGCGTTGTTCATCGCCTCCAGCGGCGGTGCGCTGGGCCTGTTCACCGCCATCGCCCGGCTGCGCGCGGTGCATGCGCGCATCGCGCCGGCGCTGGAGGCGGCGGGAATTCCCCTTCTCGCCCAACATGTTGACGCGATGGACAACGCCACCCTGGTCGACGTGTTCCGCACCGAGACCGAAAGCTGCCTGCTCGGCACCGACGCCATGCGCGACGGCGTCGACGTGCCCGGCCGGGCGCTGCGGTTGGTGGTGTTCGAGCGGGTGCCCTGGCCACGGCCGGACATCTTGCACCGCGAACGCCGGGTGCATCTCTCGGGCGGCGACACCACCGGCTTTGATGACCGGCTGGTGCGCTTCCGGCTGCGCCAGGCGTTCGGCCGGCTGATCCGCAGCGCCAGCGATCGCGGCGTGTTCGTGCTGCTGGATCGCGGCACGCCGACGCGGCTGTTGCAGGCGTTTCCGGCCGGGGTGCAGGTGCGGCGGGTGGGGCTGGCCGAGGCGGTGGCGCAGACCAGGGAGTTTCTTACAAACTCATCCTGATGGCTGAGATTCGCTGAATTCTGCTGCAATTTTCCCGCAATGGCGATAACTGCATGCGCGCGGGCATACCGCAGCGAATCCAACAAAATGTATTCAAGCACCAAGGAATGGTGATGGGCCGATATTGGTTACGGCTGGCTGGGCTTTGCTGCGTGCTGGCGGCGCCGTCGATGGCGCATGCCGATCTGATCAATGGCGGCTTCGAGGCCTATCCGCAGACCGCCAACAGCTACTCGGACTATACCGACAGCAACTATGCCGGCTGGCGCACCACCGAGGGCGACCACCAGATCGAGGTCTGGGGCACCGGGTTCCAGGGCGTCGCCGCGTATCAGGGCGGCAACTTCGTCGAGATCAACGCCAACGCGGTTTCCACGTTGTACCAGGATGTCAGCGGCATCCCGGCCGGGGCGCTGCTGAGTTTCGCCTTCGCGCATCGCGGCCGGCTGGGCGTGGACACCATGCAACTGGTGCTGACCGATCTGGGCAGGAGCGGGGTCTACGGCGCCAGTGACAACACGGTGCTGTATTCCGGCACCTATTCCGACGGCAACACCACCTGGGGCGCCTATTCCAGCAGCGGGCTGCCGGGGATCACCGCGCTGGGCGATGTGTTGCGGATGTCGTTCATCTCGGTGAGTGCGACGGGCGGCGATCCCACCTACGGCAATTTCGTCGACGGGGTGTCGCTGACCGCCCAGAACAGTGGCGGCAGCAGTCTCGCCGCGGTGGTGACGGAGCCCGGGACACTGGGGCTGCTGGCCGCGGCATTCGGCGCGATGTTGCTGCTTCGCCGCCGGCCGGGGTGACCGTCACGCCGATTCCATTCCGGCGCGATTCACTCTAAGTGTCTGTCCGAGAACATCTTGAATCGAAAGAGTCATCTGTGATTCGCTA
>JBEPTZ010000129.1:0-12718 GCA_041691815.1 Rhodospirillales bacterium | reverse complement strand
GTATAAGAGACAGGTCGGGCGCTGCTGCCGGCGGCGGCGGCGCCGCCGGTGGCTGGGCGACGGGGGGAGCGGCGGCCGGGGCACGGGCAGCCGGCGGAGGCGCGGCCGGCGTCGGGGTCAGATCCAGATCCCAGTCGTCCAGGTCCGGCGGCAGGCCCGGCGCGGCCACCGGCGTCGGGGTGCGGAAGGCCTGTTCCAGCGGCGAGCCGTGGTCGGGCTGGGTGGGCGCCCCGAATCCCTGATCGAAGTCCGATCCCAGCGGATCGAAATCCGCCGGCAAGGTGACGCCCTGATGGCCGATTCCACCGAACCCACCGGGCTCGATCAGCGGGTCTTTGCCGAACTCGCCGCGCTTGCTCGCCGGTGGTGCGAACGGGTCATCGCCGAACGGATCGGCAAACGCCGCACCGGCCTGGCCGCCACCGACCGGCGCCGGGTGGCCGCCGACTGCCTGGCCGCCGCCCCAGCCGGCTTCTTCCTGGCTGACGCGAATCTCAATCTCGTAGTTGCCCAGCCGCAGCCGGTCGCCATCGCGCAGGTCGCGCGGCGTGGCGCCCACCGGGTCGGTGTCGCGGTTCAGGAAGGTGCCGTTGGTGCTGACATCCGCCAGTTGCCAGCCGCCGGAGCGGTATGCCAGCACGCAATGCCGCTTGGACAGGAACTTGTCCGGGTCGGCCAGCGTCCATTGATTGTCCGGCCCCCGGCCGATGCTGAACTCGCCGCCGGTGACGGTGCGGGTTTCCGGGGGCACCGCGTCGGGGCAGCGCAGCACGGAGAGGGTCAACGCCATCGTCTCAGCCTATCAGCACGGTGAAGCACCCAAGCACAATCACCCCGCCATGCGCCGTCGGATCGCCCATGCGAGCGGCCGGCATGCCGCCGATCAGCACCGTGGGGGCGCCCATCGCGATCACATCCGGCGGACCGACGCAGACCAGCATGTCGGAGATACGCGCCGCCGGCAGCATGCCGATCAGTACTGTCGGGCAGCCGGGCCCCACGATCGGGCCGCCGACATGCGGCACCAACACCGTGAGCATCGGGCAGACATGCATATCGGTCAGGCGCGCGGCGGGCTGGCCCATCAGGTTTCCTCCCCCATCAGGCTTCTTCCCCCATCACGCTTCCTCTGGCGCCAGCCGGCCGGTGCCGCCGGCCGAAACATCGCGGGCGCTCTCCAGGAAGCGGGTCAGCCGCTGCGGCTGGCGCTCCGGATGGCCACGCACCGAGGCCAGCGAGACCGCACCGGCGATCGCCGTGCCGGCCAGATGCGGCGCCGCCGGCACCTCCGGCTGGCCGAGCGGGGCCATCGAGCCGGTGCTCCAGAACGCCGCGACGCAGGCCCAGGCCTCCGGCGTTCCGAACCGCGCCCCCTCGGCCCGGGCGAAGGCGGCGCGGCGGTTCTCGTCGGTCGGCCGGCGCACCCAGAGTTCAGCCGCCTCCAGCGCCGCCAGGTCGGCGGCGGCGAGTTCGTCGGTTGCGGTATGGCGCGCACACATGCAGACCCACCATACCCCCTCGCGATGTGGCAGGCCATGGGCGAGCAGCCGCATCGCCTCGTTCATGAAGCCGCCATTGACCAGCGCTTCGAGCGCCTCGGGGGCGGATTGGCACTGTTCCAGCGCGATGGCAGCTTCCGGCGGCGCCTCGATGCGCGGGCGCAGCAGGGCGAGGTCGGCGGTCATCAGCTTGGCCATCGGGACGGCGGGCATCACTGGTTCCTGGTTGGCATCATGGGCCGATCATGACGATGGCGCCCTTGACCTGGGTCATCGCGCTCGCCTCCACGGTCGTCATCAGGCCCTTCACGTCGGTCATGATGGTGCCCTCGATCTTGACCATCATCCCCTTGATGGTCACCCCCATCTGATCGATCTTCACCGAACTGGCGCCGACCTTGAACTCGATCGACTGCATCGCCTCATTCGAAATCGCGCCGAGGCCCGCCTTTACCGTGATGTTACCCAGCTTCACGTCGGTGGAAAGATTGCCCATCTTGACCGTGTTGGACATGTTGCCCATGCTCACCTCGTTGGTGAGATTGCCCATCTTGACGGTGTTGGACTGGTTACCCTTGCTCACCTCGGTGGTCATGTTGCCGGTCTTCACCGTCAGCAATTCGTTCCCCTGGCTGATCTCGACGGTGCGGTCCTTGGTGACGGTGATGGTCTGCTTGCCCTTGATGGTGATCGTCTCGTCGTTCTTCACCAGCCTGGTCCGGTCGTGATCGACGGTGATCGACTGGTCGTTCTCCACCTCTTCAGTATGGTCCTTCTCGGCGTGGAGAAACACCAGTTCGCTGCCCTTTTTGTCGTCAATCCAGAATTCGCTGAAATTCGCCGTGCCGCCCTTGGGCGATGAGCGGCTGCGAAAGCCGCTCTTGGTCTTGTCGCCCGGCAGCGCCAGCGGGTGCTTCTGCTCGGCATTGTAGTAGCAGCCGATCACGATCGGGCTGTCGAGATCGCCATCGACGAACGCCACCGCCACCTCGGTGCCGACCCGCGGGATATGCTGCACGCCCCAGCCGGCGCCGCTCCACGGCTGCATCACCCGCAGCCAGATGGTGTTGTCCGCGGTAGCGTCGGCGCGATGGTCCCAATGGAACCGCACCTTGATCATGCCGTGCCCGTCCGGGTCGGTATAGATCTCCTCGCCATCCGGCCCCAGCACCACCGCGGAGTAGATGCCGCCCAGCTGCGGCCGCGGCACGGTGATCGGCTGGCGCCAGACGATGGCCTTGGGAAACGCGGTGAAGCGATTGCTGTAGCCACCGCCGGCGCCGCCGCTGCCGTGCACCTCGTCCACCGCCTCGTGGTAGACGCTGCGGATGACGTAGTCGCCGGCGTCGCCGGTGACGAACGGCCCCGCCTTGAGGGTGAACTTGCCGCCGGGGATGAATTCCTGATCCTCGCTGGCGCCCTCGAACAGGGTCCAGAACGCCTCCGCCGCCTCCTGGCGGATGCGTGCGCGGGCCTTGGCTTCGGCCGCCTTGATGGTCAGCGCCGGCCATTCGAACACGTCGCGGGCCGGATGGCCGCCGGTGGCGAGCAGCGTCGTCTGGTCGCCGGTAACCGGGGTGGAGGGGGCCAGCGGGTCGTAATCCTGCAGCGCCACCTTGCCGAGCGCGGTCGACGCCACGCGGTGCCAGTCACGCAGCCCGTTGATGCCGCCGCCCTTGGTCATCAATTCGACATCGGGGTGCGGCAGGTCGGTGAAGGCGCTATTATTGTCGGTCAGCACCATGGTGTGGGCGCTGTCGGTATGCTCGAACAGGTAGAAATACCCCTCCGCCTCCATCAACCGCGCCGCGAAGTCGAAATCCGACTCGTTGAACTGGACGATGAACGCCCGCACCGCCTTGTCGCCGTTGATCTTGGTCTTGACCCCGGTCACGCCGTTCTCGTCGAACAGCTTCTGCAGCACGTCGGCCACGCTCAGCTGATGGAAGATGCGGCAGTCGCGGGTCTGGGTGGCGAACCACCATTTCGGCACCAGCTCGGCCTGGTAGAAATTCGTCCCTCCGCGCTTCTCGCCGGCTGAGAAGCTGCGCACGATGCCGTGGAAACACCGCGGTTCGGTGTTCTTGCGCTGCACCGTCACGCAGACCGGCTGGAACAGCATTGAATCCGGATCGATGCCTTCCTTGGTCGAGACCATCTGCACATGGAACATGAAGGCGGCGCTGATCGCCTCCTCGCCCTGAAGTGCGATCGGCTGCAGCACGCCATCCCCCAATGGGCTGGTCATGGTCATCAGCGTTCCGTCGGCGGCCATCGACGCTTCCTCCTTGGCGGCCGCAGGATACCCGACACGCGGGTTCCCGCAAGGCAATGTAATCCAGATCGTCGACACCGACGGCCCGGAGCGCGCGGAGGCAGGCGTACTGCCCCCCGGGTTCCGTAATTGTTCCGCTCCCGCGTCGCCGCGCCGGCGGGCTGCATGGCAGCACACCGGAAGACCCCATTATAGGCCATTGAAACTGCGCGCCGGGAAGGCATAACCCCGCCGCCGCGGGCACTTCTGCGTGATCCGCCGGCCAAACCCGCCAGCCTGGCCAGCCACCGTGGGGCTTGCCGTTGCCGCGCGCGCGGGGCATCGTCGCGCAAACTGCGTTTACCCAGGGAGCCCGACACATGTTACTTCGCCGCAGCCTGATGGCAGCGGTGCTGGCAGTCGCCGGTATCGCGTCGTCCGCCGTCTTCGCCCAGACCAAGCTGCCGCCGCTGCGCACCGGAGTCGACGGCACCTTCGCGCCGCACGCGATGGCCAAGCCCGGCGGCGGCGTGCAGGGCTTCAACGTCGATCTGTTCACCGAGGTCGCGAAGCGCATGGGCCGCGGCATCATCATCGACAACACCACCTTCTCCGGCCTGGTGCCCGGCCTGCTGTCCGGCCGCTACGACTTCATCGCCGCCCCCACCACGGTGACCAAGGAGCGGGCGGAGGCCATGATCTTCACCGCCGGCTATATGTGGACCGAGCTTCAGTTCGGCATCAAGAAGGGCTCGGTGCCGCTAAAATCCTGGGCCGATCTGAAGGGGAAGGCGGTCGCGGTCAACAAGGGCACCCCGTACGAGACGATGTCGAAGCAGAAGGCGCCCGAGATCGGATTCACCGTGCAGGTCTACGACACCCAGCCCGACGCCATCCAGGCGGTGCTGTCCGGCCGCGCCTACGCCACAGTGGCCGGCAACACCACCATCCTCTACGCCGCCAAGCAGAACCCCACCTTCCTCGCCGACCTGACGCTGACCGACACCCGCGCCCATTGGGCCGCCCCGTTCCGCAAGGACGAAGTGGCGCTGCGCAACCAGATGCAGGACGTGCTGGACTGCATGAAGAAGGACGGCAGCATCGACAAGCTGTCGCAGAAATGGTTCGGCTACACCCCTGGCCCGAATGACCTGCAGAACGTCGTCACCCCCGGCTACGGCGTTCCCGGCATGCCCGGCTACGACCCGACCCCGCATCCGATGCATTGCACGGGCTGATGCCCGAGGCTGGCCCGCCGGCGATCATCAACGCGGTCGCCATCCACAAGCATTTCGGCGCCCTTCATGTGTTGAAGGGCGTCGATCTCGCGGTGGCCGAACGCGAACTGGTGTTCGTGATCGGCCCCTCCGGCTCCGGCAAGTCGACCCTGCTGCGCTGCCTCAACCGGCTGGAGCAGCCCACCTCCGGCAGCATCACGGTCGACGGCATCGACATGCTGAGCCCGAAAACCGACATCAACCATGCCCGCCAGCGCATCGGCATGGTGTTCCAGTCGTTCAACCTCTATCCGCACATGACGGCACTGGGCAACGTGGCGCTGGCGCTGCGCAAGGTCGCCGGCAAGCCGCGCGCCGAGGCCGACCGGCTGGCCGGGGCGGCGCTGGAGCGCGTTGGGCTGGCCGATCGCGCCAGCCACCACCCGCTGCAACTCTCCGGTGGCCAGCAGCAGCGCGTCGCCATCGCGCGGGCGATCGCGCTGGAGCCGCGGGTGATGCTGTTCGACGAACCGACCAGCGCGCTGGATCCGGAACTGGTCGGCAGCGTGCTGGCGGTGATGCGCGAACTGCGCGAAACCGGCATGACGATGGTGGTGGTGTCGCACGAGATGGGCTTCGCGCGGGCTGCGGCCGACCGGGTGATCTTCATGGACCAGGGGGCGATCGTCGAGCAGGGACCGCCGGCGGCGATCTTCGCGACCCCGGCGCATGAGCGCACCCGGGCGTTCATCAGCCAGATTCAGCGGCATTGATGCAAGCAGGGAAGCAAGGTCTTCTTTTTGTGAACAAAAAGAAGCAAAAAAACTTTTCATCCATTGGAGTGTACGAACTCTCCGCCACTCCGCTGTTGCAAGGCGGATGGTTTTTTTGGTTCTTTTTTTGCAAAAAAAGAATCCTTCCCGATGGCTAATTCGGAAACCTTCCTCGGCGTGTTCTTCAACACCAAGATCATGCTGCAGTACCTGCCGAACATTCTGGAAGGCATGGTCGTCACCATCGAGATCGCGCTCCTGGTAATCATCACCGGCCTGGCCTGCGGCCTGGCGCTGGCGCTGGTGCGGGCGCTTGCCATCCGGCCGCTCAACTGGCTGATCATCTTCACCGTCGACCTGTTCCGCGCGTTGCCGCCACTGGTCATCATCGTGCTGTTCTATTTCGGCCTGCCGAACCTGAACCTCACGCCGTCCGGCTTCATCTGCACCTGGATGAGCCTGTCGCTGGTGCTGATGTCGTTCTCCGAGGAGATTTTCTGGGCCGGCATCACCGCGGTGGCCCGCGGCCAGTGGGAGGCAGCGCGTTCCACCGGGCTGTCGTTCGGCCAGACGCTGTTCACCGTGGTGCTGCCGCAGGCGCTGCGCATCACCATCCCGCCGCTGACCAACCGCACCATCGCGATCACCAAGAGCACCGCGCTGGCCTCGGTGGTGGCGGTCAACGAGATCCTCGGCGCTGCCTCCTCGGCGGTGTCCAACAGCTACAACCCCTCCCCGCTCACCATGGCCGCCATCGCCTATCTGGCGATCTTCCTGCCGGTCGTGGTGCTCGGCCGCTGGATCGAGACGAGGTTCGCATGGAAGAAATGAGCCTCAGCGCCCGGGTCGCCCGATGATCGAGAGCTTCTTCAACCCGACGATCATCGCCGCCGCCTGGCGCATCCTGCTCGCCGGGCTGGAAAACACTGTGCTGCTGTCGCTGCTGGTGGTGCCGCTGGGCGTGCTCGGCGGCGTCGGGCTGGCGGCACTGGCCGGCGTCCGCCACGCCCTGGTGCGCTGGCCGCTGATGGCCTGGGTGGATTTCTTCCGCGCCTTCCCGCCGCTGGTGCTGCTGATCTTCCTGTATGCCGGCCTGCCGTTCGCCGGCATCGAACTCGGCGGCTTCGGCTGCGTCGCGATCGCCTTCCTGCTGAACACCAGCGCCTATTACGGCGAGGTGCTGCGCGCCGGCATCGAGAGCGTGCCGACCGGCCAGACCGAGGCCGCCCGCTCCACCGGCCTGTCCGGCCTGCAGACCATGCTCTGGGTGGTGCTGCCGCAGGCGGTGCGCAACGTGCTGCCGGACCTGCTGTCCAACACCCTGGAGGTGGTCAAGCTGACCTCGCTGGCCAGCGTCGTGGCGGTGCCGGAACTGCTGTTCCAGGCGCGGCAGGCGCAGAGCCTCACCTACAACCCGACGCCGATCATGGCGGCGGCGATCATCTATTTCCTGCTGCTCTGGCCGCTGGTCCGCCTGCTGTCACGGCTGGAGAACCGGGCGCTGGCGGCGCGGCACTGACCGATCAGAAGATCGACCAGCCCTGGCTGCCGGCCACCGCGGCGAACACCGTCGCCAGGCTCAGCACCAGCAGCACCCAATGCGCCCGATGCAACTGCCGGAACGCGACCTCCGGGCGCTTCGCCGCCATGCGTGCGAAGCGGCGGTGGACGATCAGCGGTTCGGCGATGAACAGCACGAAGGCGAACAGCGTCCACAGCCCGACCATGGCGTGCATCCACCAGAATTCGAGACTGGTAAACCGGCTCCACACGTCGAGCCGCCAGGTCATGTACAGCCCGGTCGCACCGACCACGATCACCGCGCCGCGTGCCTGCCAAGCGAAGCGGCTCTCGATCGCGTGCAGCGCCGCCACCCGGTCGGCGCCGAAATCACCGCGCCGCAGCGCCGGCAGCAGCACCGCGGTCACCATCCACACGCCGCCGATCCAGATCACCACCGCCAGCACATGCAGCGCGCGGGCAACGATCACGTCGGTCATGGTTGCGCGCCGTGCAATCCGCGAACCCCGGCACCCGTGTTCAGGAAGCGCATTGCATGCTCCTACGGCGTTGGAGCGATTGACTCTATAATCCCAGGCGCCGGCGCAGGTTGCGCTGCAACAACCCGCTGCGATTTTCCCGAGATCTGGAGTATGCCTGCCCGATGGCCAGCGAATTCCGGATATCGACCCGCCAGCTTCCCACCATCGCGCTGCTGGCCGGCGTTCCGGCCCGCGATCTGGAAGCCTTCGCGGCAACCGCGCATTCCCGCCGCCTGCAAGCCGGCGAGCGGGTGTTCCACCAGGGCGATGCCGATGTCCGCGTCCACGCCGTGCTCGAAGGCGGCGTGCGTATTTCCCAGGCCGGGCAGGACGGCGCCGAGGTGGTGATGCGCTTCATCGGCCCCGGCCAGGTGTTCGGCGCCGTCGCCATGTTCACCGACGGGCATTACGCGGCCGACGCCACCGCCCTGGTCGACACCGTCGAGACCAGTTGGAGCGAAGCGGAATTCTTCCGGCTGATGGCGCTGCACCCCTGCGTCGCGATCAACGCCATCCGCATGGTCGGCCGCCGGCTGCAGGAGGCGCAGAACCGGGTGCGCGAGATCGCCACCCAGACCGCCGAGCGGCGCATCGCCCATTCGCTGCTCCGCCTCGCCCGCAGCGCCGGCCGCCAGACCGCGGACGGCACCGAGATCCTGTTCCCGTTGCGCCGCCAGGATGTCGCCGATATCGCCGGAACCACCCATTTCACCGTCAGCCGCGTGCTCGCCGGCTGGGAGAAGGCCGGCCTGGTGATCAGCCGCCAGCAGATCATCACCCTGCGCCGCATCGAGGCGCTGCGAAACATCGCCGAGACCGCCTGACCCACGTCCGGCAAACCCCGGCCCATACCCAGCGGGTTGCCGATACGCTATCAATCCTGCAACGCCGAACCGGGGGTGCGCCCCTGGCGGCAATATCGGGACAAGGGCGGGGGCCAAACCCCGCCGCGCCTGTGCATGAGGGAAAGCGTCGTGAACGAAGAAGACCTTGGCTACCTGCCGGCGACCGAACTGGCGCCGATGATCCGCCAGAAGAAAATCTCGCCGGTGGAGGTGATGACCGCGCTGCTGTCGCGGATGAGCAAGCTGGAGCCGAAGATCAACGCCATGGCGGCGATCGACCCGGAATTGTCGCTGTCCCGCGCCAGGGCGGCCGAGCAGGCGCTGATGAGCGGCGGCCCGCTCGGCCGGCTGCACGGCCTGCCGGTGACCATCAAGGACCTGGCTTGGACCGTCGATTACAACACCGAGGCCGGCAGCTTCATGCAGAAGGGCTTCCGCGCCCCGATCGACGTGCCGTTCGTCACCCGCCTGAAGGATGCCGGCGCGATACTGGCCGGCAAGACCACCACCTCGGAATTCGGCTGGACCGGCGTCTCGCGCAGCCCGCTCACCGGCATCACCTCCAACCCCTGGAAGCAGGGCTACAACGCCGGTGCCTCCTCGGCCGGCGCCGGTGCCGCGGCGGCGGCCGGCTACGGCGCGCTGCACCAGGGCAGCGACGGCGCCGGCTCGATCCGCATGCCGTCGCATTTCTGCGGCATTTTCGGCATCAAGCCGAGCTTCGGCCGCGTCCCCTACCACCCGGTCTCGGTCGGTGACTTCACCTCCCATGCCGGCCCGATGGCCCGCAGCGTCGCCGATGCGGCGCTGATGCTGGAAGTGATGGCCGGCCCGCATCCGCTCGATCACACCACGTTGGAAGCCTGGCCCGGCGACTACACCGGCCGCCTCAACGACGGCGTGAAGGGCGCCCGCGTCGCATTCAGCGCCGATCTCGGCCATGCCAGGGTCGACCCCGAGGTCGCCGAACTGGTCCGCGCCGCCGCGCAGCACTTCGCCGCCGGCGCCGGCGTGGTGATGGAGGACGTGGTGCCGGCCTGGGGCAAACTGGGGCCGGAACTGGGGCGCGAGTTCTGGGCCGCGCACATGGCCCGCATGGCGCCGAAGCTGGCGCAATGGGAGTCGAAGATGGACCCCGGCCTGGTCGCCTGCATCCGCGCCGGCCGCGATGTCTCGATCGCCGAATACCTCGCCTTGAAGGAGCGCAAGCACGCCTACATCACTGATATCCACAAGTTCTTCACCAAGTGGGACTTCCTGATCACCCCCACCGTCTCGGTCGCCGCCTTCCCGGCCGAACGGCTGATGCCGGAGACCTGGCCGCAGCATGACTGGGACTGGCTGCAATGGGCGGAGTTCTCCTACCCGTTCAACATGTCCTGGAACCCCGCCGCCACCGTGCCCTGCGGCTTCACCAAGGCCGGCCTGCCGGTCGGCATGCAGATCGTCGGCCGCCGCTTTGACGACCTCGGCGTACTCCAGGCCAGCCGTGCATTCGAATGCATTCAGCCCTGGGCGGACAAAAAACCCGCCATGGCCTGGTAGCGCGGTGTTCGAAGTCCGGCCGATCGGGGTGCTGCACACGCCGTGGCACAGCACCTCGGAGTGCCCGCGCAACGGCCGCCGCGCCGATCCGCCGCCGCTCTGCACCGCCGAACTGCTGCCGGAATACCTCGACGGCCTGCACTCGATCGAAACCTACACCCACCTGATCCTGCTGTATTGGCTGGACCGCTCGGGCAAGCCGGAGATGATCTTCACGCCGCCGAACAGCGATCAGCCACGCGGCACCTTCGCCACCCGCACGCCGCGCCGGCCCAACCCGATCGGCCTGTCGGTGGTGAAGTTCGAGGGGCTGGACGACCAGCGCCGGCTGCTGGTGCGCTATCTCGACTGCGTCGACGGCACGCCGTTGATCGACATCAAGCCCTATCTGCGCACCACCGACTGCGAGCCCGAGGCCAGCATGGGCTTCCAGGCCAACCGCACCCGCTGACAGGAGCCCCGATGCCCCGCCCCACCCGCCGCATTCCCGCCGCCCGCGCGATGATCACCGCCCCGCAGCCCGAGGCGGTGGAGGCCGGCACCGCGATGCTCGCCGCCGGCGGCAACGCGGTGGACGCCGTGCTGGCCTGCGCCTTCACCCAGGGCGTCGTCGACCCGATGATGTGCGGCGTCGCCGGCCTCGGCACCATGCAGATCTTCGACCCGAAGACCGGCCGCAACCTGGTGATCGGCGACCTCTCCACCTGCCCCGCCGCCTGCACGCCGCAGATGTGGGCCGACATCTTCGAAGGCGAGTGCAAGGACGGCTACGGCTACATGCTGAAAGGCCGGGTCAACGAACTCGGCCATCGCGCGGTCACCACGCCGGGCATCCTGCGGGTGTTCGGCAGCGCCCACGCCAGCTTCGGCCGCGCCAAATGGACCGACCTGTTCGCCGCCGCCATCGCCGTCGCCGAAGCCGGCTGGGCAGTCCGCCCGCATGTCGCCGGCGTGTTCGCCACTGACGAAGCCCCCTATGGCCGGCTGTCCTACGCCGCCAAGCTGGGCCACAGCGAGGACGGCCGCGCGCTCTATTTGCGCCCCGACGGCACCCACAAGCGCCTCGGCGACCTCGTCCGCAACCCCAACCTCGCCGCCACCCTGCGCACCCTGGCCGCCGAGGGCGTCGAGGCCTTCTACACCGGCAGCATCGCCGCCCGCATCATCGCCGATATGCAGGCGCATGGCGGCCTGCTGTCCGCCGCCGACCTGGCCGGCTTCCGCGCCACCGAATCGGCCCCGCTCGAAATCACCTATCGCGGCCGCCGCATCGCCGCCCCGCTGCCCCCGGCCGGCGGCATCATGATTCTCGAAATTCTGCGCATCCTGGAGCGCTTCGATCTCGCCGCCCTGGGCCACAACACTCCGGACTACATCCGCGTCGTCGCCGAAGCGATGAAGATCGCCGGCCGCGACAAGGACGAGCATATCGGCGACCCCGCCTTCGTGCCGCCACCGCTCGATATGCTGCTGTCCGACGCCTACGCCGACGCATGCGCCGCCCGCATCCGTGCCGGCGAGAAAGCCAGCCTCACCCGCGCCGCCGGCGACGGCAAACACACCACCACCATCTCGGCGGTCGATGCCGACGGCATGGTGGTCTCGGTCACCCACACCCTCGGCCTGCCCTCCGGCGTCATCCCACCCGGCACCGGCTTCATGCTGAATGGTGCGATGAACTGGTACGACCCGCGCCCCGGCCGCGCCGGCTCCATCGCCCCCGGCAAGCGCCGCTTCTCCTCGCTGTCGCCGACCATCGTGTTCGAGGGCGCCACCCCGGTGCTGACCCTCGGCGCACCGGGAGGCGCCTGGATCGGCGTCGCCATATTGCAGGTGCTGCTGAACGTGCTGGAGTTCGGCATGGGCATGCAGGAAGCGATCAGCGCCCCGCGCTTCTCCGCCACCACCGATACCATCGACATCTCCAACCGCATCCCGCGCGCAACCCAGAAGACGGTGGAAGCCATGGGCTACACGGTCAACCGCTATCCCGGCAGCTACGTGTTCGCAGGCGTGCACGGCATCTCGCTGTGGGACGGCCGGCTGGAAGGCGGCGCCGACCCGCAGCGCGACGGCTATGTCGGCGAGGTGGCGTGATGGAGCGAGGTAGCATGACGACCGGGGTGATCGCCCTGCCCGAGCGCGGCTTCCGCTTCGTCAAGGGCGTGTTCCAGTATTCCGCCGCCGTCGCCGCCCTGCCCGGCTGGCGCATCGAGCGCGCCCGCTTCGCCAACCCGGTCCCCCTCGCCGACGGCTTCGCGCGCATCGAGGCGCATCTGCACGGCCTGGGCTTGCCCCCCACAGCGTTCGCCGCCTGCGAACTGCGCTCCCCGGCGCCGTTCACCCAGGCCGGCTTCGAGGCCTTCAACCGCGAATATTACGGCGTGCTGCAAGCCTGGGGCGTGCCGGTCGCCGGCGACAACCCGGTGGCCCGCGCCAATGTCTGCCCCGAGCTCGCCGCGGCCCCCCCCCCCCCCCGAGAACCCCGACAATAAACCCCCCCCCCCCCCCCCCCCCCCCCCCACCAGAAGCGGAGCCGCCCC
>JBEPTZ010000128.1:0-12750 GCA_041691815.1 Rhodospirillales bacterium | reverse complement strand
TGTTTCGTACAACTTTCCAAACGGCTGAGCAAGGTGGGTAAGCAGGAAAACTTTTTATCCTTTTTGGAGACTCCGGCGTCTCCGCCCCTCCGCTGTTGCAAGGCGGATAGAAGTTTTTTGGTTCTTTTTTGCAAAAAAGAACATCCTCAACCGCCGAGCACGTCGCCGGCGCCGGTGCGTTCGACGATCAGGCGGTAATGCTCCGGCCGGCGGTGCTGCGCGAAGTTGAAGATGCTGGTTTTGTAGCTGGTACACAGATCGAGATCGCAGCGCGCCACCTGCAGCTCGTCGCCCAGCGTGGTGCATTGCGTCATCAGTTCGCCGGAGGGAGCGATGATGCAGGACTGGCCGATCTGGTCGACGCCCTCCTCCTCGCCGGCCTTGGCGGCGGCGGCGACGAAGCTGCCGTTCTGGTAGGCGCCGGCCTGCATCACCAGCTGGTTATGGAAATTGCCCAGATCGTCGGTCTGCGGCATCGCCGGGTTGTGCACCGGGGTGTTGTAGCCGAGCACGATCAACTCGACGCCTTGCAGCCCCATCACCCGGTAGGCTTCCGGCCAGCGGCGGTCGTTGCACACCATCATGCCGATCCGCCCGCCGAACGCCTGCCAGACCGGCCAGCCGAGGTCGCCGATTTCGAAATAGCGCTTTTCCAGGTTCTGGAACGGCTCGCCGGGGCGCGGCTCCTGGTAGCCCGGCAGGTGGATCTTGCGGTATTTGCCGATGACGGCACCGTCCTTGCCGACCAGGATCGAGGTGTTGAACCGCCGCTTGCGGCCGCTGGCGAAATCCAGTTCCGCATAGCCGAGGTGGAAGCCGATGCCGAGCCTGGCGGCGGCGTCGAACAATGGCTGCACCGCCGGGTTGGGCATTGACCGCTCGAAATACGAGTCGAGTTCGTCCTCGTCCTCGATCAGCCAGTGCGGGAAGAAGGCGGTCAGCGCCGCCTCGGTATAGACGATCAGGTCGCAGCCCATCCGTGCCGCGTCCTGCATCAGCCCCAGCAGCCGGGCCACCACGTCCTGGCGGCTTTCGCTGCGGGCGATCGGGCCCATCTGGGCGATCCCGACGGTGACGATGCGGGGCATGGCGGCACTCCGTGGACGATGCGCCCAGAGTGCCATCGCCGCGCCGCGAGGCCAAGCCGGCTAGCTGAGCGCGGTGATGATCCGCGTGAAGGCGCCGCTGATGACGGTGCCCATGCTGTTGGCCCCGGTGGCGGCCACCGCGACCATGATCGCCATGATGATCGCGTATTCGAGCGCGGTGACGCCGGTGCGTTCATGCGCCAGTTGCCCGGCGATGCGGAGGATCGGGATCGGCACTCTGACTCCTCCTGCTCTATCGGGCTGCTCTATCGGGCTGCTTTATCGGGCGCCGCTGGGCGGCTACAATGGCATTGTCGCACTCCGCGACGGATCGGCACTCGGCGGCATGCGCAGGCTAGCAGATTTCCTTGCGTCGGCGCATCACCGCCATAGTGATTAATCCCTCTGTTCCGAGGATACCGCCATGTCTGCCATCGCTCCCGTCCGCTTCGGCATCCTCGGTGCCGCCAATATCGCCCGCCAGTTCTGCCGTGGCGTCGCCGGTTCGCCGCTGCTGAAGGTGGAGGCGGTGGCCAGCCGCGATGCCGCGAAGGCCGCCGCGTTCGCCGCCGAATGCGGCATTCCGCGCAGCCTGGCCAGCTATGAGGCGCTGCTGGCCGACCCGGCGATCGAGGCGGTGTATATCCCGCTGCCCAATTCGCTGCATGCCGAATGGATCATGCGGGCGCTGGCGGCCGGCAAGCATGTGCTGTGCGAGAAGCCGTTCACGCTGACCAGCGCCGAGGCCCGCGCCGCCTATGCCGCCGCCCGCACCGCCGGGCTGCATCTGGCCGAGGCCTACCCGTATATGTCGCAACCGCAGACCCTGCGGCTGCGCGAACTGCTCGCCGAGGGGGCGATCGGCCGGGTGCAGATCGCCACCGCGGCGTTCGGCTTCGGCATCGCCACGCCCGAGGGCGAGCCGCTGGTGAATCCTGGCAATATCCGGCTGGACCCGGCGGTCGGCGGCGGCGCGCTGCTCGACGCCGGCACCTATGCGATGAGCCTGCTGCGCATCGCGGTCGGCGAGGCGCCGAGCCGGGTGCGGGCCGCCGGGCGGTTCACCAAGGCGGGGGTGGACCAGACCGTGGCGGCGACCCTGGAGTTCCCCTCCGGTGCGATCGGCCAGTTGACCACCAGCCTGGCCACCGCCGCACATCGTCATGCGGTGGTGATCGGCGAGCGCGGCATCATCGAGACCAGCTTCGGCAATCACGGCCCGGCCGAGGGGCAACTGCCGCTGCGGATCAAGCGTGGCGCGCCGGGCACCGCGCCGTTCGAGGTCGAGATGCTGCCGGCCGGCGACGGCTTCCTGGCCGAGGCGGAGTCGTTCTCCCGCATGCTGCGTCAGGGGCCGGCGCAGTGGAACGGCGCCAGCGAGGCCGAAAGCATCGACACCGTGCGGGCGCTGGAGGCGATTGCCGCCAGCCTGCGCGGCGATGGCGGCTGGGTGGCGCTCGCCCGCTGACCTCACCCGGATTATTCTGGCCGAACCCGACCCGGCCCCCCATATGGAGGGCCGCGCTTTATGGACACCACGATGCCGATCAAGATTCCCGACGACCTGCCCGCCCACGCCGCCCTGGATGCCGAGGGGGTGATGGTGCTGCGCGAGACCGACGCCATCCGCCAGGACATCCGCCCGCTGCGCATCGCGCTGCTGAACCTGATGCCGAACAAGATCCGCACCGAGACCCAGATCGCCCGGCTGCTCGGCGCCACGCCGTTGCAGGTGGAACTGACGCTGGTGAAGATGACCAACCACGTGGCGCGCAACACGCCGAGCGAGCACATGATCTCGTTCTATCATGACTGGGAGGCGATGCGCGGCGAGCGGTTCGACGGCTTCATCACCACCGGGGCGCCGGTGGAGACGCTGCCGTTCGAGCAGGTGACCTACTGGGACGAACTGCGCCGGGTGTTCGACTGGACGCAGACCAACGTGCACAGTTCGTTCAATATCTGCTGGGGCGCGCAGGCGGCGGTGTATCATTTTCATGGCATGGAAAAGCACGCGCTGGCCGCCAAGGTGTTCGGCGTGCACCGCCACCGCAACCTGGCGCCCACCTCGCCCTATCTGCGCGGCTTCTCCGACGATTTCGCCATCCCGGTGTCGCGCTGGACCGAGGTGCGCCGCAGCGATATTCCGCCGGACAGCGGCATGAAGGTGCTGATGGAGTCCGACGCCGCCGGGCTGTGCCTGCTGGACGACCCGAAGCATCGGGCGCTGCATATGTTCAACCACATCGAGTATGATTCCAACTCGCTGGGTGAGGAATATGCCCGCGACCGGGCGGCGGACCGGCCGATCGCTATACCGCATAACTATTTCCCCAACGACGACCCCTCGCGCCAGCCGGAGAACCGCTGGCGCAGCCATGCCCATCTGCTGTTCGGCAACTGGATCAACGAACTCTACCAGACCACGCCGTTCGATCTGGCGCAGATCGGCCGGACGTAGGGGCTTGCACCGGGCGGCGCGACAGATTACGAACCCTGCCTCGCCGCAGACGGATGGGCGCGTAGCTCAGCGGGAGAGCACCTCCCTGACACGGAGGGGGTCACAGGTTCAATCCCTGTCGCGCCCACCATCCGCCGCGGTCATTCCAGGCGTCCCACACTGTGTTATTTTGTAGCAGATGTCGCAAAAGACGATTCTGTGCGGCGTTCGCTCTTGCCGGAATCGTTAATTCTCCGTAAATCCTTGGCTATTAAGTGTTGCGACGCTCTCCTTGGGCAGCCGGGTTGGGCGTGCCGGCCGTGTCAATTTTGATTTTGGACTGACCTTATGCGAGATCGGCGTTGGGCGACCGGCCAGGATGGTCGGGGCGGTCGGCTATTGGAGTATGTTATTGTTACCATTGCATCAATCGGCATCAGCCTGCTGGTGATCCACGCGGTTAGCGGGATCGTCGCTGGCCCGATGGCGCAGGCGGCGGCGACGCTGCGGCATGTGGCGGCGATGAGTCCAACGCCGGGCCAGGGCGGCTGAGCCGTCGCGGCGGCGGGCTCGGCCTATTCCTCCGAATCCGGCATCCGGAACGGCGTCTTGTCGTTGAAGCGGGCCAGCACGTTGCTGCTCAGGCGGAACACGTTGTTGTCGAACCCGTGCCAGCCCAGCGAGCCGGACCAGGCGATCGAGCCGGTGGAGAATACCGCGCCGCCGCCGGGCGTTTCGAAGAAGGTCAGGTCGGCATGGATGTCGGGGTTGATCACCGCGTCGGTGGCGCCGTGCGGGACCAGTACCTCCTCGGCCACCAACTCATAGGTGTTGGAGTGGTTCTCGCTCTTGGCCACCACCAGGGCGTGCGGCGGGGTGCCGAGGCGGGCATCGGCGGCGTCGATCTCCAGGCCGGCGGCGCCGCCTTGCAGCAGGCCGAAATCGCCGATCAGTTCGCCCTCGACATCCTGGAACATCCAGGCCACCCGCGGGTCGGCGGCGTCGGCGGTGCGGCGGTAATAGCTGCAATGGTCGAAGCCCTGGCTGATGAAGCCGACGCCGACCAGGCGCTGCGGGGCGCGGGCGTTGCGGCGCCACAACCCGCCATATTCGCCGCTGAAGCTCATATAGGCCTCGCCGGGATGGGTGTCCCAGGCGCGCACGCCGCCCTCGGCGCGGCGCACCTCGATCACCCCGTCGCGTGCCGGGTGGTGGGCGATGCGCCAGTAGAAGCCGTTGCCGCCCATGTACATCAGCCTTCCGCCGCGCCGCAGGTAGGCTTCGAAGGCGTCGAGCATGTCGAGCGAGTCGTATTCCGGGTGCGAGCCGGTGAGGATCACGTGGTACGGCTCCAAGAGCGCCAGGCCTTCGGTGTGCAGGTCTTCCTCGGTGATCACGTCGTAGTCGCCGCCGAGATGCTCCAGCCAGTCGACGATGAACAGGTCGAGGTTGAAGTTCCAGTGCCGGCCGGTGGGGCGGAAATTCTGCAGCGGGCGGTGGCGGCTTGAGTGGCAGACGCCGCTGCCGTCGGAATGGCGGTCGTAGGTGGCCAGGCCCATCTCGGGGAACTCGATCAGCAGCGAGTCGATCTCGTCCATCACCATCACCCGGCCCTGGTAGCGCTCGGTGACCAGCGACAGGAAGCGGCCGCGATTGTTGAGATAGGCGGTGTAGGTGGCGGTTGAGGCGAGGAAGGCGACGGTGGAGGTCGCCGTGCCGCGCGGCGGGCGGACGAAGAACGGCACCCAGAAGTCGAAGCCGTCGGCGGTGACCCGGGCGGCGTAGACGCCGGAGCGCTGGCCCTCGGGCACGGTGAATTCGAAGCCGGGGGTCCAGCAGGCGTCGAGCAGGTCGTCGTCGTGGAAATGGATGGCGCCGTATTCATGCGGCGCGCGGGTCCAGTTCAGCTCCTGGCCGGACCAGTTATGGCCGCGCATCGCCCGCGTCGGCAGGTTCGCGATCTGGCCATGCAGCCGGCGCGGGCCGATATCGGTGATCGCCTCGCCGGCAATGTCCAGGCTGAAATCCCAGGCCGCGACCAGCGTCTCGGCCAGGGCGGCATCCAGCGGGGTGGCGGCCAGACGCGCCCGGTCGGCGGCGTCCAGCACGCCTTCGGCCAACCGTGGGGCGTCGATGCGGCCGTTGAAATGCAGCGCGAAGCCGAGGCCGCCCCAGGGCGACGGGCCGTCGGCGGGGCCGGTGCTGGCCGCCGCGAACAGCAGCGGGCCGCCGGCAGCCGGGGCGAACCCGGCGGCCACGCTGGCCTCCACCGGTTGCTCGGGGTGGAAGTCGTGGCGGGTGGCGGGCGCCTGATGCAGGGCGATGCGGCCGGTGGCGGCATCGTAGCTGGCCGCCACATGATACCAGCGATGCGCGGTGAGCGCGGCACCGGTTACCACTGCCACCTGCCCGGCGCCGATGCGGAAGGCGAGCCGGCCGGCGGCGTCGATTTCCAGCGCGTAGCCGGTCTGCGACGCCTCGCACCAGGTGCCCATGATGTGCTGCCGCCCCTTGGCCGGGGTGGTCGGGTAGACATGCGCCGACAGCGTGAAGCTGCCGCGCGGGGTGAGCGCAGGGTGCGCCGGCACCGCGGCGAACGAGCCGATCGGGATCGGCTGGTAGTGGCCTTGGTGCCGGCCGTTGCAGGCGGCGTCCACCGGCTCCGGCGCGAACGGCGTGGCCTGCGGCCCGGCATCCGGCTGCTTCAGGCGCAGGATTTGCGCGTCGTACGCGGTGCCGCCGAGGCAACTGACCATGAACCGCACGGTTTCACCCGGTGCCGCCGTCCAGCGGTCGCAATAGGCCATGACCCGGTTCATTCGAACGGCAACTCCTCGCCCGCCAGCCGCGCCCAGCGCTGCCGGAATATGTACCACTCGGCGACGCGCAGATCGGTGAACACCATGTTGCTGCGGCGCGGCGGCGCCTTGCTGCCGGGCTGCATGGTGGCCAGCGTCCAGCGTTCGCCCGGCCGGTCGGTGATCAGCACGTGATAGGGCTCCGGGCCGGGCTGGCGCATCACCATCAGCAGGTATTGCAGGTCCGGGCTGTGCTCGCCCCAGGGTTGCGCGCGGAACTCGCGGGCCAGATCCAGCCGCGTCTTGTCGAAGATGAACATCCTCAGCCCTTTACCCCACCGACCGCCAGGCCCTGCACGACGAATTTGCGCAATACCAGCACCAGCACCACCGAGGGCGTCAGCGCGATCAGGCAGATCGCCATCAGCAGATTGAAGAACACGTGCACATCCCCCACCAGGCTGGCGATCACCACCGGCAGGGTCATGAACTCGGCGCGGTTGTTCAGGATCAGCGGAATCAGCAGATCGTTCCAGGCGATAATGAACACGATCGCGCCGTACGACGCCAGCGCCGGGGTGGACAGCGGCAGGGTGATGCGCAGGAAGCCGCCGAAGCGGGAGCAGCCGTCGATCCGCGCCGCTTCGTCCAGCTCGCGCGGGATGGAGGCGAAATACGGCGCCAGGATCAATATGCCATACGGCAGCAGGAAGCCGGTCAGCGCGATGATCACCCCCCAGATCGAGTTCAGCAGCCCGAAGCCGCGGAAGGTGACGTAGAGCGGGATCATCAGCACGATGATCGGCACGAAGCGGGCGAACACGTTGACGTTCATCAGCCACAGCACCCAGCGCAGCCGCAGCCGCACCACGGTGAACGCCGACAGCGACGCGAACACCGTGGTGAGCAGGGTGACCGAAACCGAGATGATGGTGCTGTTGGCCAGCGCGTAATAGATCTTCTTGACGTTGTCGGGCAGGTAGGTGGCCTGGTCGAAGATGGTGCCCTGCTGCTGGCCGCCGGACAGGATCACCCGGAAATTATCCAGCGTCCACTGCTGCGGGAAGAGCGCGTGGGTGGTGGCCTGCAGGCTCTTCTCCGATTGCAGCGCGCCGATGATGGCGGCGATCAGCGGCAGCAGGAAGAACAGGATCACCACCAGGTTGGCCAGGTGCAGCAGCATGCGGGTGAGGCGTGAGGGGCGCATCGGCGGCTACTCGACCCGCCGGTAGAGCAGCTTCACGTAGACCAGCGCCAGCACGCCGACGATCAGCGCCAGCACAAACGCCGAGGCGGAGCCGACGCCGATGTCGAAGGGCGGGTTGAAGCCCTTTTTGTAGCTGTACCAGGCCGCCACCCAGGTGGCATCGCCCGGGCCGCCCTGGGTGATCGCCAGCACCTCGTCGAACACCGCGAAGGCGAACGAGGTGCGCAGCACCAGGGTGACCACGATCATCGGCATCAGCAGCGGCAGGGTGATGTGCCAGAAGCGTTTCAGCGCATTGGCGCCGTCCACCGAGGCGGCCTCGTAGAGTTCCGGGTTGATGCCCTGCAGGGCGGCGTGCATCAGCAGGATGGCGAATGGCAGGGTGCGCCAGATATACGGCACCGCCACCGCCAGCAGCGCGGTGGACGGGTTGCCCGACCAGTTGATCGGCTCGCTGAGCAGCCCGAAGGTGAAGCCGATGCGGTTGAGGAAGCCGAAGTCGAAATTATACAGGAACGACCAGATCAGCCCGTTGGCGATCGGCGGCACCGCGTAGGGCAGCAGGATCAGGAATTTGGTGATCCGCCCGGTCCAGACATGCTGCTGGTCGATCAGCAGCGCGATGGCAATCGCCAGCACGATCTCCATGCTGACCGAGAAGGCGGTGAAGATGAAGGTGTTTTTCAGCGCCAGCAGGAACAGCGGGTCGGCGAGGATCTTGTGGTAGTTGTCCAGCCCGACGAACGGGAAGATGCCGCGCCGCAACTGCGCCAGCGACACCTTGTGCAGCGAAAGATAGGCCGCGTAGTAGATCGGGTAGGCCAGCACCAGCGTGAGGGTGATGAGGGTGGGGATGTTCATCACCAGCCCCAGCGCGCGCGGCGGCAATTCGCGGCGGAACCGGTAGCCGGTGCCGCTCACCCTGGCCGAGGCCATGCGGACGCCCCGCCTCAGCCCTTCTGCACTTCCTTGATCGCGGCGATCAGCGTGTCGCAGCAGGCATCGGCGGTGATCTGGCCGGTCAGCGCCTTCTGCACCTCGATGTTCAGCCGATCGGTCCAGGGGAAATGCCAGGGTTTGTAGATCGAGTTGCAGACCTCGCCGACATAGGTCGCCTTGTTCCAGATCTCCAGGATCTTCACCGGGTCGCCCCACGGCTTCCAGCCCTCGGTGATCACCTTGCTGTTCATCACCGAGGTGTAGCCGGAGCCGAGCATGGCGTCGTGCGCCAGGCCGTTGGCCTGGGTATATTCGCCGTCCTTGGTCTTGCCGCCGAGATATTGCAGCAGCTTCCAGGCCCATTGCTTGTCGCGATTGGCCGAGGTGATGAAATACACGTGGCTGTCGCCGATGGTCCGCCCGTCACCGGGCGAGCCATGCACGAACACCCGCCCGGCGATCGGCGACTGCTTGGGGTCGTTGACGATATTGAGGCCGTAATGGTGGTTGGGCCCGCGATACAGGTTCTTGCCGGCGCCGAATGACTTGGCCGAGGTGGTGAACTGCGCCTTCAGCGATTCCGGGTCGGACAGCTCCTCCTTGAAGGTCTGCACCCACCATTTCAGCGTTTCGCGGGCGATCGAGCCGGGGCCCATCTGGTGGTTGCCGTCCTTGTCGAAGAACACGCCACCCTTGTTCCAGGTCATCTGGTACCAGGTGCCGGGTAACTGCTCCAGGCCGACGCCGGCCACCCACAGCACCGGGTATTCGCTGATCTTGTCCTTCTTGGCCTTGCGGCACTGCTCCATGAATTCGTCATAGGTCTTGAACGGGGTGAACTTGGCCTTATCCAGCAGGTCGGCGTAGTAGTTCCACACCCAGACGGCGGAGAAATACGGCAGGCCCATCAGCTTGCCGTCCACCACCGCCACCTGTTTGGCGGATTCGGTCAGGTCGGCCTTGTACTGGGCGGCGCCCGGCAGGTCGTCCAGCGGCACCACCAGGTCCTGACTGATGAAACTCGGGAAGGAGAACGGCGAGGATTGCGAAACGTCGATCGTCTCGCCGCCGGCATACATCGTCATCAGCTTCGTCGGATGGTCGTTGAACGAGGAGATGGTGGCGTCGACCGGCACCCCCCAGTCGGCTTTGAACTTGGCGGCGATCTTGGTGTAGATGTCGCCATAGGTCCAGACGACGAAGTTGAGCTTGTCCACCTTGCTCTTCGGCTGGTCGGCCCACGGCGTGCCCTGCGCCCAGGCCGGCGCTCCCCCGAGTGCGGCCAGCCAGACGCCGGCGGTGCTGGCCTGCAACAGAGCGCGCCGGCCGATTGCGGTTGCCGCCCGATTTTCGCCTGCCATCGCCGTGTCCCCCAATGCGCGCTTGCGGCGTGTTTGGTCGCTTGCCGCGATTTGTCGCACGAATTTTGCAGTTTGCGGCAGGCAGCTTCGGGCCATTGCCGCGATGGAGTCAACAACAACCTTGCCGGTGACGCAGTAACGATCGGCGCTGCCGCGACCGGCGGCAGCGGCAGCCCGCGCCGCCCACGCGGCCTTGCTTTCCGCTTATCATTGACTCGGGGATACGACTGATATTGTATACGATAACTGGCGGAACATCCAGACAAGGGGACGAAACCCATGCTGCATAAAGCAGTCTTTGCGCTATGCCTGACGCTCATCGCCGGCACGGCCGGCACCGCGGTGGCACAGGACTTCCGCTTCGAGGCCACGCCGCTGTTCCAGAACTGCGGCGACACTTCGCTGAAGCATGCCCAGCAGGACGGAATCACGCTCGGCATATCGCCATCTCCGCCCTATTCCTCAATCGATCCCGCCACCCAGAAAGCCAGCGGCCTCGACGTCGAGATCAACGAAGCGGCGCTGAGATGGCTTGGGATTACCAAGATCCACTACGAGGTGATGCCGTTCGGACAACTCATTCCGGCACTGCTGTCGCAACGCATCGATGTCGTGGCGGCGAATATCCACATCACCCCGGATCGCCTGAAGGCAGTTTCGTTCTCCGGCCCGGCCTGGTGGTATGGTCCGGCAATCGTGGTGCAGAAATCCGACACCGCCCCGCCGCGCAGCTTCGAGGCGTTGAAAGGCACGCAGGTCGGCGCCATCGCCGGGTCGGCGGCGGATGAGTATCTCCGCTCGATCGGCGTTACCGTGACGCCCTTCCAAACCGACGCCGAGGAGTTCGCCGCCATCAGCACTGGCCGGGTCAAGGCGATCCTCGAGGACGACGTGAAGGTTCTGGCTTATCTCCAGGCTAACAAATCCGCGACGATCGAGATCGTGCCGAACGTCAAGGTGCCGGAGGACATGATCTTCAAATACGGCTACGGCTACGCCCGCTATGCCGTGCGCAAGGATTCCTGCTCGCTGCGCGCCGGCTACACGCAGGCGCTGGCCGAAGTTCGTGGCAACGGCGAGATGTCGGCGCTGCTGAAGAAATACGGCCTGTCGAACCGCAACATGTTCTTCTTCCCGCTTTGACCGCGAGACACCTGCAGCTCGATGGAGCTGTTTAACCCGGAGGTTGTTCGGGACTACGGTTGGGTTTTTCTTTACGGTCTGGCGATCACCATCATGCTCACGCTGGTGGTGATCGTTCTTGCCAGCCTGTTGGCAATACCGGTGGCGTTGGCGCGCATGTCACCGGCCCGCTATATCCGGTGGCCGGCTGATTTCTACGTTGAATTCCTTCGCGCCACGCCGCTGATTCTCCAGCTTATATATATCTACTATGTGCTGCCCAGCGCGGGATTGCGGCTGCAGCCAATCCCCGCGGCGATCATCGGCCTGACGCTGAATTACTCCGCCTATATGAGCGAAGTCTACCGAAGTGGCATCGAGGCGGTTCCGCACGGGCAGTGGGAAGCTGCCTCCAGCCTCGGCCTGAAGCGATGGCAGGTGCTGGCCAAGATCATTTTGCCGCAAGCGTTCCGGATTGTTCTTCCGTCGCTTGGCAACTACCTTATCGCCTTGTTCAAGGATACAGCGCTTGCTTCGGTCGTCACCGTGCAGGAATTGATGTTCAGCGGCCAATTGATTGCGGCCCGCAATTATCAATATTTTACAATTTACACCATAACGGCATTTTTGTATTTCGCCGTCGGCTATCCATCCGCTCTCGTCGTCCGGCGCATCGAGGCGTGGTCGCGTCGCGGCTGGACCGACACGCCGGGCAGGCGCAAATAAGCCGGTGCGTTATCAATCCGGCGGCCGAATTCGGCCCCCCTTTGACCCGGAGCGGCGGAAGCCCGACACTCACCGCCATATCCCCTCAGGAGTGGCAAGATGGAAATCCGCAACCTCGGCACGTCCGGCCTGCGCGTCTCGGCGATCGGGCTCGGCTGCAACAATTTCGGCGCCCGGATCGACCTGGAGGCGACCAGGAGGGTGATCCACAAGGCGTTCGACCTTGGCATCACGCTGTTCGACACCGCCGATGTGTATGGCGAGCGCGGCGGCTCGGAGACCGATATGGGCAAGGTGCTGGGCGACATGCGCAAGGAGATCGTGCTGGCGACCAAGTTCTGCATGCCGATGAGCGATGACGGGCGCAAACAGGGCGCCTCGCGCCGCTACATCATGCAGGCGGTGGAAGCCAGTCTGGCGCGGCTGCAGACCGACTATATCGACCTCTACCAGGTGCACCGGTTCGACGAACTGACCCCGGTGGAGGAGACGCTGCGGGCGCTCGACGACCTGGTACGGGCGGGCAAGGTGCGCTATGTCGGCTGCTCCAACTGGGCGTCGTGGCAGATGATGCAGGCCGACTGGATCGCCAAAACCGAGGGGCTGTCGCATTTCGTCTCGTGCCAGGACGAGTATTCGCTGGTGGTGCGTGGCGCCGAGAAGGAGCTGATGCCGGCGGCGCGGGCGATCGGGCTGGGGCTGCTGCCGTATTTCCCGCTGGCCAGCGGCCTGCTGACCGGCAAATACCGCCGCAACGCGCCGATGCCGGAGGGGGCGCGGCTGACCAAGACCGAGCGGCTGGCCAACCGTTATTTGACCGATGCGAACTGGGCGATCAGCGAGAAGCTGATCGACTACGCCGAAAGCCGCGGCCACACCGCGCTGGAGCTGGCGTTCAGCTGGCTGCTGTCGCGCGCACCGGTGGCCAGCGTGATTGCCGGGGCGACCAGGCCGGAGCAGCTGGAGCAGAACGTCAAGGCCGGCGGCTGGATGCTCTCGGCCGAGGAAACCGCCGCGATCGACGCGATCACCGCGGCCTGAACAGCGTTTCGCGGGCGCCCCGTTTCGG
>JBEPTZ010000127.1:0-12858 GCA_041691815.1 Rhodospirillales bacterium | reverse complement strand
GAGCCAAGCGGGATCGAACCGCTGACCTCCTGAATGCCATTCAGGCGCTCTCCCAGCTGAGCTATGGCCCCACGTTCCGAGCGGCCCTGGGGGTGGCGCGCTGGACCCCATGACGGGGAGGCGCGCATATACCGCCCCGGACACCGACGGGCAAGCCCCTCCCGAGGCGGAAGCGATGCAAAAACCAGCGCCTGAGCAAAATGCCCCCTGGCGGCCGGCTGACGAGGCGCAAGCCACCAGCACCATGGCGGCATTCATCGAATGGTGCCGTGCGACGGCGACGCACGCGCCTGGTGGCCCGGCGGCGATCTGGGCCTGGGCGGCGGCCGCGCCGGCGGAATTCTACGAGGCGATCGGCCGGTTTGCCGGGCTGAACGCCGATCTGGGCTATGCCGGCGGGCTGGCGCGGGCGATGGGCCGGCGCGGGGCGATCGAACTGATCGGCGCCGAGACCAGGCACCGCTTCGACGCGGCGGCGCTGCTGGCCGGCGAGGTGCCGGAATGCATCGGGGCCATGCTCAAAGCGGGAAACTGCGACGCGCTGGCGCGGCAGGCGGCCGACCATCTGCTGCGGCTGGAGTTGCGGCCGGACCAGCGCGCGCTCTGGCCCGGTCCGCTCGCCGATTGCTGGCCACTCGGCGCACTGTTGGCCGGCGGCACGCTGCTGCTGTGCGAAACCCCGCCCTCCGACCCCGAAGGGCTGGCGGTGGCGGAAGGTGCGGTTCTGCTCAGGCGGCCTGTTTGAGGTCCGCGGAGACGGTATAGCCGGCCTCGGTGGCCGCGCGCACCTCGTCCTGGGTGACGCCGGGGGCCAGTTCCAGCAGCACCATGCCACCACCGTTGCGATCGACGCTGAACACCGCGAGGTCGGTCACCACCATGTCCACCACGCCGGCGCCGGTCAGCGGCAGGGTGCAGCGCTTCAGCAGCTTCGGCTTGCCGCGGGCGGTGTGCTCCATCAGGATCACCACCCGCTTGACGCCGGCCACCAGGTCCATCGCGCCGCCCATGCCCTTGACCATGTGGCCGGGGATCATCCAGTTGGCCAGGTCGCCGTTCTCCGCCACCTGCAGCGCACCGAGGATCGACAGGTTGATATGCCCGCCACGCACCATGCCGAAGCTGGTGGCGCTGTCGAAGTAGCTGGTGGTCGGCAGTTCGGTGACGGTCTGCTTGCCGGCATTGATCAGGTCGGCATCCTCCTCGCCCTCGAACGGGAACGGGCCGGTGCCGAGCATGCCGTTCTCCGACTGCAACTGCACGCTGATCCCATCCGGGATGTAGTTGGCCACCAGCGTCGGGATGCCGATGCCGAGATTGACGTAAAAGCCGTCCTGCAGTTCACGGGCGGCGCGGGCGGCCATCTGATCTCGGATCCAGGGCATTGCGGAGTCTCCTTGAGTAGTAAGCAAGCAGCGCTTTTTTGTAAAAAAGCGCGCAAAAAACTTCATCCAATGGCGGCGTACCGCCGGGAAATACCGACTCCCGGGGACAGAAAGTTTTTTTGCTTCTTTTTGTTCACAAAAAGAAGATCTTCCTTGCTACGCCGCCTCCCGCCTGCGCACCGTCCGCTGCTCGATCCGCTTGTTGACCTGGTCGAGCTTGACGATCCGCTTGACGAAAATCCCCGGCGTGATGATGTGGTCCGGGTCGATCTCGCCCGGCTGCACCAGCAACTCGGTCTCCACCACGGTCAGCGCCGCGGCGGTGGCCATGATCGGGTTGAAGTTGCGCGCGGTCTTGCGGTAGACGAGGTTGCCCTCGGTATCGGCCTTCCAGGCGTGCACCAGCGCGATATCGGCGCGGATGCCGCGCTCCATCACGTATTTCTGGCCGTCGAACTCGCGCACCTCCTTGCCTTCGGCGACCTGGGTGCCGACGCCGGTCTTGGTGAAAAACGCCGGGATGCCGGCGCCGCCGGCGCGGATGCGTTCGGCCAGCGTGCCTTGCGGGTTGAACTCGATCTCCAGCTCGCCGGCGAGGAACTGGCGGGCGAAGGTGGCGTTTTCGCCGACATAGGAGCTGATCATCTTGCGGATCTGGCGGGTTTGCAGCAGCACGCCCAGCCCGGCATCGTCGACGCCGGCATTGTTGGAGACGAAGGTGAGGTTCTTGGCGCCGGACTGGCGCACCGCGTCGATCAGCGCCGAGGGGATGCCGCACAGGCCGAAACCGCCGGCCAGGATGGTCATGCCGTCGCGGATCTGTCCGGCCAAGGCCGCCGTCGCGTTGGGATAGACCTTGTTGATCGCCATGCCTCGGCTCCTGCTCGTTAGACGTGCCCCGAGATGTGCCACCGGGCGCCAGGGCGTGCAAGGATGGGGCGTCGGGCGGCGCTACACGTTGGCCAGCACCGCCGCGCAGATGCGGTCCACATCGAGGTCGGTCAGGTCGGGATGGATCGGCAGCGCCATGATACGGGTGGCGAGGTCTTCGCTGACCGGCAAGGCGGCGCCGTCATGGGCGTGGGCATAGGCCGGCTGCTGATGCAGCGATTTCGGGTAATAGATTGCGCTCGGCACTCCGGCCGCCTTCAGCCCGTCCTGCATTCGAATGCGCGCGGCGGCATCCGGCAGCAGGATCGCATAGATCGCCCAGGCGCTGACGCTGTCGGGCACCCGCACCGGCACCGTCACCGCGTTGCCGAGGCGGCGGTCGTAGATCTCGGCGATCCGCTCGCGGGCGACCAGTTCCTCCTCGAACACCGTCAGCTTGCTGAGCAGCACGGCGGCCTGCATGGTGTCCAGCCGGCCGTTCATGCCGGTGCGCAGCACCTCGTAGCGGGTGGTACCTTCGCCATGAGTGCGTAGGCTGCGAAACAGCGCCGCGCGCTCGGCGCTCTCGGTGAACAGCGCGCCGCCATCGCCATAGGCGCCGAGCGGCTTGGAGGGGAAGAAGCTGGTGGCGGTGATATCCGCCTGCACGCCGAGCCTGGCGCCGTGCAGGCTGGCGCCGAAGCTCTGGGCGCAGTCGTCGAGCGTCACCAGGCCCTCGCGCGCCGCGATCGCCGCCAAGGCCGGCCAATCGGCGGGCTGGCCGAACAGATCGACGCCGATCAGTATGCGCGGGCGCAGCTTTCCGGCGGCGCGCACCGCGGCGATGCGGGCCTCCAGATGCGCCGGGTCGAGCTGGAAGGTCCGCGGATCGACATCGACGAACACCGGCGTGGCGCCCAGCACCAGCGGCACCTCGGCGGTGGCGGTGTAGGTGAAGGCGGGCAGGAATACCGCGTCGCCCGGGCCGATGCCCTCGGCCATCATGGCGATCTGCAGCGCATCGGTGCCGGAACTGACCGAGACGCAATGCGCGGCGCCGCAGAAGCGGGCGAGCTCGGTCTCCAGCTCGGCGACTTCCGGCCCCAGCACGAACTGGCAATGCGCCAGCACCGCATCCAGCCGGCGGCGCAGATCGGCGGCGATGCGGGCCTGCTGCGCCTTGAGGTCGAGGAACGGAATCGGCTGCCGGGTCTGGTTCGGCGGGGCATCGTTGGGCATCGATCTCCTTACAGGCCGGATGGCGGCTCAGGCGCTGGCGGCGTTGGCGTCGCCGTTATGGATGAATTCGGGCAGCATGCGCGCCAGCACCGCCAGCGCCAACCCGGTGTTGCCGGCGTGGCACGCGGCGGCCAGTTCGTCGATGCCGCGCGCCACGATCGCCGGGTCGGCGGTGCGCGGGGCTGCCATCAGCAGGCCGGGGCAGGTGGTGGCCACCGGCGGCTCGGCGCCATGGAACAATTCCTCGAACAGCTTCTCGCCGGGGCGCAGGCCGGTGAAGCGGATCGCCACGTCGCGGTCCGGCCGCAGCCCGGCGAGGCGGATCATGGTGCGGGCGAGATCGACGATCTTCACCGGCTCACCCATATCCAGCACGAAGATGCCGCCCTGCTGCATGCACATGCCGTCGGGCACGGTGCCGACCACGCTGGCCTGCAGCACCAGCCCCACCGCCTCGCGCACAGTCATGAAATAGCGCTGCATGTCCGGGTGGGTGACGGTGAGCGGCCCGCCGCGCGCCAGTTGCCGGCGGAACAGCGGCACCACGCTGCCGGTGCTGCCGAGCACATTGCCGAACCGCACGGTGATGCAGCGCATGCCGGGCGGGCTGGCGTCGATCGCCGCGATATCCAGCCCCTGGCAGTACATTTCCGCCAGCCGCTTCGAGGCGCCCATCACGCTGGTCGGGTTAACCGCCTTGTCGGTGGAGATCAGCACCATTGCCGCGGCCCCGGCGGCGCGGGCGGCGTCGGCCACATGGCGGGTGCCGGCGACATTGGTCAGCAGGCCCTCCAGCGGGTTGGCCTCGACGATCGGCACATGCTTCAGGGCGGCGGCGTGGAACACCAGTTCCGGCCGCGCCTGGTCCATCACCGCGCGGATGCGGGCCTCGTCGCGCACATCGGCGATCACCGCGCGGCGGGCGACCTCGGGGGCGGTTTCCGCCAGCTCCAGGTTGATCCGCCAGAGCGCGTATTCGCCGTTGTCCAGCAGCACCAGTTCGGCCGGGCCGAGGCCGGCAAGCTGGCGCGCCAGTTCGGAGCCGATGGTGCCGCCGGCGCCGGTGACCAGCACCCGGCGGCCCTGCACCAGCTTGGCCATGCCGTCGCGGTTCAGCGGCACCTGGGCGCGGTTCAGCAGGTCCTCGATGGCAACCGGATTCAGTTGCACGCCCTTGCCTTGCGGCGCGCGCTTGCCCTGCGGTTCCTCGTCCAGCGCGGTCATGCGCGGCGCGCGGGCCAGGCGGAGATTCTGCTCATCGGCCACCGCCATCAGCGCTGCCAGGCGCTGGCCGGACAGGCCGGGGTCGGTCACCACCAGCAGGTCCGGCCCGTCGCCGGCGGCGCGCAGCCGGGCCAGCACGGCGGCCGCCTCCTCCAGCGTGCCGAGGATCGCATGGCCGTTGATCCGCCGCCCGGTCTGCGCCTCGCCGGTGGACAGCAGGCCGACCACCCGGAAGCTGGCAGAATGGTCGGCGATCAGCGCCCGCAGGAACAGATCCGCCCCCTCGCCGGCGCCGATCAGCAGCACCGGAGACTGCTCGCAAGTGTGGTCCGCGGCGCCCGGCGGCCCCTCGCTGAGCAGCCGGTAGGCGCCGCGCGGCAGCCCCAGCAGCGCGATCAGGCACAGCACATGCACCATCGGGAAGGTGGGGCTGGACAACGGCACGTCGGCGGCATGCATCGCCAGCGCGAACAGCGCCGCCGCGGCGATCGACGAGGCGCTGACCCCCAGCAGGTCGTTGGCGCCGGTAAACCGCCAGTACTGGAATGAGAGGCGAAACGGCAGCCCGGCCAGCAGCAGCAGCACGCCGCCCAGCAGCAGCGCCCAGGCCGGGCCCAGCGCATCGCCGGCGGGGTTGGTCAACCAGCGCGCCAGCGGCACCGAGGCCGCAGCGAGCAGGAAGTCCAGCCCGGCGTTCAGTCCGATTCGCAGCAGGGCCCGACGGTTCGGCATGGCGCTGTATAGCGCGGCCGGCGCGGCAGAAGTAAGGCGCGCATCGCCGGTCGGCCGCGAAACCCATCCCGCCGGGGGCGGCGGCTGACCGTCACCCCCGGCGGTGCGTGGCTCAGGCAGCCGCTTCGTGCGGCACGCCCTTGGCGGTGAGCATGGTGCCCAGCTCGCCGGACTGGAACATTTCGGTGACGATATCGCAGCCGCCGACGAACTCGCCCTTCACGTAGAGCTGCGGCACCGTCGGCCAGTTGGAGAACTGCTTGATCCCCTCGCGCAGCTCGGGGTCTTCCAGCACGTTGGCGGTGCTGAACGGCACGCCCATATGGGTGAGAATCTGCACCACACGCGCCGAGAACCCGCATTGCGGGAACATCGCTGTGCCCTTCATGTAGAGCATCACCGGATGCTCGGTGATCTCGGTCTTGATGCGGTCGGCGGTCGGGTCGGACATCGGAGGCTTTCCTTATGCGGGGGCGGAAGTCTGGAGCGCCAGGGCGTGCAACTCGCCACCCATGCGTCCCTGCAGGGCGGCATAGACGATCTGGTGCTGCTGAACCCGGGATTTGCCGGTAAAGGCGGCGCTGATCACCGTGGCGGCGTAGTGGTTGCCATCGCCGGCCAGGTCTTCGATGGTCACACTCGCATCGGGCAGGGCGGCCTTGATGAGGGCCTCGATGTCACCTGCGGGCATACCCATGAAGTCAACTCCTGCACATCAGTCCGGGGGCAAACACGTCTCAGGCCGATTCTACGTCCATCCACGCCGGAAAGAAATGCTCGTGCATGGCGCGCAGACTGGCAAGTGACATGGTGCCTCCGTCCGGAAGAGTCAATTCTCCGCCCCCGGCCCGGCCGAGGCTTTGCGCCGGCACCCCGGCGGCTGCGGCGGCTGCCAGCAGCGGCGCGGCGCGCTCCACCGCCAGCACATAGCGCGCCTGGTCCTCGCCGAACCAGAACGCATGCCCCGTCTCGCCGCCGCGCAGCACCACCCCGGTGTCGCCGGCCAGCGCCATCTCGGCGACCGCCACCAGCAGCCCGCCATCGGACACGTCATGGCAGGCGCGCACCCGGCCGGCCAGGATCTCCGCGCGCACGAAGTCGCCATTGCGCCGCTCAGCGGCCAGATCCACCGGCGGCGGCGCACCCTCTTCGCGCCCCGCCACCTCGCGCAGCCACAGCGACTGGCCGAGCCAGCCCTCGGTGGTGCCGATCAGCACCAGCTCCAGCCTCGGCGCCAGCGCGTAGCCGACTGCCTGCGCGGCATCCTCGAGCACCCCCAAGCCGCCGATCGCCGGCGTCGGCAGGATCGGCCGGCCCTCGGTTTCGTTATACAGGCTGACATTGCCGGAGACGACCGGGAAATCCAGCGCCGTGCAGGCCGCCGCCATGCCGCGGATGGCGCCGGCGAACTGGCCCATGATGCGCGGCTTCTCCGGGTTGGCGAAATTCATGTTGTCGGTGATCGCCAGCGGCGTCGCCCCGGTGGCGGTGATGTTGCGCCAGGCCTCGGCCACCGCCTGCGCGCCGCCCGCCTCCGGGTCGGCCTGCACGTAGCGGGGGGTGCAGTCGGTGGTCAACGCCAGTGCCCGCCGCCGCCCCTCCAGCCGCACGATGGCGGCATCGGCGGCGCCCGGCCGCTTCACCGTCTGGCCGCCGATGGTGCTGTCGTACTGGTCCCACACCCAGGCCCGCGAGCACAGATCGGGGCAGGAGATCAGCGTCTCCAGCGCCGCCGCCAGGCTCACCGGCGCCGCCACCGGCCCCAGCTTTGCCGGCTTCGGCGTTTCCTCGATTGGCCGGTGATACAGCGGCGCCTGCTCGGCCAGCGGGTCGAGCGGAATATCCGCCTCCACCACGCCCCGATGCGTCACCACGATCCGCCCGGTATCGGTCAGCCGGCCGATCACCGCGAAATCCAGGTCCCATTTCTCGATGATCGCCCGCGCCATCTCCTGCCGGTCCGGCCGCAGCACCATCAGCATCCGCTCCTGGCTCTCCGACAGCATCATCTCATAGGCGGTCATGCCCTCTTCGCGCTGCGGCACCGCGTCCAGGTCGAGCACGATGCCGACGCCGCCCTTGCCGGCCATCTCGACGGCGGAACTGGTCAGCCCGGCCGCGCCCATGTCCTGGATCGCCACGATCGCGTCGGTGCCCATCAACTCCAGGCAGGCCTCGATCAGCAGCTTCTCGGTGAACGGGTCGCCGACCTGCACGGTTGGCCGTTTCTCCTCGGAATCGGCGCCGAACTCGGCGCTGGCCATGGTCGCGCCGTGGATGCCGTCGCGCCCGGTCTTGCTGCCGACATAGATCACCGGATTGCCGATGCCAGCCGCCGCCGAGAGGAATATCTTACCCTGATCGGCGATCCCCACCGTCATCGCATTGACCAGCGGATTGCCGTTATAGGCTGGATGGAAATCGATCTCGCCGCCCACCGTCGGCACGCCCACGCAATTGCCATAGCCGCCGATGCCGCGCACCACCCCATCCACGGTGCGTTTGGTGCGGGCCAGCGCCGGGTCACCGAAGCGCAGCGCGTTGAGGTTGGCGATCGGCCGCGCCCCCATGGTGAACACGTCGCGCAGAATCCCGCCGACGCCGGTGGCCGCGCCCTGATACGGCTCGATGAAGCTCGGGTGGTTGTGGCTCTCCATCTTGAAGATCGCCGCCAGGCCCTCGCCGATATCCACCACCCCGGCATTTTCGCCCGGCCCATGGATCACCCACGGCGCCTTGGTCGGCAACTGCTTCAGCCAGACCCGCGAGGATTTGTACGAGCAATGCTCCGACCACATCACGCTGAACACACCAAGTTCGGTCAGCGTCGGCGTGCGGCCCATGATCTCCAGCACGCGCTGGTATTCGTCCGCACTCAGCCCGAACTCACGCGCCAGCGCCTGGTTTACGTCACGCGCCATGTTTGCTCCTACAGAAAGGAAGATCTTCTTTTTGTGAACAAAAAGAAGCAAAAAAACTTTTCATTCATTTGGAGACTCTGGAGTCTCCCGCGCTCCGCTGTTGCAAGGCGGATAAAAGTTTTTTGGTTCTTTTTTTCAAAAAAGAACTGCTTCCTTGCCTATGCTGCCAGGGCCGCGGCGAGCCCATCGAACAGCGGCTTGCCGTCGGTGCCGCCCATCAGCGGGTCCACCAGGTCTTCCGGATGCGGCATCAGCCCGAGCACCCGCAGGTTCTCCGAGGCGATGCCGGCGATGTTGCGGGCGCTGCCGTTGCGGTTGGCGGCGGCGGTGATCTCGCCTTCCGGGGTGGCGTAGCGGAAGATCACCCGGCCCTCGCCCTCCAGCCGGTCCAGCGTGTCGTCATCGGCGAAGTAGTTGCCGTCGCCGTGCGCCATTGGCGAGCGGAACACCTGGCCCTTCTGGTAGTGCCGCGTATAGGCGGTGTCGGACCGCTCCACGCGCAGATGGCAGTCCATCGACAGGAAGCGCAGCGAGGCGTTGCGCAGCAGGGCGCCGGGCAACAGCCCGGCCTCGGCGAGGATCTGGAAGCCGTTGCACACCCCCAGCACGTGGCCGCCGCGCTCGGCGTGGGCGCGGATCGCCGCCATCACCGGGGACTGGGCCGCCATCGCGCCGCAGCGCAGGTAGTCGCCGTAGCTGAAGCCGCCGGGGACCACCACCAGGTCGAGCCCGGTGAGATCGCTCTCCTTGTGCCAGATCATGCGCGGCTTGCGGCCGGTGGCCAGTTCCAGCGCGATCGCCATGTCGCGTTCCCGGTTGATGCCGGGGAACACGACGATACCCGCTTTCATCGAAGAGTGGCGTTCATGTCAGGCCAACTCCACTTTGAAACTCTCGATCACCAGATTGGCCAGCAGCTTGCGGGCCATCTCCTCGGCCTGGGCGCGGGCCTTTGCCGGGTCGGTCTCGGCCAGCTCCAACTCGATCCGCTTGCCCATCCGCACCTCGCCGACGCCCGCGAAGTCGAGCCCCTGCAACGCATGACCGATCGCCTTGCCCTGCGGGTCCAGCACGCCCTGCTTCGGCATCACAGTGACGACAGCCTTCACTGCATGACCTCCGTCATGTTGAAGGGGTCGGTCATTGCATGACCTCCGGGCCCTTCATGTCCCTGGCACCCGCTTCCGGCAGAATCCCCAGCCGGCGGGCGACCTCCTGATAGGCCTCTTCCACCTTGCCGAGATCGCGGCGGAAGCGGTCCTTGTCCATCTTCTCGCTGGTCTTGGAATCCCACAGCCGGCAGTTATCCGGGCTGATCTCGTCGGCGAGGACGATGCGCATGTCCTCGTTCTCCCACAGCCGGCCGAACTCCACCTTGAAATCCACCAGCGTGATGCCGACGCCGAGGAACAGCCCGGTCAGGAAGTCGTTGATCCGCAAGGTCAACGCCACGATATCGTCCATGTCCTGGGTGGCCGCCCAGCCGAAGCAGGTGATGTGCTCCTCGGAGACCATCGGGTCGTTCAGCGCATCGTTCTTGTAATAATATTCGATGATCGAGCGCGGCAGCCTGGTGCCCTCGGCGATGCCCAGCCTGGTGGAGATGCTGCCGGCGGCGACGTTGCGCACCACCACCTCGATCGGCACGATCTCGACCTCGCGGATCAGCTGCTCGCGCATGTTGAGACGGCGGACGAAATGGGTCGGGATGCCGATCTCGGCCAGCCGCAGCATCAGGTACTCGCTGATCCGGTTGTTCAGCACGCCCTTGCCGGTGATGGTGCCCTTCTTCTGGCCGTTCAGCGCAGTGGCATCGTCCTTGAAGTATTGCACCAGGGTGCCGGGCTCGGGGCCCTCGAACAGAACCTTGGCTTTGCCTTCATAGAGTTGCCGACGGCGGGCCATGACCGGCCTCCCCATATTGCGGTGCAGCGCACCCATGATCGATGCGCGGCGTATAGCAGCGCCGCTCCGCCAGCGCCACACGCCCCCGACGCAAGGCTGGGGCCGCCGCTCAGGCCGCCGGCCCGGCCTCGCCGAACACCCTGGTATAGATGGCGTCGAGCTGGCGCAGATGCTGGCGCGATTCCATCGCCGCATCCAGCAGTTCCGGCGCCACCCGGCCGGCGACCTCCGGATCGGCCGCCAGGTTGGCGCGGAAATCCCGGCCGCCCGGCTGGCCCAGTTGGGTCCAGGTGGCCATCGCGTTGCGCTGGACGATGCGATAGGCGTCCTCGCGCAGGATGCCGGCGCGGGCCAGCGCCAGCAGCACCTCGCCGGAATGCACAACGCCGCCAAGGTTTTGCAGGTTGGCCGCCATCCGCTCCGGGTAGATGGTCAGCTTCTCCATCATGCCGGCCAGCCGGGCCAGGGCGAAATCGAGCGTTACCGTGGCATCCGGGGCGATCGCCCGCTCGACGCTGGAATGGCTGATATCGCGCTCATGCCACAGCGCCACGTTCTCCAGCGCCGGCGTCACCGCGGCGCGCACCACGCGGGCCAGGCCGGTGAGGTTCTCCGACAGTACCGGGTTGCGCTTATGCGGCATCGCCGAGCTGCCCTTCTGGCCGGGATGGAAGAATTCCTCGGCCTCGCGCACCTCGCTGCGCTGCAAATGCCGCACCTCGATCGCCAGTCGTTCTATTCCGGAGGCGACCACGCCGAGGGCGCAGAAATAGGCGGCGTGGCGGTCGCGCGGGATGATCTGGGTGGAAACCGGTTCGACCGAAAGGCCAAGTGTTTCCGCGACATAGGCCTCGATCGATGGATCGAGATGGGCGAAGGTGCCGACCGCGCCGCTGATCGCGCAGGTGGCGATCTCGGCCCTGGCGGCCAGCAGGCGGGCGCGATTGCGGGCGAATTCGGCGTAGTGACCGGCCAGTTTCAGGCCAAAACTGGTCGGTTCGGCGTGGATTCCGTGGCTGCGGCCGATCGTGAGCGTGTGCTTGTGCTCGAACGCGCGGGCTTTCAGGGCGGCCAGCACCGCGTCGACATCGGCGATCAACAGGTCGGTGGCTTGCACCAGTTGCACCGAGAAGCAGGTGTCCAGCACGTCGCTGCTGGTCATGCCGAGATGTACGTAGCGGCTGTCGTCGCCGATCGATTCGGCGAGCCAGGTGAGGAAGGCGATCACGTCATGGCGGGTTTCGCGCTCGATCGCATCGATCCGGTCGAGGTCGGACTGGTCGATCGCGGCCAGCTTGGCGCCGCCCCTGGTGCGGATGGCGCGGGCGGATTCTGCTGGAATATCACCACGTTGCGCCATCGCCTCGGCGGCCAGCGCCTCGATTTCGAACCAGATGCGGAAGCGGTTTTCCGGCGCCCAGATGGCGGCCATGGCCGGGCGGGTGTAACGGGGGACCATTCCTGCTCTCAACTTTTGCTGTCGCGCCCCCATCTACGGAGAGTCGCCGCCGCTCGCAAGGACCGCTTGATGCAAGAAAGCTACCTGCTGCAGGAACTCACCGTGTTACTGCAGGTGCTACTGATCGATCTGGCGCTGGCTGGCGACAATGCCGTGGTGGTGGGTCTGGCGGTGGCCGGGCTGCCGGCCAAGCAGAAGCGCATGGCGATCATCGTCGGGATTGGCGGGGCGACTGTCGCGCGAATCCTGCTGGCGCTGGTTGCGGTAACGCTGCTTCAGATCATCGGCTTGCTGCTGGTCGGCGGCATTTTGTTGCTTTGGGTCTGCTGGAAGATGTATCGCGAGTTGCGGGTCAACCACGCGGATGTGCATAGCGGCGCGCCGCCGAAAAGCCTGCGGCAGGCGATGTTCCAGATCCTGCTGGCCGACGTTTCCATGAGCCTGGACAACGTGTTGGCGGTGGCAGGTGCGGCGATGGCGCATCCCTGGGTGCTGGTGGTCGGGCTTACGATGTCGGTGGTGCTGATGGGCCTGGCGGCGGGATTTGTGGCCCGATTGTTGGAAAAACATAGCTGGATCGCGTGGATAGGGTTGCTGATCGTGCTGTATGTGGCGTTGCGGATGATCTGGGATGGCGGGCATCAGGTGGCGATTCACCTCGGGACATGATATACGTATAGTGATAGTAAATTAAAATCTCATACGACACCGTTGTGTTGTTATGACGCATGACCTATCTCCGATCGTGAGTTATGGAGGTCGGGTCATGCCGCATGATGGTCACGTGCATTCGCAGGATTTTGCCGCGGAGGTCGATTGGCGGGAGCATGGGGTCAAGGTGATCCCGGCCGACCAGTTGGATGTGAACACGGCGCAGACGCCGGGGATGAACCGGGCGGCGGCGATCAATCTGGCCAGGGTGGGAGCGCAGAAGATCTGGGCCGGGACGGTGCATATCCATCCCAACGCCAAGACCGGGGTGCATCATCACGGGGCGCTGGAGAGTGTGATCTATGTGCTGAAGGGCAGGGCGCGGATGCGTTGGGGGTCCAAATTGGAATATGTGGCGGAGGCCGGGCCGGGGGATTTCATTTTCGTGCCGCCGTATGTGCCGCACCAGGAG
>JBEPTZ010000126.1:0-12875 GCA_041691815.1 Rhodospirillales bacterium | reverse complement strand
GAGTGGTGGCCACCCAGCGGCCGCGGGTGATCGCCACGCCGAACGGCCCGGCCGCCACCGTCGTCGGCGGCAACGGCGTGGAGACCTACACGCTGCCGAACGGCAAGCAGGGCCTGGTGATGCCCAACGCCGACGGCTCGCTGACCCTGATCGGTGCCGACGGCAGCACCATGACCGTCCCCAAGCCGAAGCCCTGACCATGGACGCCGCCCGCCCGGTCCACATTCTGTATTTCGCCTGGCTGCGCGAGCGCGTCGGCACCGGCGAGGAGCAACTGGCGCTGCCCGAGGGTGTCGACACCGTCGGCGCCCTGGTCGGCTGGCTGCGCGCCCGCTCCGACCGCCACGCCGCCGCCTTCGCGCTGGCCGCCACAGTGCGCTGCGCCGTCAACCAGGATTTCGCCACCCCCGAGGCAGCGGTGCGCCCTGGCGACGAGGTCGCCTTCTTCCCGCCGGTGACTGGCGGCTGACATGACGCGCATTTGCGTGCAGTCGGCGGATTTCGATATCGGCGCCGAAACCGCCGCCCTCACCGCCGGCCGCCACGACATCGGGGCCATCGGCAGCTTCGTCGGCACCGTGCGCGGCACCGTGCATGACCGCGCGCTCGCCAGCATGACCCTGGAGCACTACCCCGGCATGACCGAGCGTGCGATGGCCCGCATCGCCGCCGAGGCCGGGCGCCGCTGGGCGCTGCTCGGCTGCACGCTGATCCACCGCGTCGGCCCGCTGCGACCCGGCGACAACATCGTGCTGGTGCTGGCCGCCGCCGGCCACCGCCAGCCGGCGCTGGACGCCACCGCCTTCCTGATCGACTGGTTGAAAACCCGTGCCCCGTTCTGGAAAAAAGAGCGCTTCGCCGACGGCGCCGAAACCTGGGTGGATGCCCGCGAAGACGACGAAGCCGCCGCCGCCCGCTGGGGCGCGCTGGAGCGTGATGACCGCGGGCGGCATCACACGCCGGCCTGAATCAGGGTACCAAACCAGCAGCCAATGGATGCGACCAAAGCGCGCCGGTGAGCGCTCTCGCGTCGCCAGCGGGCTTCGGGATTACGCGCCGAACAACGGTCACCCGGGCTTGACGAACAGCGCCCCAAACGCGCCCTCATCATGGGCGAGATCGAAGTCTTCGGAAATATAGGTCGCCCGATGCGACACGCCATGCTCGAACCGAATCTGGTTCTCGTTCGGGCCATTCGCCAACTGGGCGTTCAGTCCGACCGTCCATTCCTCCTCGCTGCGCAGCAGCGCGATGGCGTTGCCGTTCAGATTATGCAGCGCATGGCAGAGTTCGTGCGCCAGAGCGACAAAACTGGGCCGTGCGCCATCCGGTGTTTCGATGGTGTTCGGGTTCCAGTACACCGCGGTGCCGGTGCCGGTACCATTGCTCGCCTTTGCCTCGCTCAGGCGAACCGCCTTCGAGCCGCCCTTCCAGTCCCGCCTGTTCTTATTGGGAATATCGCCGTATTCCATGCTCGCCGCCCGCATGATCACGACCTTGGCCTGGATGGTAGCGTTGACGGCGCCTTCATTGACGATGCGGTCGATCAGGATCTTGCCGTTCGGCTTGCTGTAGATCTTTGCCAGCGCATCCTTGACCAGCGCCCCGAACATTGGACTCACGGCCTGATCGACTTTGATTTTTATGTCCGCATACGGGGTATCGGAGACGGTAAGGACCATGCCGGCGTTCCTCGGAGGTTACGTAACGTAACGAATTATTGCCTTTTTAGGGTTCCAGGAAAACACGGCGGCCGATCGTGGTCAACAACATCGGTCGTCATTTTGTCCCTGAGCCGGTCGCGATAGCGGACCGCCATTTTGGCCGTCAACCCCCTGAAATGCACGAATACCGCTCCCCAGCGGCCCACGGTGTTAGCCGTGAGCCGCTGGGGAGCGCCCAGCATCGCCTGTCGTCAATGTTTCGCGATCAGCCCGGCGCCGGCTGCTCCGGCATCGGTGGCCGCGGCCGCCGCTCTTCCATGAACTGGTCGAACTCCGCCTTGTCCTTGGCCCGCCGCAGCCGTTCCAGATATTCCACGAACTCCTGCTGCTCCGCCTCCAGCCGCCGCAGCGTCTCGGCCCGATAATCGTCGAACGCATGGTTGCCGCTCGGCGGCGGCGCCGACCGGCGGCCCCAGCCGCAGGCACGCCCCCACGGACTGCCGCTGCCCCAACCGTTGCCAGCCGAGCCATTGCCGGCAGCACCCGCGGCAGGAGCGCCGTCGGTGGCATGGTAATACCAGCGCCCCGGCCCGCAACGCCGCCAACTCCGGATCCGACCACTGCCGATCAGGAACGCCAGCACCGCCAGCCCCACCGGCCAGAACAGCCAGAATCCCAGCACCGTGGCGACAATCCAGCCGCCCCGCCCGAACTCGTCCACCTTCTCAGCGAGGACCATCGACGCCTCCGTCTGCCTCCCATGGCGACCATCGCCGGGGAGATGAATGTTAAGCACATTTACATCATGGCCCGGCACAAAACCGATTTCAAGCGCTACCTCGCCTCAGCCGGTCGAATTTCCCGGCCCGCCGGCCAAGCCCAGCGACTGCAGATAGATCAGCGCCCCGGCCTCCAGCAATTCCTCCGGCGACATCGGCAACCGCCGCCCGCCGCCGACGAACAGCGACACAATGCCATGCGCCATCGCCCACAGATGCAACGCCACCATCATCGCCGGCGGCCGGCGGCCGGCCGGCGCCACCGCGCAGGCCGCCTCCGCCGCCTCACGCAACACCGAAAACGCCCGCTCCGACGCACTGCGCACCGCCGGATCGGCCTCCAGCGTCAGCCCGGTCTCGAACATCGCCGCGTAATACGCCGGCTCCCGCCGCGCGAAACTCAGATACGCCCGCCCGCACCGCTCCAGCGCCCGCACCGGGTCGGCGCCACCCTCCGCCCGCCCGGCCGCCAGCGCCTCGGCAAACTGCGCAAACCCGCGCTGCGCCACCTCGGCCAGCAACGCATTCAGGTCGCGAAAATGCCGATACGGCGCCGCCGGACTCACCCCGGCGGCCCGCGCCACCTCGGCGAACGCAAACCCCGCCGGGCCGCGCTCGGCAATCAGGTCCAGCGCCGTGGCCACCAACGCCTCGCGCAGATTGCCGTGATGATAGCGGTCGCGCCGGCCGCCTGCTTCGTTGGTGAACCTCATGTTAAGGCTGTTTACACCGAAACAGCCGAGAGCAAGAAAGACTTCTTTGTTTGAAGACAAAGAAGCAAAAAAACTTCATCCATCAGGCGCGGCTACATACCCAGTACGAAATAGTCGTATGCGGTGCGCGCCACATTGGCGATCACCACCTCGCGCTCGGCCGGCGGCAGCGCCGAGTCCTTCACGTAGACCGCCATTGCCACAGCACCCAGATCACCGGGCAGGGTGACGATGCCGACATCGTTGGTGGTGCCCGAGGCGCTGCCGGTCTTGTTGGCCACCGGCACCCCCGGCGGCAACCGCCCCTCGATGCGATGCAGCCCGGTGCTGGTGCGGCCCATGATCGGCAACAGTGTCGCCCTGGCAGCCTGGCTGATCCCCTCGGCATGGAACAGCCTGGCCAGCAACGCCACCATCCCGTCCGGCGTCGCCTGGTCGCGCGGATCGCTGGAATAGGCCGGGTTTCTGCCCTGCGCCCGCGCCCGCGCCGCAGCCAGTTCCGCCGGCGACAGCGCCCGCAACGCATCGCGCAACGCTACCTGCGGGCCAGGATCGAGGCCATACAACACGATCAGCAGATCGCGCACGCTGCGACTCGGGGTGATCCCGGCGATCCCCTGCCGCGCCAGCCACGCCGCCACCGCCGCCGGCCCGCCGGCCAACCGGAACAGCACATCGGTCGCGGTATTGTCGCTGCGGGTGATCATCGGCTCCAGCAGGTTCAGCAGCGACAGCGACAGCCCGGGATAGAAGAATTCCTCGCCGATCGGCGCCGACGGATTCATCTCCACCGCCTCCACCGCCACCATCTGCTCCAGCCGCAACCGCCCCTGATCCACCATCTCCAGAATGGTCAGCGCCAGCGGCACCTTGATCGTGCTGGCCATCGGAAACCCCTCGCCACCGCGATGCGTCAGCGCGGCGCCGCTGCCCAGATGCCGGGCAGCAAACCCGACATCGCCCTCGGCGTATCCCGCAATGCGGGCAATCTCGGCTTCAGCAGCGGCGCGGGACATGCGGGGGCTCCGTGAGGGTCAGGCACGGAGCATAGCGGCGAAGCCGGAGGCCTGGCTATCGCGCATCAAGCCGGAAAGACAGCCAACAAAGAGAAGGAGAGGCGAAGAGAAAATCACCTCTCCGCCTCTCCGTCTCTTTGTGAGTCTTCACTTGTCGCGGCAGCCAACCCTTCAGGCGTGGCCGGCGGAACCCGACAGCAGCATGGGATCGATCCTGAGCCTGGCCAGCGCCCGTCGCCAGGCGGTATCCGGCGCGCCATCGAACAGCAGCTCGGCATCGGCCGGCGCCGACAGCCAGGCATTCTGCTGGATTTCGTCGTCCAACTGCCCCGGCCCCCAGCCGGCATAACCCAGCGCCAGCAGCCCATGCACCGGCCCGCCGCCGTTGGCGATCGCCTTCAGCACGTCCAGGCTGGCGGTCAGCGCCATCTCCTGGTTCACCCGCAGGCTGCCTTCGCCGGTCCAGTCCGCACTGTGCAGCACAAAGCCGCGGGCATTGTCCACCGGCCCGCCGCTGCACAGCCGGATGCTGCGCGCCGGCGGCACCGGCGCCACTTCCAGCTGCTTCAGCAGGTCCTCGAAACTCGGCTGGGCCAGCGGCCGGTTGATCACGATGCCCATCGCGCCATCGGCGGAATGGGCACACATATAGATCACGCTGTGGGCAAAGCGCGGGTCCAGCAGGCTGGGCATGGCGATCAGCACCTGCCCGGTCAGCGAGGTCTCGCCCGGCACCTCGCCAGCGGCGCGGATCATCGCCGGGCCGGGTGCCGCGAGCCGCGGGGCCTCGTCGTCGTCGTCATCGTCGTCGATCGGAGTCGGTTTGCGTGCCATGGTTGCTATCTTGGCGGTGTCCGCGCCCGGCGCAAGCGCCCCCTGCATGCGGCGACGGCGTGACTCCGGCGGCATCTGCGGTTAGGAGTCTGGCCATTACGGGCGGATCGGCCGCCCGGCGAACCCGAGGACGCGAATCGCGATGACCATCAAGGTAGGCGACACCATCCCGTCGATGAAACTCATGCAGGGCACCGCCGATGGCCCCAAGGAGATCGCCACCGACGACATCTTCAAGGGCAAGAAAGTGGTGCTGTTCGCCGTGCCAGGCGCCTTCACCCCCACCTGCAGCGCCAAGCATCTGCCTGGATTCGTTCAGAATGTCGCAGCCCTGAAGGCCAAGGGCGTCGACAGCGTGGTGTGCATGGCGGTGAACGACGCCTTCGTGATGGCCGCCTGGGGCAAGAGCCAGGAGGTCGGCGACGGCATCATCATGCTGGCCGACGGCTCGGCCGCCTTCACCAAGGCGCTGGGCCTGGAACTGGACCTGGTGCCGCGCGGCATGGGCGTGCGCGCCCAGCGTTTCGCGCTGGTCGCCGAGGACGGCCGCGTGACCCATCTGGCCGTCGAAGCCCCCGGCGGTTTCGACGTCAGCCGCGCCGAGGCGATCCTCGCCGCGCTGTAAGCGATTGATATCAAGCCCAACGTCGCTGGTTCAGCGGCGTTGGGCGCCGCGTTCGTACCAGACCCGGCTGCGCATCACGATCGCCACCACCGACAGCATCACCGGCACCTCCACCAGCACGCCGACCACGGTGGCCAGGGCCGCGCCGGACTGGAAGCCGAACAGGCTGATCGCCGCGGCCACCGCCAGTTCGAAGAAATTGCTCGCCCCGATCAGCGCCGACGGCCCGGCCACGCTGTGCGCGCTGCCGCATTGCCGGTTGGCCAGATAGGCGATGCCGGCGTTGAGATACACCTGGATGATGATCGGCACCGCCAGCATCACGATCACCAGCGGCTGCGCCAGGATCTCGCCGCCCTGAAAGCCGAACAGCAGCACCAGGGTGGCCAGCAGCGCGCACAGCGACACCGGGTGCAGTGCCGCCAATACCGACTCCAATCGCCGCCGCGCCAGCAGCCGCCGGCGCCAGAGTTGCGCGGCGATCACCGGCACCACGATATACAGCACGACCGACAGCAGCAGGGTATCCCAAGGCACGGTAATCGCTGACAATCCCAGCAGAATCCCGACCACCGGCGCGTATGCCACCACCATGATGGCGTCGTTCAGCGCCACCTGGCTGAGGGTGAAATTCGCCTCGCCGTCGGCCAGCCCGGACCAGACGAACACCATCGCGGTGCAGGGCGCTGCGGCCAGCAGGATCAGCCCGGCGATATAACTGTCGATCTGCGCCGCCGGCAGCCAGGGGCGGAACACCACGCCGATGAACAGCCAGCCAAGCGCCGCCATCGAGAACGGCTTGACCAGCCAGTTGACCCCGAGCGTCACCGCGATGCCGCGCCAGTGCTGCGCCACCTGGCCGATGGCGGCGAAATCGACCCGCAGCAGCATCGGCACGATCATCAGCCAGATCAGCAGCGCAACCGGAATGTTCACCCTGGCGAGGTTCATGCTGCCGAGCAGATGGAACGGCGCGGGTACTATGGTACCCAGACTGATACCGGCGACGATGCAAAACGCGACCCAAAGCGTCAAAAACCGCTCGAAAAATCCGATTCTGGCGCGCGATTCGGTCATCTGGAGGGGGCAAAATCCGGGCTGGAGGAGGGCGATTCGGGGCTCAGAATCGGCGATAGGTATGCGTCATCACTATTCGATATCGAAGCATCTGACTCATGGATCGCGGCTCATCCCCTTGCCCGCCAGTTCCGCCAGGTAGTCCTGCCATTTGCGCGCCTGGTTGCGGCCGAGCTCGTGCAGATAGTCCCAGGAGTAGATGCCGGTGTCGTGGCGGTCGTCGAACACGATGCGGATGGCGTAGTTGCCGACCGGCTCCACCGCGGTGATGCCGACATGCCGGCGGCCGGCGACGGTGCGGCGCTGCGACGGGTCGTGGCCCTGCACCTCGGCGCTGGGGCTTTCCACCCGCAGATATTCCGCCGGCAGGCTGAACCGGGCACCATCGTCGAAATCCAGTTCCAGCCGCTTCTCGGCGCGGCGCAGGCGGATTTCCGTCGGCGTGGCCATCAGGCGTCGTCCAGCTGGCGGGCTTCCTCGGGCAGCATGATCGGGATGCCGTCGCGAATCGGGTAGGCGAGACCTGCGGCCTTGCTGATCAGTTCGCCACGGGCGCGGTCATACACCAAGGGCTGCTTGGTCAGCGGGCAGACCAGGATTTCCAGCAGCCGCGGGTCGACCGGCGACGAGACGGGCGGGATCGGGGCGGGCGGGGTGGCGGCAGGGTCGGTATCGGACATGGCAGGCTCCGGTAGATGCGGGAGGGGTCAGCTTGGGTGCGGCGCATCATCGGCGGGTGCGGCGTGGCTGTCGATACGCAGCAGGGTCAGCAGGGTTTCGCCACGCGCGGCCTGGGTGGGCGCCTCCAGCAGCGCCTGTTTCTCCAGCGGGTCGAACGGGCAGACCATCGCCAGGGTGATCAGCACCTCGTGGTCGGGCATCTTGGCGATGGCCTCCCAGTTGGCATCGATGCGGTGCCGGGCGAAGTAGCCGCGCAGCGCCTCGGTCAGCGCCGCACGATCCAGCGTCAGCGGCGGATGCGGCGCCAGATCGGTCGCGAACGGGGAAAAATCGCCGCGCAGCCGCCGGTAGCCGTGACGCATCGGCAGTTCCTCGGCGACCGTGAAGCGGATCAGACCGGAGAGGGTGATCAGGTAACGGTCGTCATCGGTTTCGCTGAATGCTGTCAGTCGGCCGAGGCAGCCGACGCGGAACAGCGCCGGGCCGTTGGCGCCCTCCGCCCGGCTGGCGTCGGGCTGGATCATCGCGAACAGCCGGCCATTGGCCAGCGAGTCTTCGACCAGCGCCAGGTAGCGCGGCTCGAAGATGTTCAGCGGCAGCCGGCCGCCGGGCAGCAGCAGCGCGCCAGCCAGCGGGAAGGCCGGGAACGCATCCGGCATATCCTCCAACCGCGGGCGCAGGTGGGGCATTACCTGAACAGCAGCGCCGAGAGTTTGCGGCGGGCGAGCATGGTGGCCTCGTCGTCGAAGCCCCAGGCCTCGAAGAATTTCAGCAGTTGCAGGCGGGCGGCGTCGTCGTTCCAGGCGCGGTTGCGGCGGATGATCTCCAGCAGCGCCTCGGCGGCTTCCTCGCGCCGGTCGAGCGCGTTCATCGCGGTGGCGAGGTCGTAGCGGGCCTGGTGGTCGGCCGGGTCGGCGGCCAGCCGGGCCTCGTAGCTGGCCAGTTCGCTCGACGCCTTGCGGCCCTCGATGGCCAGCGTGAGGGCGCTGCGGGCACCGGCGATTTCGGCATGATCGGCGATCTTGGCCGGCACCCCGGCCAGCGCCTGCTGCGCCTGGTCGTCCTGGCCGAGTGCGAGCAGCGAGCGGATCAACCCGCCCCAGGCCTCGGGGTTTTCCGGCTCTTCCTGCAGCGCCGCGCTGAAGCCCTCGCCGGCCTGCTGCGCCTCGCCAGCGTCCAGCGCCGCCTTGGCCTCGGCGACCATCTCGGTGACCGGCATGGCGCCGCCGGCCTGCTTCAGCAGCGTCTCGACGAAGCGCTTGACCTCGGATTCCGGCTGCGCGCCCTGGAACATGTCGGCGACCTGGCCCTGCCAGAAGCCGGCGACGGTGGGGACCGATTGCAGCGGCAGGCCGATCTGGACCAGTTGCTGCACCAGGCCGTGATTCTTGTCGATATCGATCTTGACCAGCTTGACCCGGCCGCCGGCGGCGCGCACCACCTTCTCCAGCGTCGGGGTGAGCTGCTTGCACGGGCCGCACCAGGTGGCCCAGAAATCCACCAGCACGGGGACGGTGCGCGATGCCTCGATCACATCCTGCATGAAGGTCGCCTGATCGCCGTCGACGATCAGGGAGTCGGCGCCGACGGCGCCCGGCTGCTGGCCGATCATGGTCTCCATGGAATAGCACCCTCGTCTTGTTCTGGTCGTCAGATGTAGATGTTGCCGCGCAACGCCGGCACAAGCCATGAAATGTGGCGGCGGGCAAGCCTGGGCTGCGCGCCGGGGCGGCATGGGGTCTTGCGTTCGGCCGGAAACCCGCATAGAAGGCCGGCCTCCGCTGCTGGCGGAGACGGAGCGCGGGCGTAGCTCAGGGGTAGAGCACAACCTTGCCAAGGTTGGGGTCGTGGGTTCGAATCCCATCGCCCGCTCCAATTTTCCAATGACTTAGACACGTTATCCACAGGCATCCCAAAACCTCCGCTGACGGCTTTTGCGAGAAGAGTTTGGGCACCAGTTGGGCAAGCGTTCGACCCGATCATCGGTCGACCGTGTTTGTGTGGGTCGCGCCAAGGATTCCAGACGGCTGTTCTCTCGGGTCTGTGGGTCGATTTTCTCTGCGATGATCCGACGCCATCGCCCCGATGATCGTTCGCGGCGCGACGGCTTCCTGCGACCGTTCGACCCCATCCTCCCCGATCACGTAGGGGAGAAGATAGATTGATCATCGCAGAGGTCCCTCGCCGGAATCGTCCTCGCGGCCGTGTGTGTATTTTTTTTAAATGGTCAGGGTGGTCAGGGTGGTCAGGGTGGTCTCGACGATGACCCAGATCGACGTGTTGGACGCATTCCCCCGGATAGGCCGCTCCGGGTCTCATCCCGTTGGATCGCTTCGACCACCCCGATCAACCGAACCACCCTGACCACCATGACCACCCTGACCACGCTGGACGTTGAGCCAACCGCCGGCTACCTCCTATGCCAGATGACCGCCCCGACCAACCCGACCAGCCTGACCAGAACATATGGCCGGCGTGGTCAGGCTGGTCGGGGTAGTCATCTGGGTCAGATAGTCATGCGTCCGTGGAAGACGATCCCCCCTCGTCATCGATAGGCCATGGATCGCCAAGGCCCTGCTTGTCCGCAAAGACCTTCCGCGCTTCTTCAAGCGTCCCAAGGCGATAGCCAAGCGAGCGGGTTTTGAATCCGGGCACTTGGGTGCTCCGAGGGCGATGCCGGGAGAACATGGAGGCCAGAAACACTCCGAATGCATGGCGTTGAGCCGGATATGGTTCTTTGGTTTCCTTGGACCACTGCTGATAAGAACCAAATAGTACGTCGGTCGGGTAGTGATCCTGCCATGGGGCGTCAGAGTACTCGCCGGCATAGCCACGCATCAGGACATCAAAGAACCAACGTGCTGGGCCGCGCAAGGATTCGATGCGCTGCGCCTGCAATCCGGTTGTCTCCGGCGCTTTCCGGACGAGGTCCATGTCGATCTCGATCCGCCTCAAATCGTAGGCCATAGCTGCGATGCCGGCCGCAGCCCCATCTACGTCCATTTCGGCATTGATTTGAGCAAAATAGTTCAAGTCCTGCTTGTGGATATCGGAGACATTGAACACAGCATAGCGACGAGCATCAGCGGATGCGGGGATGACCCAATCATTGTTAGATGCCATCATCAGGTGCAGCCGATTTCGTCCAAATGTTGCGTTCTGCCCTTTGGCTTCATTCACGCGAAATTCTTCGGTAATCAGGCCCTTCAAAGCGCCTTCATTTGCTTTGTCGCCCGCGAAGAACGCCTCATCCGCGAACAGGAACAGAACCGAACGCATGTGCGCATTGAACGGGCCGGTCAAGTGCTTCGTGTGCGTGATTTGCATCGCGTGTGGACGCATGAGGCACATGATGGCCCTCCCCAAGGTCCCCTTGCCGACGCCTTGTGGACCTCGAAAAACAAGAGCGACACCGGGATTTTCGTGCGGCCTCTGAACAAGATGCGCCAGCCAATGGATGATATAGGTGAAATGCTTTTCATTCCCACCGGCGAGCACATCGAAGATCATAGCCGCGAGCTTTGTCCAATCTCCCTCTTTCTCCTCGACGCCAAATCCCTGCCATAGATTGAAGCAAGTGTCGGGAAGATTTCCAGTAGGATCGAGGCCGAATCCGTCTGGACAGGTGCGTCGAGCTTCATGCCTGAGCCAAACGGTTGTCGCCGGCACCTTCTGGGATTCCACCTTGCCGTTTCGCGACTTACGGGGCATTAAAATGAAACGGTTTCCATAGAGGAGCCGAAATGCATCCTGAGTCATTGTTGCCGGCGACCGCAGGTTGAGTTCGGGGTTGTAGGCAATCCGAACGATGCCCGCCGAACTACCTTCGCCGACCACTGCGAAACGTTTGTTGAAATCCCGGATGAGCGCATCAACAGTGGCATCCGGGTCAAGAGATTCGTAGATCAACGTGGCATCTTGAGCATCGATAGTCGCGACGAAGGGAACCAGTTCTGATGCCTGAACCGGCAGTGCTGATGACATCGTCGGAGCCAACTCCGCCTCGCCGAAGCCGAGTACCCCGGCAGTGTGAACCCCCGTCTCACGCTCGACCTGCGGCCAACCACCCGATGCAAAGACTACATCGGGAGCGAGGTTGCGCAGAACTTTAGCCGGCTTGCCGCCCTTATCCTTCTCTGCATTCAGAGCCGTGATGAGATCAGCCTCGTCGTAGGCCAGCGTATAAAGGCGTCCTCCATGTGCGTGGCTGTAAAGCCGGGGCCGCCTCCCGTCGGTGAAAATGACTGCCTTGTTGGTGCCGCCACCGTAACTCGGTTCCAAAGGGTCGGCGCAGGTGATCATATGGTAATCTGAACGGTTCGTTAACACATCGTTCACGGTCGCGATGGACCCATTGTCCATGTGCAGGGGATGACGACCGTTGAGAACGCCACGTGTGTCCGCATCCACAAGGCGTGCCACCACCGCAGTCGCCGACGTCGGATCTTCGCCGCGCTGCGTGATCTGCTCACGGATATGCTCGACATGCTGCTGCCGCTTGCTTGCCGCCACCGATGCCACGCTGTCACGGAGTGCCATGTGGATATCGCGGAGCTTGCTTTGCTCGTCGGCTGTCAGAGGGGGCAGCGCGTCTTTCGTATCGAGCACCCGCCCCCGAAAACTCTCGGGGGCGCGCGCCTGACCAACGTGCTCAAGACCTGCTCCAAGGACCGCCGACGCCTCGAACCAGAGCCGTTCACCCATGCCACTGGCGGCCGTGTCTACGAGCGACCGGACCTGCACCGAGCCGGCCTCCGAGACAAACGGAAAGCCCCAGCCGGCAAGCACAAGCCGGTCATGCAGTCGGCCAACAAACGCCTTCGCGTCGCCGCCGTCTACGGTGGGGATGTAGACGTGGTATCCACCACCCAAGGAGGCGATCCCGGTTTTAGTGGCGACTACGCCAGTTGACACGCTCGGCCGGAGCACCCGCGACGCCGTGGCCATCGCCGGACACACGGAAATCAAGACCGCGATCAGTCCACCTCCCTTGCGAACACGCTCGCGCAACTCTTCTGGAAGGTCTTTCGCATCATGATCAAGGCCGAGGATACCGGGTTGGCCTGCCCGGTACCCAAGCCATGCTCCGCCCCTCCATATCAGCGGGCTCCCATCACCAACGGAGCGTGGGTGATAGCGATCCTTGGTCGTGATATCGGCTTCGTCGCCCTGCAATTCTTCAGACAACGCGCCGAGAACAATACACTGGCGGGATTCGAGGCTCAGCAAGATCTCCGGAAAATCGTCAACGAAATCCGCAAGCGGAAGGCGCATCCGGGCTGCGGTCCCACTCGCCAAGAAAGGGGAACCAGTAACCTTGGGCACGCCGTCGCCACTGATAGCGTAGATCTTGGTGAGCGGGTTACTTGATTGAATGAGAGTGGCCTCGACCCAGTCCGTAGACTGATTGCCGAATGCGGTCGATGGTTCATTCTGAGTGTCTGACTGAGAATGGGTTGAGTGATTTCAGTGGGTTGTGATTCTAT
>JBEPTZ010000125.1:0-12982 GCA_041691815.1 Rhodospirillales bacterium | reverse complement strand
CGGGCGAGATCGGCGAATACGTCGCCAGCAGCCGCCACATGGCGATGGGCGAGTGGCAGGGCGGCCGGCTGGTGGCCGGGCGGATGCCGGCCGATCCGCGGCACGCCGGCCGGCGGCTGTTTCACACCGGCGATCTGCTGCGGCTGCAACCGGACGGCATGCTGCACTTCGCCGGCCGGGTGGACCGGCAGGTGAAGATCAACGGCGCCCGCATCGAACCGATGGAAACCGAAGCGGTGCTGCGCGCCGCCGCGGGCGTGGTGGACGCCGCCGTGCTGGCGGTCGCCGGGCCGGCCGGCACCGTGCTGCACGGCTTCGTCGCCGCCCCGGATGCTGACCCCGAGGCGCTGCGGGCGCAACTGCAGGCGCTGCTGCGCGAACGGCTGCCGGCAGCATTGCGGCCCGCCCGCCTGGTCATCCTGCCAGCCCTGCCCAGCCTGCCCGGCGGCAAGACCGACGCCCGGGCGCTGCTGGCGCTGGGTTAGGGTTTTGCCCCCGGACTGAGGTGGCGCGGGCCTCGGACGCCCGGCTTCATGCCCAGGCGGATTGCGCGCACCCCGGCCGGTTGCGGAGCGATGCCGCTTGCCGTGGCCGGCGCCGCGCGGGAGGCCGAACCGCCGCCGCTGGCGACGCCGCCAGGAAGGCCTGCGGCGATGCCCGCCGGCCGGTTGCATGCGCAACGCCGGCGGAGGCATTGGGCTATCCGCGGCATCACGATCAGTTGCTCGGGTAAATGAGTACGTAACGAAATTTGTCGAATCAATACATTCAAGAAACATCGTTAATTTATTGCCATTATTCACACTAAATATTGTAACGAATTCATTAAACAAATCGACGCCGGTATGGTCATCGGTTAATTCTTACCGAACGGCGCATGTTCGCGGGGTGCTCATCTCCGCGACGGGTGGAGTGTCAGCGCTCCCGTTCGGCACCGCAGTGTTGTTCGCCAGCGCGCAAGAGTTGCGCGCCGGCCTGCGCGCAACGCCTGGGCGCGGGCCGGGGCGGGATTTTGATCCGGTTGGCGCGATGGCGGGTGGAGCGATCGCCCGCAGTCCGCGCCTGCGAGAGGAGGTTGATTGTCGTTCGTATTTCACTTCTGGTCTGCCTCGGCCTCGCCGCCAGCGGAGGCCTTGCGATGACCGGCGCCGCGACCGAGTGCCCGCCGGGGCGCTGCGCGATCGAGGTCAGTGACGGCGCCACCGGCGCCGTGCTGGAGGGCGCCGACTGGACCCGGCTGCCGGACTCGCCATTTCGCGACTTTGTTGCCGCCATCTGCCAGCATGTTGCCGAGCGCACCGGCGCCGACGCTGGCTGCGGCGAGACGCCGCCGGGCGGGCCAGAGGTTCGGCTGACATTCGTCCATCGCCCGCTGATCGCACCGCTTACCGCCGTGGCGGAGCCTGGGCCGGCGTTTTTGGGGCCGGCGTTTTCGGGGGCCGCGGACTGCCGGCTGGATACGCCGTGGCTCGCGGTTCGCGCGCGCCACACGCCACGGCTGAGCGTGCAGGCCAGGCTGGTCTGGAGCGAGCGGCAGATCCTGCTCGACCAGGCGCTGCTGGCCGGCATGCCGCCGGGCCAGGAAGCGGCTCCGGCGCCGCTGCCGCACGACGTGTTCAGCCGCCACGTCGAGGACTACGTGGCAACGGTGCTGGGTTCACCGGCGACGCAGGCGGCGCAGGACGCCGTTGCCGGCCGCATTCCGCCAGACCTGCTCTGGCTGTTTCGCCAATCGGTGCAGAGCACCCGCGCGCCGTTCTCCACCTACGCCATCGCCGCACTGGAACGCAGCATGCGCGAGGCCGCGCCCGGCTACACCGCGCTGGTTGAGCGCCTGCTCGATCGCTGCCTCGCGCCTGGCGCCACAGGCGGACGCTACGCCGACATTCTCAGTTTACCGCCACAGGTCGGAGCCGGGCAGTACCGGCTCCGCACCCGGAATTAAAGGAGGCCAATATGAGCTTTGACACTGTAAAGACAAAAATCGATTTCGTCGGCTACGCCGTCGAGGCCGACAAGACGGCGATCCTTGGCGCAGTGCAGACCGCCTATGACGGCTCGGCGGCGGCGAAGGCGATGATCGATGGCTGGCTGGCCACCGCCGGGCACAAGATCACCTTCACTTACGAGGCCGGCGCGCTGAGCGGCTACACCATCACCACCGCAGGGGTGACGAGCGGCACCGGCGACATGCACGTGGATGTCGCCGCGGTGACCAATGCCAGCTATATCACCCCCGAAGGCAAGGCGGTCGTCGACACGCTGCTGACCGCGGTGGTGCATGAACTCGGCCACGCGCTGACCGGCCGGCGGGACAACTACGATATCACGACGCCGGACTACAAGGGCGACAACGTCACCTTCGTCAACACCATGTACAAGGAACTGGGGCTCGGCGAGCAGGTCTCGTACATCGCCTATGACAGCAGCGGTACGCGGCACAAGCTGGACTACGAATACACCAACGGCGCCAAGATCGATGCCGCGGTGACCGCCGCCAGTGGCTTCGGCTACTCCCCCGGCGGCAACTTCAACTCGTCCAACGCCGCCAACACCAGGGACCTGCTGATCGGCGATTCCGGCGCCAACAAGCTGGAGAGTGGCGGCGGCGACGACTTCCTGTTCGGCGGCGGCGGCGACGACACGCTGAGCGGCGGCGCCGGCAGGGATACCGCGGTCTATTTCAACTCGCCGCTCGACTACGACATCCGCCGCAACGATGACGGCACCTGGAGCGTTCGCAACGTGCGCGGCGCCAAGGACGCCGGCAGCGACACGCTGCAGAACATGGAAGTGGTGCAGTTCGACGGCGGCAAGGTCTACGACCTGAAGAACCACGGCCTGACCTTCCAGACCGATTTCGCGCTGGTGATCGACACCACCGGCAGCATGGGCTCCTCGATCAACAGCGTGAAGGCGCAGGCCAACATGCTGATCGACGCGGCGTTCGGCGGCGGCACTGCTGACGCCCGGATCGGCGTGGTCGGCTTCAAGGACACCACCAACGGCGAACCATCCTCGGTGATCCTGTCGTTCACCGACCAGGACGCCTTTGCCGACCGCAAGGCCGCGGCGATCGCGGCGATCAACAGTATCGGCGTCAGCGGCGGCGGTGACACGCCGGAGACCGCGTTCGACGGGCTGAGGGTGGCGCTGGACGGCAGCATGGGGCAATGGCGGGTCGGCGCCGGCATTCTGCGCATTGCGCTGTTTACCGACGCGCCGGCCAAGGACGGGGTGCTGGCCGGGCTGGTGAGTGCGGCTGCCACCAGCATCGGCGCCGTCATCACTTCGGGCTCGCGGGCTGCCACCAGCGCCGGCGCGCTGGACACCTTCAACCTGAGCTTCTCCGCCGCCACCGCCGGCCTTGCCGCCGCCGCGCGCAGCGAGCCGGGCGATCCGAGTGCCGGCCCGCCGCCCGCCTATGTGGCCGCCGATGATCCGATCACCCCGGACACCACGACAGCACAGGTGCAGATTTTCACCATCTTCACAGGGCCCAGCGGCACCGACACCGCGCCGCTGGCTGACATCGCGGCGGCCAATGGCGGGGCACTGCTGACCGCGCCGGACAACGACTCGCTGGTGGCGGCGTTGCTTGCCATTATTTCGGCACCCTCGGCCCCGGTGGTCACCGGGATCACCGCCGCCACCGATACCGGCGCCTCCTCTAGCGACGGCATCACCAGCATCGCGGCACCCGAGATTATCGGCACAGCGATGGCCGGGAGCACGGTGACGGTGTCGTCCGACGGCACGGTGCTCGGCACCACGACCGCCGATGACAGCGGCGCCTGGTCGTTCATCCCGAGCAGCCCATTGGCCGGGGGGGCGCATTCGATCACCGCCACGGCGAGCGATTCGGGCGGCCACGAGAGCGCGTCGTCGAGTGCCTACAGCCTCACCATCGAGGGCGGCGCCAGCAGTGACATCCTCGTCTACAACACCAGCACGGCGAGCGACGTGCCGGCGAGCGGCACCAGCTATTCCGGGCCGGTTGCCGGGCTGGCCCACGAGTATATCAACATCACCTCGGATAATCTCAATATCGCCGCGGCGTCGGACAACTGGTTCATCCATTCCGGCGACGGCGACGACGCAATCGCCGCGCATGGCGGAACCAACGTGCTGGACGGCGGCAATGGCTCCAACTTCCTGGTCGGTGCCGGCGGGGCGGACACTTTCTTCCTCGACCAGCGGGCCGCCACCGCGGATATCTGGAGCACGATCGTCGGCTTCGATGCCAGCGACGCGGCGACGCTGTGGGGCATCGACTCGGAGAATTTCCGCTTCTCCTGGGTGGATGGCGAAGGGGCCGAGGGCTATACCGGGCTGACGCTGCACGCCAGCGGCGAGGGCAAGCCGATGACTTCGCTGACGCTTGCCGGCTACAGCAACGCCGATCTGGCGTCGGGCCGCCTGGCGGTGCTGTTCGGCACCGACACGGCCAGCGGCAGTTCCTACATGCATATCCACGCCGGAAGCTGACGCTGGTTGCCGACGCCGGCCGTGCGGGTCGGCGTCGGTGCGGCACCGTGAGGCGGGGGTGGCCGCGCGGCGCCTGAACGGCGGTGCTGGGCAACCGCGGCGGATAATGTGGGGTCAGGGTTGGGCCGCCAGGGGGATTTGCCGACCACCGCGCCGGGCGTGGCCGACTGGCCGCTCGCTTGCGTTATCCATGCACCCTTCCTAGAGTTCCGCTCGCGATAGGCTGGAGTTGGAAGCGTTATTCCATATGTCGGTGCATTTGTTGATAGCATGGCGACCAGCTGCGCCTCCGACAGTTTCACATTGTGGCGCGGAGGAATCCGGCAGGAGTGTTCCTCATCGTCGGGCGGGGTCGGAATATCGGCTGGTATCCCGCCCCGGGCGACGCTCGAGCCGCGGACGGCTCGATCGCCAAAGGGTGAGATCGCGGCTTGCCGGTCCCCGGCCGCCTTCCCGCGTCTCCGGAGCGATTGACCGGGGCGGCTGTGCAAGCGGGTGCGGCAGCAGGAACCCGCCGAAAATGCCGCCCGCCGGCACCACCACGAGACGCCGGAGCAGCGTGTGATAAGCCTACGAAAGCTGGCGGCCGCCGCCTATGACCGCATCATGCTTGGTGTCGCCTATGTTGGCGCGATTATCGGTTCACTCGCCGTAATGTTCGTCCCGCGGCTGCGCCGGGTTTTCGATGGGGGCGACCCGAACGCGTCGAGCCGACGATACGCCGTCTATGTGACGTATGATAAGCACAGCCTGGTGGCCGACTACGTGGTGGATCAGCTATCGGCGCTGGTGCGCCTGGGATACCGCGTCGTGTTTGTCTCAGCGTCGCCGAAGCTGGCAGAAGAGAACGTCGCGAAAGTGGCGCGGCATTGCTGGAGGATATTGCACCGGCGCAACATCGGACACGATTTCGGCGGATACAAGGACGGCGTTCGCCAGATCGGCCGGCTGGAGACGCTTGAGGCGCTGATCCTGATGAACGACTCATGCTACGGTCCATTGGTTGATCTGGATGCGGTCGAGAAATGCGCGCGCGCGAGCGATGCCAATCTGTGGGGCATAACCGACAGCTGGCAGAGCAACTATCACGTCCAGTCATACTTTCTTCGCATCGACAGCCACGCACTGAACTCCGCAGCCTTCCGCCGGTTCTGGAAGACCCTGTTGCCCTGTCAATCGCGCCGCCTGGTCATTCGCACCGGTGAAATCAGATTCACCCAGACCCTGGTGCGCAATGCGATGACCACACAGGTGCTTTGCCCCTATCAGGCGGTTGCCAACCGGGTGCTGCAACTCATCCTCTCCCGCACCGCCGGCGACACGGCCGCGATCCTGCCTCGGGAACGGAAATATCTCGGCTGGCTCGCGGACGAGATCAGCAGGGGCACACCGCTGAACCCGATGCACTCGTTCTGGGACGTTATCATTGCCGAATTCGGCTGCCCGTTCATCAAGCGCAACCTGTTGCGGCAGAACCCGGCGCGGATCCCCGGGGTGGTGGAATGGGCGGCGTTTCTGGCGAGGCACACGCAGTACGACACCGATCTCATCGACCGCCACCTGAAGATCGGCTGACGCTGCGATCGGCTGCAACACTTCGGAGTCCGGCGGATGCTCTATCGCACATTGTCTGCCGCTCCCGGCGGCGTTCGGATGGCCGAGAGGGCGCAGCACGCGCCTGGCGGCAAATCCGGTAGCGTCGGCCGACCGGCGCCGGTGACCTGGGTGCGCGGCGAGCGCGCCGAGGAGAGTTGCCCGGTCTGCTCGGATCGTGGCCCGCACCAGATCGTGCTCACGGTGGCTTCGTCGATCCGGTCCGGCGAGCAGATCACCTTCGCCAGGTGCCGCAGGTGCGATTGCAAATTCGTGACCGGGTATCGGCAGCCGGCCTATGAGGCGGCGCCCGCCAGCGATGCACCGCTGCGCTTCTATGTTGAGCAGGGCGCCGGCCTTGATGTGCTGGCGCGATCCGTGTTCGTCGCCGGACAGATTCCGGTCCGCAAATATCTGGATGTCGGTTGCGGATTTGGCTTCGGGCCGGATTTGGCGACGCGCATTTTCGGCTGGGATGCGCGCGGCCTTGATCCTGGGCCGCTGGCGGCAGCGGGCCGCGAGATGCTCGGCGTCAGGATCGAGAGTGGCATGTTGTCCAGCGAGACGCGGCTGGCCGATGCGCCATACGATGCGATCGCCGCGATGGAGATCATCGAGCACATCACCGCCCCGCATGATTTTCTGCGCGCGGTGCGGAACAATCTCGCGGATACCGGCATCCTCGTCCTCTCGACGCCGAACGGGCGCTACCTGGACACCTGCCCGAACGGCGGCATGCTGCTGCCCATCCTGTCGCCCGGCTACCACGCCGTGCTCTACACGGCGGAAGGACTTTCCACCCTGCTTCGTGGCGCCGGATTTGCGCAGGTGGCGGTCACGCAGACAGCCGCCAGCCTGTTTGCCGTCGCCTCGCCTGCCAGCCGCGTGTTGCGCCCCGAGATCGGGATCAACCGAAGCCAATACCTTGGATACCTGCGGTCGCGCTTCCGCGACGCCGCGGCGGGTTCGCCCATCCATGTCGGCTTCGGCTACCGGCTGCTGCGTTCCCTGACAGAGGATGGCACAACCGGCGAGGCGCTCGACGTTTTCGCCGATCTGCGTGACGCCTTGCTTGCTCACCTGGCCATCGACATCGCCAAGCCACTCGACCTTGCTGGCTCAATGCTGGGGGAGACCATCAGCTTTGCCGATGTGCCCGGGAGATATCCGTTCTGTCTCGCGGGGCTGCTGTTCTGCCGGGGCACGATCGCCGCTGACCATGAGCGGGATACCGATATGGCCGCTGGCTATTTCCTTGCCGCCCGGTTTGCGGCGCAGACGCTGCTTCGCGCACTCAACGCGATCGGCATAAGCGACGGGGAACTGGCCGCTCTGCCGGATCGCGCGGCGGACGCATTGCGGTGCCTGTTTGGAAGCGGCCCGACCCCCGATGGCGGCTGAGGCAATGCCCCGGTTGTTGCCGGGCTACCGCCCGGCCATCTCCAGCCCGCCCATCTGCCAGGCGGTGAGCCGAGCATAGGCGCCGCGGCGGGCGAGCAGGGCGGCGTGGGTGCCGGATTCCACCACGCGGCCATCCTGCATCACCAGGATGGTGTCGGCGTGGCGGATGGTGGAGAGGCGGTGGGCGATGACCAGCACGGTGCGGTTGGTCATCAGGGTTTCGAGAGCGGTGCGGACCTGGGCCTCGCTGATGGCGTCGAGATGGGAGGTGGCTTCGTCGAGCACCAGCACCGGGGCGTCCTTCAGGAAGGCGCGGGCGATGGCGATGCGCTGGCGCTGGCCGCCGGAGAGCTGCACGCCGCGTTCGCCGACCGGGGTGGCGAGCCCCTGCGGCTGGGCGGCGACGAAATCGGCCAGGGCGGCGCGGGCCAGCGCGGCGTCCAGCTCGGCCGCCGTCGCCTCCGGGCGGGCCATGCGGATGTTGGCTTCCAACGTGTCGTTGAACAGGTAGGTGTCCTGGGCCACCAGGGCGACGTGGCGGCGCAAGCCGTCCAGCGTCAGGCGGCGCAGGTCGGTGCCATCAAGCGTGACGCGGCCGGCATCGGGGTCCCAGAAGCGCAGCAGCAGGTTGGCGACGGTGGATTTGCCGGCGCCGGAGGGGCCGACCAGGGCGACGGTCTGGCCGGCCGGCAGATGCAGGGTGACGCCGTCCAAGGCTGGGGTGGTTCGGCCGGGGTAGCTGAAGCTGGTGGCCTCGAAGCGGACCGCGCTGCCGCCGGTGGGGGTGGCGGGTTCCAGGTCGCCGCCGATGATGCTGGGCTGTTCGCGTTCGACCAGGCGCAGGCGGCGGGTGGAGGCGATGGTGTCGGCAAGCTGGCGGCCGACCTGGGCGATCTCGGAGACCGGCAGGAAGGCGGCGACGGCGAGCAGGATCAACAGTGGCAGCAGCGTCGCCTCCAGCGTGCCGTGGGCGACCATCACCGCGCCGGTGGCGGCGACCGCGAGGCTGCCCAGCCCGGTGGCGACCTCAAGGGCCGAGCCGGCGCGGGACTGGTCTTCCAGCAAGGCGAGGCGGCGCTGCTGGTAGGCGCCGACGCGCTCCAGGAAGGCGGCGCGGCGGGTGCCGAGCGCCTGGAACGCCTGCAGGTCGGCGAGGCCCTGGATGGTCTCGGTGACATGCGCGCCGAGGCCGCCGAGTGCCGCGCGGGCTTCCGCACCCATCGCGTCGATGCGGGCGCGGCCCTGCAGCGGCGACAGCGCGGCATAGAGCAGGAACGGCAGCAGGGCGAGCGCCAGCGGCCAGGCGAAGATGGCCAGCGTCGCCAGCACGCTGAGCGGCACCAGCACGGCGACCACGGCGGGGGCGACGGTGTGGGCGTAGAAATATTCCACGGTCTCCACATCGGTGGTGGCCAGCGCCACCAGATCGCCGGCGCGGCGGCGCAGCAGGTAGGCCGGGCCGAGCCGGTCCAACTGGGCGAACAGCGCGATGCGCATTTCCGCCAGCAGGCGGTAGGCCATGTCGTGCGCCAGCCAGGATTCCAGCCAGTGCAGCAGGCCGGCGGCCGGGGCGGCGAGCAGTAGCGCGATGGCGAGGCCGCTGGTGGGGGTGCCGTGCTTGACGGCGGCGATCAGCAGCGCGCCGAGCACGCCGACGCCGATGAAGGCAATGACCCGGAAGATGCCGAACAGCACGGTGCAGGTGAGCTTGCCGCGCCAGGGCAGGATGTGGCGCAGCAGGCTGCCGAAGGTCTCGCGCCAGCCGATGCGGCCGGCCTGGGCGTTGAGGTCTTCGGCGGGTTCGAGGGTCTCGCCGGCGACTTCGGCGGTAGCTTGCTCGATGCGGTCGGGCAGGGCGCTGGCGCCGCGTTCCTCGGCCTGGCTGCCCATCAGGCGGCGGTAGATGCCGCCCTGTGCCATCAGCGCCGCGTGGCTGCCGGATTCGGCAACGCGGCCGTGGTCGAGCACCAGGATGCGGTCGGCGCCGATCACGCTGGACAGCCGATGCGCCAGGATCAGCGTGGTGCGGCCCTGCATCAGCCGGTCCAGCGCCTGCTGGATCAGCGCCTCGTTCTCGGCATCGACCGCCGACAGCGCCTCGTCGAGCACCAGGATCGGGGCGTCACGCAGCAGCGCGCGGGCGATCGCCAGCCGCTGGCGCTGGCCGCCGGACAGCCGGGCGCCGCGCTCGCCGATCATCGCGTCATAGCCGCCGGGCAGCGCCAGGATGAAGTCGTGCGCGTGGGCGGCGCGGCAGGCGCCTTCCAACTCGGCCTGGGTGGCGTCGGGGCGGCCGAGGCGGAGGTTCTCGGCGATGCTGCCGTGGAACAGCGTGCTGTCCTGCGCCACGATCGCCACGTGGGCGGCGATGCTGGCCGGCGCGATGCCGGCGAGGTTCTGCCCGCCGATGCGGATGCTGCCGGATTGCGGGTCGTACTGGCGCAGCAGCAGCCGCAGGATCGAGGACTTGCCGGCGCCGCTGGCCCCGACCACGCCGACCCGCTCGCCGGCGGCGATGGTAAAACTGAGCCCGTCATGCGCCGGCAGCCGGCCGCCGGGATAGGCGAAGGCGACGGTGTCGAAGCTGATCTCGGCCGCCGTGTCCAGCCGTAGCGCCGCCCCCTGCTGGGCCACCGCCGGCTCGGCCTGCAACAGCGCGTGGATGCCGCTGGCGGCGGATTGGCCGTTCATGCCCTGGTGCAGCACCGCACGCAGGTCGCGCAGCGGGCGGAAGATCTCGGTGCCGGCCATCAGCACCACCAGCAGCGCTTCCAGGCTCATCTCCCCGGCCAGCACCCGATGTGCGCCGAGGATCAGCGCCAAGGCCGAGCCGAGCGCCATGCCGGTGTCGGTGATGCCGCGCGTGAGCACGCCGAGCGCCAGCACCCAGAACGTGCTGTCGGTGAGCGCCCGGGCGCGGGCCGCCAATGCCGCGCCATGCGCCCCGCTCTGGCCGAACGCCTGCAAGGTGGGCAGGCCCTGCACCGCGTCGAGAAACGCGCCGCCATAGGCCTTGAACGCCTGCTGCCGGGCGATCGAGGCCGCACGGTCCCAGCGATGCACCAGGGTCGGCAGCACCAGGGTCAGCAGGGCTGCTGCCAGCAGCACCAGCGCCACCGGCACGTCCCAGAACGCGATGAACGCGAAGATCGCCACCGGGGCCGCGGCGGCGATCACCAGTTGCGGCAGGTACTGGCCGAAGAAGGTCTGCAACTGCTCGACGCCGTCGACCATCGACAGCATCACGCCGCCGGTGCGCTCGCCGGCGAACCAGGCCGGGCCGAGGGCGGCGATGCGGTCGAACAACCGGGCGCGCAGGCTGGTCTGCACCCTGGCGGCGATGCGGTGGGCCTGCACGGTGCGGGCATGGTCGAGCAGGTAGCGCAGCAGCACCGCGGCCACCGCGGCCGCCAGCGCCAGCGCCACCTGGGCCAGGCTGCCGCCGGCGAACACCGCGGCCAGCGCCACGCCGAGAAAGGCGAAGCGGGCGATGCCGACCGCCAGCGCCAGCAGGCCGAGCGCCACGCCGCCCAGCATCGCAAGGCGCATGCCCTGCGTCATCCGCCACAGCCGAAGGTCGAAATACATGCCGAAATCCCCGCCTCGTCGTCCGCCTATGCTGGCCCGGCTATGCTGGGCGGTGCCGCGGCGCGACGCAAACGCGGGATTTTCAATTGCTGTTGAGCTATATCGAACGGCGATGACCCTGCATCTGCCCCCGCTCGCCGCCTTTCGCGCCTTCGCCGCCGTGGCGCGGGCCGGCAGCTTCACCGCCGCTGCCGCCGCGCTGAATGTCAGCACCAGCGCGGTGAGCCATCAGATTCGCGGACTGGAGGCCGCCCTCGGCGCCACGCTGCTGGTCCGGGCACAAAACGGCGCCGGGCCGCAGCGCACCCAGCCGACCGAGGCGGGGCGGGAACTGCTGGTGGCGGTGGAGGAAGCGCTGGCACGGCTCTCCGATGCCTGCCGCGCGGTGCATGACCGGGCGCAGGGCGCGCGGCCCGATCTGGCGGTGGCGGCCAACCACTCGGTGGCTTCGCTATGGCTGGCGCCGCGGTTGGCGGCGTTCGCCGGGCAGCACCCGTCGGTCGCTTGGCGGATGCACGGACTCGATGCCAATGAGCCGGAGATGCTCGGCGAAAATCTCGACCTGGCGATTGTGCGGCTCCGGCGGGAGACGCTGCGCCCGCCGGACCGGTTGCTGTTTAGCGAGACGATGTTTCCGGTCTGCACCCCGGCGCTCGGCTTCTCCGGCGCGCCGGAAGAACTCGGCCGCTACAACCTGCTGGAGGAGGTGCACGGCGACAGCCCGGAACTGGACTGGCGGCACTGGCTGGCGCTGCTCGGCCAGCCCACCGCCCGGGCGCGGATCGTGCGGTTCGGCAGCTTCAACCAGGCGATCGGGGCGGCGATCGCCGGGGCCGGCATCGCGCTCGGCCGGGCGCCGCTGGTGGATGCCGAGCTGGCGGCCGGGCGGCTGGTGCGGCTGTTCGCGCCGGTGGACATGCAGGGTGCCTGGGTGTTCGCGCTGCGCACCCGGCCGGGGCTGGCGCGCGACCCGCATGTGGCGCATCTGCGGGACTATCTGCTCGACGGCGGGCCTGCTCACGCGGATGTGTGAACCCGCGGTTAGCCGGGGCCGACTGGCCGCACGCCGAGGATATGGGCGATCGCGTAGGTCAGGTCCGGCCGGTTCAGCGTATAGAAATGGAACTCGTCGATGCCGTTGGCCTGCAGCATCCGCACCTGCTCGGCGGCCACCACGGCGGCCACCATGCGGCGGGTTTCCAGGTCCTCGGCGATGCCTTCGAACATCCGGCCCAGCCAGTCCGGCACGCTGACGCCGGACATCGCGGCGAATTTCGCCTGCTGCGCGAAATTGGTTACCGGCATGATGCCCGGCACGATCGGGGCGGTGATGCCGGCGGCCAACGCCAGGTCGAGAAATCGCAGAAACGCGCTGTTATCGAAGAAAAAATTGGTGATCGCGCGGGTCGCCCCGGCGTCCAGCTTGCGTTTCAGATTGTCCAGGTCGCCGAGCGGGCTGGCCGCGCTGGGATGGATTTCCGGATAGGCGGCGACCGAGATCTCGAAATCCGCTACCCGCTTCAGCCCGGCCACCAAATCGGCAGCATAGGCGTAGCCGCCCGGATGCGGCTGATACGCGCCGCCGCCCGGCACGTCGCCACGCAGCGCCACGATATGCCGCACCCCGGCCTGCCAGTAGCCGCGCGCCACTTCGTCCACCTCGTCCCGCGTGGCGCCGACGCAGGTGAGATGCGCCGCCGGGGTCAGGCTGGTCTCGTTGACGATGCGTGCGACAGTGGCATGGGTGCGCGCCTGGGTGGAGCCGCCGGCGCCGTAGGTGACCGAGACGAAGCGCGGCGCCAGCGGCTCCAGCCGGCGGATGCAGGCCCAGAGCTGCTGCTCCAGCGCCTCGGTGCGCGGCGGAAAGAACTCGAACGACAGCGCCGGCGGAAGCTGCCCGGCAGCGCGCGCC
>JBEPTZ010000124.1:0-13158 GCA_041691815.1 Rhodospirillales bacterium | reverse complement strand
CTCTACCGCTGAGCTACGCACCCATTCCCAAGGCGGCGTTTGATAGACAGGCCGGCCCCACCCGTCAAGCCGACAACGCATTCTCCGATTGCACTCGGCCGCCAACATGCCAACATCCCCGCGATGCATTCCATCCGGCTCGCCCTGCTGGTCCTCGTCCTGACCTCCGCCGGCGCCCTGGCGGACCCGCGCCCCGGCGCGCCCGCCGCCGGCCGTGGCCAGCTCAGCTACAACGCCTATGTCGCCGGCCTGCATGTGTTCAGCGCCCGCGCCTCGGTTGCGATCACCCCGCAGCACTACGCCGTCGATCTCGACTACCGCACCTCGGGCCTCTACAGCGCCCTGGTGCGCGGCAACCTGCACTCCACCGTGCAGGGCAGCTTCATCGGCGACACCCCGGCGCCGCAGCGCTTCTTCAGCGACGGCTGGTGGCATGGCGGCCCGCGCGAGACGCTGATCGACTATCACCACGGCCTGCCGGATATCCGCGTGCTGATCCCGCCCAACCTGGCCGAGCGCGAGCCGGTGCCCGCCGCCCTGCAACAGGGCGCTGCCGAGCCGCTCAGCGCGGTGGCAATGCTGGTCCGCCGGCTGGGCGAAACCGGCCGCTGCGAGGGCTCGGCCCGGCTGTTCGATGGCCGCCGGCTGTCGGAAATCACCGTCCATACCGCAGGCCGCCAGGTGCTGGAGGCCGAGGGCCGCTCCAGCTTCCACGGCGCCGCCACCCGCTGCGATTTCGTCGGGCTGCAACTCGCCGGCTTCATGCACGAGTTCGACGCCAGCGACCACCGCCCGCAATACGGCAGCGCCTGGCTGGCGCCGATCCTGCCCGCCACCCCGCCGCTGCCGGTCCGCCTCAGCTTCCATCTCGGCTTCCTCGGCGACGTGACGATGTACCTCACCGACGCCGAGGCCGGCGAATAGCCTACACCACCCCCAGCGCCCGGAACGGCCCCTCCGGCGGTATCACCTCGATCGCATCGCCGGGCCGCACCACACCGCCGGTCAGGACCACCGCCATCACCCCGGTCTTGCGCACCAGCCCGCCCTCGGCATCGCGGCCCAGCGTGGCGGCCATCAGCCCCTTGCGGAAATGGTCGAGCTGCCAGCACGGATTGCGCAACCCGGTCACCCGCACCGTCGCCGCCGGCCCGAGCCGCAGCACCGTGCCCTCCGCCAGCCCCAGCAGATCGATGCCCTCGGTGATGATATTCTCGCCCATGTCGCCCGGCGCGATATCGAAGCCGGCCGCCTTCAACTCCGGCAGCAACTCGGCATGGATCAGATGCACCTGCCGCAGGTTCGGCTGGCTCGGGTCACGCGCGACCCGGGAACGGTGCTGCACCGTCACCCCGCGATGCGTGTCACCGGCCACGCCGAGGCCGGCGACCAGCTCGATCTGGTCGCAAAGCGGTTTGCTGAAACGATGGGTGTCGTCGCGGGAGACAGTAGAAACGGTTGCCGGCATGGTGGGTCCTTAAGGAAGGAAGGCCATCTTTTTGTGAACAAAAAGAAGCAAAAAAACTTTTTATCCATTGGAGTGTACGAAGTCTCCGCCACGCCGAAGTTGCAAGGCGGATAAAAGTTTTTTGCGCGCTTTTTTGCAAAAAAGCGCTGCTTGCCTACCCTCCCAGATACGTCTCCACGATGCGACTGTCAGCCGCCAGCGCCGCCGCGTCGCCCTCGATGGTAATCCGTCCGGTTTCCAGCACATAGCCCCGGTCCGCCACCCGCAGCGCGGCGCGGGCGTTCTGTTCGATCAGCAGGATCGCCACCCCGCTGCCGCGCAGTGCGGTGATGGCGCGGAAGATATCGCGCACCACCAGCGGCGCCAGGCCCAGGCTGGGTTCGTCGAGCATCAGCAGTCGCGGCCGGGCCATCAGCGCGCGGCCCATCGCCAGCATCTGCCGCTCCCCGCCGGACAGCGTGCCGGCCTGCTGGTGCTGGCGTTCGTGCAGCCGGGGGAACAGCGCAAACACCGTCTGCATCTGCCGCGCCATCGCCGCCCGGCCCTCGGCGCGATGGCGGAAGCCGCCGAGCCGCAGATTGTCCAGCACGCTCATGCTGGCAAACAATTCGCGCTTTTCCGGCACCAGCGACATGCCGCCCTGCACCCGCGCCTCGACGCTCTCGCCGGCCAGCGCCGCGCCATTGAAACGAATGCTGCCGCGCGATGGCAGCACACCCATGATCGCATTGAGCAACGTGGTCTTGCCGGCGCCGTTGGGGCCGATCACCGCGACGATGCTGCCGGGCTCCACCGCCAGCGACAGATCACCGATCGCCGGGACACCGCCATAGGCAACCTGCAACCCCGCCACCTCCAGCACCAGGCTCATGCGGCACCCAGATAGGCTTCGATCACTGCGGGGTTTTGGCGCACCTGCTCAGGTGGGCCTTCGGCCAGCTTGGTGCCGAAATCCATCACCACCAGCCGGCCGGCCAGCGTCATGACGAAATCCATGTCGTGCTCCACCAGCAGGATGGCGACCCCCTCGGCGCGTAATTGTCCCAATAAATCAGCGAGTTGTTGCTTCTCCTGATGCCGCAGCCCGGCGGCCGGCTCGTCGAGTAACAACAGTACCGGGTCGAGGCACAGCGCGCGGGCGATTTCGACGATGCGTTGCTGGCCGAGGGCCAGGCTCTCCACCGGCCGGCTGGCGGCATCGGCGAGGCCGACGCGGGTGAGTTGGTGGGCGGCTTCGGTGAACAGGCGGGCTTCGTCGGCGCGGTCGGTGTGGAGGAGGGCGGCGAGGGCGCCGGCGTGGCCGCGCAAGTGGGCGCCGATGGCGGTGTTTTCGATCACCGACATGCCGGAGACCAGCTTAACATGCTGGAAAGTCCGGGCAATTCCATGCCGCGCGATGGCACGGGCGGAGAGCCTGGTGAGCGGCTGGCCGAGGAAATGCACGGTGCCGGCAGTCGGTCGGTCGACGCCGGTGAGCAGGTTGAAGGTGGTGCTTTTGCCGGCGCCGTTGGGGCCGATCAGGCCGACGATCTCGCCGGCTGCCATGCTGAAATCCAATCCGCCGACCGCGACCAGGCCGCCGAAATTCCGCCGCAGGCCGGTGACTTGCAGGATCGGGGTGCCGAGTGGGGGTAAAACCCGGCGCGGGAGGGGGCGTGCATTCGAATGCATTGGGGCAAAACTGCGGCGTTTTCGGTAAAAACTGGTGAGGCGGGGCCAGATTCCTTGCGGCGAAAGCTGCAAAACCAGGACGAGGGCGATGCCGAATACGACTATCTCATAACTACCTTGGTGACCGAGCAGCCGGGGCAGCCAATCCTGCAGCACGTCGTTGAACACCGTGACCAGGGCGGCGCCGAGAATTGCGCCGCCGATCTGTGCCGCGCCACCGACCACCACCATCAGCAGATACTCGATGCCGGCGTTGATGCCGAACGGGGTGGGGTTCACGCTGCGTTGCAGATGCGCATAGAGCCAGCCGGCCAGCCCGGCCAGCATCGCGGCGTAGACGAAGGCCAGCATGCGGACCCGCCAGGTGTTGACGCCGAAGCTGGACGCCGCCAGCGCACCGCCGCGCAGGGCGCGGATGGCGCGGCCGGTGCGGCTGTCGAGCAGGTTTCTCGTCGCCACCACCGCCAGGGCGACGGCGAGCCAGATGACGGTGAACGACCAGCGGGAGTCGAGGAACTTCTGGCCGGCGACACTGAGCGGCGGGATGCCGGAGATGCCGTCGTTGCGGCCGAAGAAGTCGAGATTGGCGAAGGTGTAGTACAGCGCCACGCTCCAGGCGATGGTGGCCAGTGCGAGGTAGTGGCCGGAGAGGCGCAGGGTGATGGCGCCGATCGGCAGTGCCGCCAGACCGCTGATCGCCAGGGCTGCCGGCAGGCCGAGCCAGGGGGAGAGGCCGTAGCGGGTGGACAGGATGGCGGTGGCGTAGGCGCCGAAGCCGACGAAGCTGGCCTGGCCGAATGAGGTCATGGCGCCGATGCCGGTCAGCACCACCAGGCCGATGGCGACGATGGCGGAGACGCCGATGTAGTCGGCCAATGTGACCCAGTACGGCGGCAGGCCGGGGAGCCAGGGCAGCAGGGCGCAGGCGGCGATGATGAGGGGCGCGCGGATCATTCCTCGTCCTCGTCGGCGGTGCTGCGGGCCAGCGAGCGCCAGAGCAGGACCGGGATGATGACGGTGAAGACGATCACCTCCTTGAAGGCGCTGGCCCAGAAGGCGGAGAAGCTTTCGACCAAGCCGACCAGGAGTGCGGCCAGCACCGCGCCGGGGTAGCTGAGCATGCCGGCGAGGATGGCGGCGGTGAAGCCCTTCAGGCCGATCAGGAAACCGCTCTCGTAATAGATGGTGGCGAGTGGGGCGATCAGCACGCCGGACAGCGCGCCGATAGCGGCGGCCAGGGTGAAGGCGATGGCGCCGGATTGGGCGATGGGGATGCCGACCAGCCGGGCGCCGAGGCGGTTGACGGCGGTGGCACGCAGGGCGCGGCCGAGCAGGGTGGCCTCGAAGAAGGCGTAGAGGGCGAGCATCAGGGCGATGGTGAGGGCGAACACCCAGAGCGCCTGGCCCTGGATGGTTAGTTGGCCGAGTTGGAGGGCGGCGTCGGAGAACGGGGTGGCGCGGAAGCCTTCGGGGCCGAAGAAGATCAGGCCGAGGCCGATCAGGGCCAGATGCACGCCGACGGCGGCGATCAGCAAGGTGAGGATGGAGGCTTCGGCCAGCGGCTCGAAGGCGATGCGGTAGAGGTAGGGGCCCATGGGCGTGATGATGGCCAGGGCGAGGGCGGCTTCGATGACCACGCCGGGTTTTTGTGGGGCGAGGATGGCGGCCAGGGCGGTGATGACGGCGGGCGGCAGCAGGGTGAGGCTGGCGGCGCGGAGCCAGGGTCTGGCGCGGCGGGTGCGGCGCAGGCGGACGGCTTCGGCGGTAAAGGCGGCGAGGCCGAGGGCGCAGAGTAGCCAGACGCTGCCGGGGAGGGCGCCGGTGTTGAGGGCGGCGTAGCTGAGGGCGGCGAAGGCGACCAGTTCGCCCTGCGGGATGAAGATGACGCGGGTGGTGGCGAACACCAGCACCAGCGAAAGGGCCAGCAGCGCATAGATGGCGCCGTTGACCAGGCCGTCCTGGAGCAGGATCAACAGGATGGTGGGGTCCATCGGGCGGGGTGTAGGGTGGCGGCGGGAATCCTGTCAAACCTGTTGCGCCACCGGAGAAAATGATGCCTCGCCAGACCACCGCCGACGCCACGCTGGACAGCCTGAACGCGCACGGCATCGATACGATTTATGCGCTGCCGGGGGTGCATAACGACGATCTGTTCGACGCCATCCAGCAATCGCGGGGGCGGACGCGGGTGGTGCATACGCGGCACGAGCAGACCGCCGGGTATATGGCGCTGGGGGCGGCGCTGGCCACCGGGCGGCCGCAGGCGTTCGCGGTGGTGCCGGGGCCGGGGCTGCTGAATGCATCGGCGGCGCTGCTGACCGCCTATGGCTGCGGCGCGCCGGTGCTGGGGCTGGTGGGGCAGATACCGTCGGACACCATCGACCGGGGCTTAGGGCAGTTGCACGAGTTGCCGGATCAGCTTGGGCTGCTGCGGCATATCACCAAGCACGCGGCCAGGATCAGCGGGCCGGCGGACGCGCCGCAGTTGGTGGCCGAGGCGATTCGGGCGGCGCTGTCGGGGCGGGTGCGGCCGGTGGCGCTGGAATGTGCGATCGATATCTGGGGGGTGGTGGGCGAGACGGCGGCGGTGGCACCGCTGCCGGTGCTGCGGCCGCCGGTGGATCAGGATGCGATCGCGGCGGCGGCGAAGCTGATCGGGGCGGCGAAGCGTCCGATTATTCTGGTCGGCGGCGGGGCGCTGGAGGCGGGGGCGGAAGTGCTGGCGCTGGCGGAGTTGCTGGGGGCGCCGGTGGGGACGTATCGGCGCGGGCGGGGGGTGATTGCGACAACGCATAAGTTGGCGGTGTCGCTGCCGGTGGCGCATCGGCTGTGGAAGGAGGCCGACCTGGTGCTGGGGGTGGGCACGCGAATGAATTTCGCGCTGACCAACTGGGGCACCGATGCCGGCATCAAGGTGGTGCGGCTGGATATCGACGCCGTGGAGGTGAGCCGATTCCGCCGGCCGGACTGCGCCATCGTGGCCGACGCCGCCGAGGGGCTGCGGGCGCTGATCGCGGCGCTGCCGGGGCAGATGGTGGCGCGGGGGGTGCGCGAGGATGTGGTGCGCGCGCAGGCCTGGTTTGCCGAGCGGATTGGGCGGCAGGAGCCGCAGATGGGGTTTCTGCGGGCGATCCGCGCGGCGCTGCCGGAGGATGGGGTGGTGGTGGAGGACGTGACCCAGGTGGGGTTCATGGGGCGGCTGGCGTTCGATGTGGCGGGGCCGCGGCGGTATATCTCGCCGGGCTACCAGGACAATCTCGGCTGGGGGTTTGGCACTGCGCTGGGGGTGCAGGCGGCGCTGCCCGACCGCGCGGTGGTGGCGCTGTGCGGCGATGGCGGGTTCATGTACCAGGCGCAGGAACTGGCCAGTGCGGCGCACCACAAGCTGCCGCTGGTGGCGATCGTGTTCGACGATTCAAGTTTCGGCAATGTGCGGCGGATTCAGGCCGAGCGGTTTGGCAACCGGATTATCGCCGCCGATCTGACCAACCCGGATTTCGTGCGCTTCGCGGAGAGTTTTGGCGTGGCGGCGTGGCGGGCGCGCAGCGCTGCCGAGTTGGAACGGGCGCTGCGCGAGGCGCTGGCGGCTCGGGCGCCGGCGCTGATCCATGTGCCGGTGGGGGAAATGCCGAGCCCTTGGGATATGCTGGCACTGCCGAGGGTGCGGGGGTTCGAGGATGGGTGGCGGCGGAATTTGCCGTGATAAAAGAAAGAATCTTCTTTTTGTGAACAAAAAGAAGCAAAAAAACTTTTTATCCGTTTATTCAAATTTCGATCCACAAAAATCCAGCTAATTCCAAGGAATCCCGGCTTTATCAGAGACGAGCACAGTAACCTTGGACATCTTCCCCTTCTCCGCGTCAGCGGGCCATACCCACTCAAAGGGAGAGCGAGGGAGTTGGCCCAGAGACGCGAGTCCTAGAATCGCGCGCCGCCGCCCGTCGTCGATATTTGCGCGCTGATCTTGATAGAAGCCAAGATATGTTTTTATGATATCGAAGATTTGGTTATCCAAATTGGCAAAATACTGCTCATCCCGACAGAAAAAATAATGCCTGCCCCAGCCGTGAATCATGCCATCGATCCGTTTAAGGGTGCCAAGCAATGCTAACGATTTCTGAAGCGGTTCACCAGATCGATACGCATGAAGCGCTTCTTGGCTTTCGTCGCAGGCCGCTTTAATGGAAGCTACAAAGCGATCCCTGGTCTTCGGTGCTGGCCGGATTAGCCCATTATTGAATTCTATGCCGAGAAATTCGAATTTATCTCTGGTAGAAATTGGCTCCTTCGAAGTTTTACCTTCTGCCAAAGCCATTCCAAGTTTATCTAAAATTCCCCTCGCTTTTCTCAATTTAGCCGTAGCAGCCTTTTTTGTTGGCGCCACTATAATGAAATCATCTATGTAACGTAGACATCTGCAATCGCCTTCATTCATCAATTTATCGAATTCATGCAGAATAATATTTCCAAGTAGAGGTGAAAGAGAATTCCCTTGTGCTACACCAATATCTTCGATCGGAAATTTCTGAGCTAACTCACGAAGTTGCGCCAGATTCGATAGTTCAACTCGTATTGCTTGTTGGAATAGATTCATGAAATCAGCATCTTGAACCGCACTTGCTATTATATCAGATACCGTGCTCTTAGAAATTCTGGTGAAGAACGACGAAATGTCCGAACATGCTACGAAGCAACCACCATCACGTATCGCCTGGAGAACAGCGTTTATCGCTGCGGGAACCGCAGAAAGATCGTCCCCTTTTTCGCGTTTTATGCCGCCGAAGCTAAAAGGATTATGGAAATATGGTCGTAAATCGTCAACGCCCTGGAGAACTTGAAGAATTGCGCGTTGAACAATTCTGGCCTCTACAGACGCGAGAACGATTGGACGGACATCTTTTTTGTTTGGCTTCTTCAGCGCGATGCCACGAACGGGTGGAAATACAAACTTATTTCTTTCCAGTCGTTTCTGTATCGACCGAAGCCTGCTCGGCGGATCTTCCTCGAACAACGCAATCTCGTTGCGCGTCATTTCCGCTTTGGAGGATCTGCCATTTTCACGGATAGCGTTCCACGCGGCTTCTAGATTGCGCGGTTTCCGGACTTGCTGGAGTCTGCTATTTGCCAATAGTCCCTCGGGTCCTGCTGGTTAACCCATCCCGTCCGACTCTGCTGTTCTCTGCGGAGGTGCCTTGCGGTCCAATCCAAACCTGCCCGGTGACAAGCGACGCCGTCACCGTGCTGCTGCATCCGAACGACGCCGCGCCGGTGATACCAACCGCCGCCATTCCGAACGCCAGAGCCAGTCCCCTCAGAAGCCACCGAAGCCGGTGCCGACCGGGGCGTGCCACGTTGGCACGTTTTTGCATGTGTTCCGCATCACTCTTTGCCTCCTTTGCTGGCGCTTAAGCTAGCGTTTTTGTCCGGCGTAGGAAGCGGTTTTTGACGCGGCCCGCCCCACCCCACCCGAGAACGAAAAGCTAGTCGCCACCCAGCAGGAACAAGATAACTTTAGGGTTATGGCATACCGTTCGTCGGGCAGGCTGGGCCTGTTCTCTGCGGAGGTGCCTTGCGGTCCAATCCAAACCTGCCCGGTGACAAGCGACGCCGTCACCGTGCTGCTGCATCCGAACGACGCCGCGCCGGTGATACCAACCGCCGCCATTCCGAACGCCAGAGCCAGTGGGGCTTCTATAAACGATGCTCATAGCGAATAGCAATAGGAAACATTTCTTGCTAAACGGAATGAAGTTTTTTGCGCGCTTTTTTTCAAAAAAGCGCTGCTTCCTTGCTTAATGGGCTTCCGCCCAGTTTTTGCCGGTGCCGGTTTCCACCACCAGGGGCACGGAGAGGGTGGCGGCGGATTGCATGATGTCTCGGGCGATCTGGGCGGTGGGTTCGGCTTCGGCTTCGGGGGTTTCGAACAGGAGTTCGTCGTGGACCTGGAGCAGCATGCGGCCGGTGAGGCCGGCTGTGGCGAGGGCGGCGGGGAGGCGGATCATGGCGCGTTTGATGATGTCGGCGGCGCCGCCTTGCAGGGGGGCGTTGATGGCCTGGCGTTCGGCGTAGGCTTTGCGGGCGGGGTTTTTGTCGGCGATGCCGGCGATCCAGATGCGGCGGCCTAGGGGGGTCAGGACGTAGCCGTGGGTGCGGGCTTCGTCGCGGGTGCGTTCCATGTAGGTGCGGATGCCGGGGTAGCGCTGGAAGTAGGCGTCGATGTAGGCGCGGGCTTCTCCGGGGGCGATTTGCAGTTGGCGGGCCAGGCCGAAGGCGGAGATGCCGTAGATGATGCCGAAGTTGATGGCTTTGGCGCGACGGCGGGTCATTGGGTCCATGCCGGCCATGGGGATGCCGAAGACTTCGCTGGCGGTGCGGGCGTGGATGTCCTCGCCGGCGGCGAAGCTTTGCTTGAGGGCCTCGATGTCGGCGACGTGGGCGAGCAGGCGGAGTTCGATTTGTGAGTAGTCGGCGCTGATGAGGAGGTTGCCGGGTTCGGCGATGAAGGTGCGGCGGATGCGGCTGCCTTCCTCGGTGCGGATGGGGATGTTCTGCAGGTTGGGGTCGGTAGAGGAGAGGCGGCCGGTGCTGGCGATGGCCATGGCGAAGCTGGTGTGGACGCGGTTGGTTTCGGGGTTGATCTGTTCGACCAGGGCGTCGGCGTAGGTGGATTTGAGTTTGGCGAGCTGGCGCCATTCGAGGACGCGGGCGGGGAGGTCGTGGCCTTGTTCGGCCAGGGTTTGCAGGACGGAGGCGTCGGTGCCCCAGGCGCCGGTTTTCATGCGTTTGCCGCCGGGGAGGCTCATGCGGTCGAACAGGATTTCGCCGAGTTGCTTGGCGCTGGCGACGTTGAAGGGCTCGCCTGCGAGGCGGTGGATGTCCTGTTCCATGACGGCCATGCGTTCGGCGAAGTCGATGGACATGGCGCGGAGGTCGGCGGCGTCGAGTTTGACGCCGGCCTGTTCCATGGCGAGGAGGACGGGGATGAGGGGGCGGTCGATGGTTTCGTAGAGGGAGAGGGCGCGGGCTTCGCGCAGGCGGGGGCGGAGGGCGTGCCAGAGGCGGAGGGTGACGTCGGCGTCTTCGGCGGCGTAGGCGGTGGCGCGGTCTAGGGGCACCTGGGTGAAGGGGATGCGGGCGCGGCCGGTGCCGGTGACGGCGTCGTAGGGGATGGGGGTGTGGCCGAGGTGGAGGCGGGAGAGTTCGTCCATGCCGTGGCCGTGCAGGCCGGCTTCCAGGGCGAAGGAGATGACCATGGTGTCGTCGAGCGGGGTGGCGAGGGGGGTGCCGGCTCTTGAGAGGATGAGGAGGTCGAATTTGGCGTTCTGGAAGATTTTCAGCACGCAGGGGTCGGCGAGCAGGGGGGCGAGGGCGGCGGTGGCGGTGGCGGGGGTGAGTTGGTCGGGGGCTGGCTGGTCGGGCGATGGCTGGTCGAGTGGCAGTTGGGCGGGGGGGGCTCGGTGGCGGAGCGGGATGTAGCAGGCGCGGCCGGGGGCGGTGGCGAGGGAGATGCCGACCAGGTTGGCGCGCATGGCGTCGAGGCCGTCGGTTTCGGTGTCGATGGCGAAGGCGCCGGCGAGGGTGGCTTCGGCGATCCATTCGGCGAGGGCGGCTTGGGTGGTGATGCAGGTGTAGGGGCCGAAGGGGGGGGCTTCGCCGGGAGCGGGTTCAGGCGCGGGGTGTGCGGTGAGCAGGAGTTGGCCTTGCAGGCCGAGCGGGGCGGCGTTGGGGCGGGGGGGTTCGCCGGGGGCTTCGAGGCCGAGGCGGGCGATGGTGCTGCGGAAGCCTTGTTCGGTGAGCCAGGCGGCGAGGGCTGGGCGGTCGGGCTCGTGGGCGGTGAGGGATTCCAAGGGTTCTGGGAGCGGGACGTCGTCGCGTAGGGTGACGAGGACGCGGGAGAGGCGGGCGGCGTCGGCGTGTTCGATCAGCATGTCGCGGCGCTTGGAGGGCTTCATGGCGGGGGCGGCGGCGAGGATGGCTTCGAGGTCGCCGAATTCGGTGATCAACTGGGCGGCGGTTTTCGGGCCGATGCCGGGGACGCCGGGGACGTTGTCGGCGGTGTCGCCGATGAGGGCCTGGGCGTCGATGAGTTTTTCCGGGGCGACGCCGAATTTCTCCATCACCTCGGGGAGGCCGATGGCCTTCTGCTTCATCGGGTCCTGCATCTCGACGCCGGGGCGGAGGAGTTGCATCAGGTCTTTGTCGGACGAGACGATGATGGCGCGGCCGCCGGCCTCGGTGGCGGCGCGGGCGTAGCTGGCGATGAGGTCGTCGGCCTCCCAGTCGGCGAGTTCGATGGCGGGGACGCCGAACGCCGCGGTGGCCTGGCGGACCAGGGCGAATTGCGGGACGAGTTCCTCGGGGGCCTCCGGCCGCTGGGCCTTGTACTGGTCGTAGAGGCGGTTGCGGAAGGTGTGGCGGCCGGCGTCGAAGATCACCGCGATGTGGGTGCCGGCGTGGTCCTTCAGCAGGCGGGCGAGCATGTTGGTGAAGCCGAACACGGCGTTGACCGGGGTGCCGTCGGGGCGGGTCATCGGCGGCAGGGCGTGGAAGGCGCGGAAGATGAAGCCGGAGCCGTCGACGAGGACCAGTCGCAGGTCGGCGGGTGGGGTCATGTCAGTGGCCGGAGTCGTGGCCGGCGCCTTCGTTGAGGATGTAGAGGCGGGAGCAGTACGGGCAGACGACCTGGGTGCCGGGGATGCGCAGGTAGACGCGCGGGTGGCCGAGCGGGCCGTCGCCGCCGTCGCAGGCGATGGTGCGGCTGTCGACATGGATGATTTCGGTCGGGGTGGCAGCGCCGTCCGGCATGGGATGACCTCGGTTTCAGGTGCCGGCATCTGGAGCGACCGGGGCTTCGTATGATAGCCATGCCGGCGATGGTTTCAACCTTTCCCCCGCGCGAGCCGTGGCGTGCCGGATGCGGGCGGCGGGCGGTGCTGCTGGCCGGGGTGGCGGCGGGGCTGGCGGCCTGCACCAGCCGGATGGCGCCGGTGGGGCCGCGGGTGCAGCAGCCGGGGGCGGCGGACGGGGCGTTCGTGCTGTCGGACGGGGCGCGGCTGCCGTATCGGCAGTGGCTGCCGCCTGGGCGGGTGCGGCTGGCGGTGCTGGCGCTGCACGGGTTCAACGACAGCCGGGATGCGTGGGAGCTGCCGGCGCCGGTGTTTGCTGCCGCCGGGATGGCGATCTATGCGCCGGATCAGCGCGGGTTCGGCGCGGCGCCGGGGCGCGGGCTGTGGCCGGGCGGCGATGTGCTGGCGCGCGATGCGGCGGAGATGGCCGGGGTGGTGCGGCGGTATCATCCGGTGGTGCCGCTGGTGCTGATGGGCGAGAGCATGGGGGCGGCGGCGCTGATGCGGCTGGCGGCGCTGCCGGAGGCGCCGCGCGACGCCTGGTATGTGCTGAGCGCGCCGGCGGTGTGGGGCCGGGCACAGATGAACGTGTTCTATCGGGTGGGGTTGTGGTTCGGCGCCGGGTTGTTTCCCGGGATGACGGCGGCGCGACCGCCGGGGCCGATCCGGATCATGGCCAGCGACAATCGGGCCGCGCTGAAGGCGCTGTCGGAGAATCCGCTGACCATCAGGGAGACGCGGTTCGACAGCATTCGCGGGTTGGTGGATCTGATGGACGCGGCGCAGGCGGCGGCGGCGGGGATGCATGCGCCGGCGCTGTTTCTGTATGGCGGGCATGACCAGTTGGTGCCGGCGGAGGCGATGCGGGCGACCTGGCGGCTTCTACCGCCATCCGCGCGGCGGGGGTTCTACCCGGCCGGCTACCATATGCTGCTGCGCGACCTGGAGCGGGCGGTGCCGATTGGCGACATCATCGCCTGGCTGCTGGATCGTGCGGCGGCGCTGCCGTCGGAGGCGGAAATGGCCGCAGCGACATGGCTGCGTAAAACGGCATGAACTGCCCTTTCGCTCCGACTTCATTCGCGCTATCAAGCGCCGGATTGGACCCGTAGCTCAGCTGGATAGAGCGTCGCCCTCCGAAGGCGAAGGTCGCACGTTCGAATCGTGTCGGGT
>JBEPTZ010000123.1:0-13683 GCA_041691815.1 Rhodospirillales bacterium | reverse complement strand
TGCCTTACCGCCTTCTCAAACTGGCTGACTATCCTGGGTAAGCAGGAAGTTTTTTGGTTCTTTTTTTCAAAAAAGAACCGCTTCCTTTTTACTGGACCGAGTCATGCCCCAGACCCTGCGCATCGCCACCTGGAACATCAACTCGCTGCGGCTGCGGCAGGGGTTGCTGCGTGGGTTGGTGGAGGCGTTGAATCCGGATGTGATCTGTCTGCAGGAAACCAAGGTGCCGGACGAGTTGTTCCCGATGGCGGTGGGGCCGGAGATTGGGTTCCCGCATGTCGCGTATCGCGGCATGAAGGGGTACAATGGCGTGGCGATCCTGTCGCGCCTGCCGATGGAGACGCTGGATATCGCGCCGGACTGGTGTGCCAAGGGGGATTGCCGGCATCTGGCGGTGGCGCTGGCGGTGCCCTCTGGGCCGGTGGAACTGCATGATTTCTACGTGCCGGCCGGGGGCGATATCGCGGACCGGGCGAAGAACCCGAAATTCGGCCATAAGCTGGATTTCCTGGCCGAGGCGACGCAGTGGTTCGCCGCCAGGCCGCGGCTTGCTCGCGCCGTGCTGGTTGGCGACCTGAACATCGCGCCGCAGGAGCATGATGTGTGGAGTCACAAGCAGTTGCTGGACGTGGTCAGCCATACGCCGGTGGAAACCAAGGCGCTGAACGCCTGGCGCGACCTGTGCTTCGTGGACGCGGTGCGGCATTTCGTGCCCGCCGACCAGAAGCTCTATACGTGGTGGTCGTACCGCAACCGCGACTGGCGCGGCTCGGACCGCGGCCGGCGGCTGGACCATGTGTGGGTGACGCCCGACTTGGTGGCTGGGCTGCGCGGCTATAACATCCTGAAGGACGCGCGGGACTGGCAGCAGACCAGCGACCATGCGCCGGTTTGCGTGGAGATCGCAGTTTAAGGAAGACCTTCTTTTTGTGAACAAAAAGAAGCAAAAAAACTTTTCATCCTCTGGAGTGTACGGAATCCCCGCGACTCTGCTGTTGCAAGGCGGATAAGTTTTTTGGTTCTTTTTTCCAAAAAAGAACTTCTTCCTTAAACCGTCGCCCCCAGCCCGACCGGATCGAGCCGGTAGCCCCCGCCTTCGGTGATCAGCAGCCGCGCGTTGGCCGGATCGGGTTCGATCTTCTGGCGCAGGCGGTAGATATGGGTTTCCAGCGTGTGGGTGGTCACTGCGCTGTTGTAGCCCCACACCTCGTTGAGCAGCACCTGGCGGGCGATGGCGCGGCTGCCGGCGCGGTACAGGTATTTCAGGATCGCCGCCTCTTTCTCGGTCAGGCGGATTTTGCGGTTGCGCGACGGCTCCAGCAGCAGCTTGGCCGAGGGGCGGAAGGTGTAGGGGCCAATCGAGAACACCGCGTCCTCGCTGTTCTCGAAGATGCGCAGCTGGGCGCGCAGGCGGGCCAGCAGTTCGGCCATGCGGAACGGCTTGGCGATGTAGTCGTTGGCGCCGGAGTCGAGGCCGCGCACCACGTCGGCCTCCTCGTCGGAGCCGGTGAGCATGATGATCGGCACCTTGATGCCGTGCTGGCGCAGGCGGACGCAGAGGTCGCGGCCGTCGCCGTCGGGCAGCGTGATGTCGAGGATGATCGCGTCGTAGCGCTCGGTGCCGCCGGTGATGCGGGCTTCGGCGTCCCGCGCGGTGGCGGCCTCGTGGGCGACGAATTCGCCGTCGACCGTCAGCTGCTCCTGCAGCATCGCGCGCAGCGTATCGTCGTCATCCACCACCAGGATCGGCCGCTCGCCCGACATGCATTCGTTCCTTCACACTCACTCGGCGTCAGGCGGAGGCGCCAGTGCCGGAAAGCCAACTCTCACCGCGACGCCCGCACGTCCGTTCGGACACCTGCGGTGATCCTTTGGTATCGTGCATCCTGGACGCGCGTCCATCAATACGTTCACATTCGCGTGGTGAGTGGTATTTTTTTGTGCCCGGCGTGCCTGGCGACCCGTCAGGCGTGGCAAGCGGGCCAGATTTGCGCAGGGAATTGGCGGGCGGACTCGGAAAGCGGCTTTTGCGCATTAGATATGGTAAAACGATCTGGCCCTCTTTCTGGCACCCGTTGCCCTCTTTTTGGTATCTGTTGAATGACCCACCCGCCTTTGCGTGACGCCGCCTCCGCGCCAGCCCAGTATTCCGAGGGCGCGGATGAGCATCCGCTGCCGCAGCCCGATCTGGCGGTGATGCGGCTGCGCAATGTGCATCGTGCCGCCTCCGAATTGCGGCGAGGCACGCCGGTGATGCTGCTGGGCAGCGAGTCGCTGGTGCTGGTGCCCGCCGAGACGGTCGGCGCGCGCGGGTTGGCAGAATTCGCGGCACTGGCCGAGGGGGCGCCGCTGCTGCTGCTGGCACCGACGCGGGGGGCGGCCATTTTGCGGCGGCCGATCGACCCGCAGCCGCCGGCGGTGGCGTTGCAGTTGAATCAAAACCTGTTGGCCCCCGCTGTGCTGGCGGCGATGGCTGACCCGACCGCCGAGCAGTTGCTGCCCGAAGAGCCGACGCTGGCGGCGCAGTGCCCGGTGGATGCGCCGGCTGCGCTGGCGCTAGTGAAACTGGCGCGGCTGTTGCCCGCCGTGCTGGCCGCCAGGCTGCGCCCGGATGCCGCCGAGCGTGCCGCCGCGCTGCATCTGCTGGCGGTGCCGGCCGAGGAAATTCTGGCTTATCCGCTGGCCGCGGCCGCCGGGCTGGTGAGGGTCGCGGAGGCGCACGTACCGATGGATGGCGCGCCCGATGCCAGGGTGGTGGCGTTTCGCGCGCCGGATTCCGGCATTGAGCACCTTGCGATCGTGATCGGCCGACCGGAGAGCGTCGGGGCGCCGCTGGTGCGGCTGCATTCGGAATGCTTCACCGGCGACCTGCTGGGCAGCCTGCGCTGCGATTGCGGCGCCCAGTTGCGCGGCGCAATCCAGCGCATGGCCTCCGAAGGGGCCGGGGTGCTGCTGTATCTGGCGCAGGAGGGACGTGGCATCGGGCTGGTGAACAAGCTGCGCGCCTATGCGCTGCAGGATCGCGGTTTGGACACCGTGGACGCCAACCGGGCGCTGGGCTGGGGTGCGGATGAGCGCAACTTCATGATTGCCGCGACCATGCTGGAGCAGCTTGGCGTCGGCGCGGTGCGGCTGTTGACCAACAACCCGGACAAGGTGGCGTCGATGCAGGCCTGCGGGGTGCGGGTGGTCCGCCGCGAGCCGCACGCTTTCGCGCCGAATGGCATCAATGACCACTATCTGGCGACCAAGGCGGCACGGTTCGGCCATCTGCTCGGATGAGCGAGGCGGTCGGATGAGTGAGGCGGTGGTCTGGACCGATGGGCGGCTGGTGTGTCAAGGCCGGGTGCTGCGGGCGGCGATTGGCCGGGGCGGCGTGAGCCGGCACAAGCAGGAGGGCGACAGCGCCACGCCGGTCGGGCTCCTGGTGCTGCGGCGGCTGTTGTATCGGGCGGACCGGATGGCGATTCCCGGCGGCAAGCTGCCCCGCGCGCCGCTGGCGCCGGAGGATGGCTGGTGCGACGACCCGGCCGATGCCGATTACAACCGCCAGGTGCGGCTGCCGCATGCGGCGCGGCATGAGGAACTCTGGCGGCAGGACGCGGTCTACGACCTGATCGGGGTGCTGGGCTGGAACGACGCGCCGGTGGTGCAGGGCGCCGGGTCGGCGATTTTTCTGCATGTGGCGCGGCCGGATTTCGCGCCCACCGAGGGGTGCGTGGCACTGAAGCTGACGGATTTGCTGGCGCTGCTGACGGCGGGGCTCGGCGCCATCAGGGTGATGGAGTAGGCGGCGGGTAGGCGATCGCCAACACCTCCACCTCCTCCCAGCCCGAGGGGGTTTGCAGGCGCACCGCATCGCCGACATGCGCACGCAGCAGCGCCCGGGCGATCGGGGAATGCAGGCTGACTTCGCCGCGCCCGATGTCGGCTTCGTCGACGCCGAGGATGGTCACCGTGCGCTCCTCGTCGCGCGGGTTCAGATAGGTGACGGTGGCGCCGAAAAACACCTGGTCGCGGTTGGTCTGGGCCGACGGATCGACCACCTCGGCGATCTCCAGGCGCTTGCCGAGGAAGCGTGCCCGGCGGTCGATCTCGCGCAGGCGCTTCTTGCCGTACAGATAGTCGCCGTTTTCCGAGCGGTCGCCGTTGCCGGCTGCCCAGGAGACGATTTCTACCACCTGTGGCCGCTCGACGCGCATCAATTGGTGCAGTTCGGCGCGCAGCCGGGCGTGGCCATTGGGGGTCATGTAGTTCTTCTGGCCGGCCACGATGGGCGGGGCATCGTCATCGTCATCGTCGTCGTGCGGGGTCATCGCCGGGGTATAACCTGCCATGCGGGTAGTTTCATCATCCGCTGATTGACGTGCGAACAAAACGCGTTCAGGCGTGGTCGGATGTACCGCTGGTTCGAATCACGGCTGCGGCCAACCGACGATCCGCCGGGTCCGCCACCGACCGATCCGGATGGCTGGGCATTGGCCCGGTTCTATTGGCATTTCGCGCGGCAGGCGCGCTGGCTGCTGGCCGGGCTGTTCGCCGCCGGGCTGGCGCTGGCGCTGGCCGACGCGACGATTCCGGTGTTCATCGGGCGGCTGGTGTCGCTGGCCACCTCGCTGGGGCCGCAGCGGCTGTTTGTTGAGGCCTGGCCGTACCTGCTGATGATGGCGGCGATCGTGCTGATCGCGCGGCCGGCGGCGGTGGTGCTGTGGTCGACCATCGCCAACCAGGCGCTGGCGCCCGGGCTGTCCAATATGATCCGCTGGCAGAGCCATTGGCACGTGGTGCGGCAGAGCTGGACGTTCTTCCAGAACGATTTCGCCGGGCGGATCGCCAACCGGGTGATGCAGACCGGGCCGGGGCTGCGCGAAAGCATCGTGATGACCGTCGATGCGGTGTGGTACATCTTGATCTATGGCACCACGGCGCTGGCGGTGCTGCTGCATATCGACGCCTGGCTGAGCGTGCCGATCCTCGGCTGGTTCGCCGCCTATGCGCTGCTGCTGCGGCATTTCGTGCCGCGGTTGCGCGAGTTGTCGCGGCGGATGAGCGAGGTGCGGTCGGCGCTCACCGGGCGGATCGTCGACAGTTATACCAATATCCTGACCGTCAAGCTGTTCGCCCGCGCCCGCGACGAGGACGATTTCGTGCGCGAGGCGGTGGATGACCATACCGAGGCGTTCCAGAACCAGCTGCGCACCATCTCGCGCATGGTGCAGTCGCTGGCGGTGATGAACGCGGCGCTGCTGTGCGGCACCGGGGCCATTGCGCTGTGGCTGTGGAGCCAGGAGGCGATCAGCATCGGTTCGGTTGCCACGGCACTGCCGCTGGCGTGGCAGTTGACCAACATGTCTGGCTGGGTGGCGCGCAGCGTGACCGGGATCTTCGAGAATATCGGCATGGTGCAGGATGGGATGCGGTCGATCGCGGTGCCGCATCAGATGCCCGACGTGCCTGGTGCCGTCGAGTTGGAGGTGCGCGAGGGCGGCATCCGCTTTGAGGCAGTGCGCTTCGGCTATGGCACCGCGCGCGGCGTGCTGCATGATCTGTCGCTGGAGATCCGGCCGGGTGAGCGGGTGGGGCTGGTGGGCCATTCCGGCGCCGGCAAGTCGACGTTGGTGAACCTGTTGCTGCATTTCTATGCGCCGGAAGCGGGGCGCATCCTGATCGACGGGCAGGATATCGCCGGCGTGACCCAGGGGAGCCTGCGCGGCCAGATCGCCATGGTGACTCAGGATACCTCGCTGCTGCACCGCACCATCCGGGAAAATATCCGCTACGGCCGGCCCTGGGCCAGCGAGACCGAGGTGATGGCGGCGGCCCGCCAGGCAGAGGCGCTGGATTTCATCGGCACGCTGGAGGACTGGAACGGCCGCACCGGGATGGACGCGCATGTCGGCGAGCGCGGCGTGAAGCTGTCCGGCGGGCAGCGGCAGCGCATCGCGATCGCCCGGGTGATCCTGAAGAACGCGCCGATCCTGGTGCTGGATGAGGCGACCTCGGCGCTGGATTCGGAGGTCGAGGCGGCGATCCAGGGGCAGCTGGAGCACCTGATGCGCGGGCGGACGGTGATCGCCATCGCGCATCGGCTGTCAACCATCGCGCAGATGGACCGGCTGCTGGTGATGGAGCATGGCCGGATCGTCGAACAGGGCAGCCACGCCGAGTTGCTCGAGCGGGGCGGGCCGTATGCGCGGATGTGGCGGCGGCAGTCCGGCGGGTTCGCGTCGGCGGCAGAGTAACGAGCGACGGGGGGCGGGAGCTTCCCCCACGCCCCCTGCCGGTTCGGGAAGCCGGTTCAGACGCTGGCCACCGCCGCATCGACCGCATCGCCCAGGCGCGCCACGATGGTGTCGATCTGGGCGGCATTGACGATATAGGGCGGCGCCACGATCACATGGTCGCCCTGCCGGCCGTCGATCGTGCCGCCCATCGGGTAGATCGCCAGGCCACGGTCATAGGCCTGCTGCTTGATGCGGTCGTTCAGCTTCAGCGCCGGGTCGAACACCGCCTTGCTGGCGCGGTCGCGCACCAATTCGATCGCCCAGAACAGGCCGCGGCCGCGGATATCGCCGACATGGCGGTGGTTGCCGAGCCGCTCGGTGAGCGCGGCAGACAGCACGTCGCCCATCTTGCGGACATTCTCGACCAGCCCGTCGTCGCGGATCACCTGCTGCACCGCCAGGGCGGCGGCGCAGGCCACCGGATGCGCCTGGTAGGTATGGCCGTGCATGAAGCTGCCGGAGCCGGCGCGGAATGCCTCGATCACCCGCCCGGCGATCAAGATGCCGCCGATCGGCTGGTAGCCGCCGCCCAACCCCTTGGCGATCACCTGGATGTCCGGCGCGATGCCCTCCTGCTCCCAGGCATGGGTGGTGCCGGTGCGGCCCATGCCGCACATCACCTCGTCCAGGATCAGCAGTGCGCCGTGGCGGTCGCAGATCTCGCGCACCCGGCGGAAATATCCGGCGGGGGCGGCGACGCAGCCGGTGGTGGCGCCGACCACCGGTTCGGCGATGAAGGCGACCACGTTCTGCGGGCCGAGACGCTGAAACTCGGCTTCCAACTCGGCGGCCAGGCGCTCGGTGAACTGCGCCTCGGTCTCGTCGTCGTGCTGGAAGCGATAGGCGAAGGCCGGGGAGACATGGCTGAAGGCGTCCGACAGCATCGGCGCATAGGGTGCCCGGCGCATCGCGTTGCCGCCGGCCGAGAGTGCGCCCAGCGTATTGCCGTGATAGCTGCCGCGCCGCGAGATGTAGCGGGTGCGTTGCGGCTGCCCGACCTCGAGAAAATACTGCCGCGCCAGTTTCAGCGCCGCCTCGGTGCCCTCCGAGCCGGAGGAGGCCAGATAGGCGTGGGTGAGGCCGCCCGGCGCATGGCCGACCAGCACATCGGCCAGTTCCTCGGCCGCCGCGTTGCTGAACAAGGCGGTATGGACATAGGCGACCTTGGAGATTTGTGCCGCGATCGCCGCGTTCACCCGCGCGTTGCCGTGCCCCAGGCAGGCCACCGCGGCGCCGCCGGAGCCGTCGATCACCTCGTGCCCGTCGGCGGTGCGCAGATAGATGCCGCTGCCGCTGGTGGCGATCGGCGGGTCGGCGAACAGCGTGCGATGAAGCAGGTGGCTCATGGTGCGGACATCCCTGGTGCGAGTTGAGCGGCGCCGGATCGGCCGGCTGGCGTGCAGGCAAGATAATGGCTCTGGCGTTCTTGACACACCAGCACCGCAACGGTAGCAAGTGCTCGCTTTTCGGCGGGAAACCTGCGAGGAGCCACGATGAGCGAAAAGTCGGGGGATGAAAAGTCGGGCGACGGCACCTTCGAGCAGCGCCTGCGGGCGGCCCGCGAAAAGCAGGGGCTGGACGCGTCGGCGACCGGGACGAAGGAAGCATCCGGCGGGCTGGATGGAGCGGCCTGGCGGATTGGCGTCCGGGTGGGTGTCGAGATGGTTTCGGCACTGGTGGTGGCGGTGGCCATCGGCTGGGCGCTGGATCGCTGGATCGGCACCAGTCCGGTGTTTCTCGGTGTGTTCGTGTTGCTGGGCGGCGCGGCCGGCGTGCTGAATGTGTGGCGCATGTTCGTGCCACGGAAGTGATCAACGGGTGGCAGGCCTGACGAGCGGCAGGCCCGATACACGGCGGGATTGACGAAAAGCCCTGGTTCGGGCCTAACCACGCCGGCCGACATGGCCGGATGATGACAGAGGGTACAAGGTGGCTGCCGAGTCTCAAACCATCGACGCACTGGGCCAGTTCAAGCTGACGACCGCCTTCGGTCCGCTTGGGGCGTCGGTGAACTTCACCCAGTCCAACCTGATGATGCTGATCGCCTGCGTACTGGTGCTCGGCACGCTATATATCGGCATGCGGCCGAAGGCGCTGGTGCCCGGCCGCCTGCAGGCCATGGCCGAACTGTCCTATGACGGCGTGCTGCAGATGTGCATCGATACCATCGGCGAGGGCGCCCGGCGCTTCTTCCCGTTCATTTTCACGATCTTCAGCTTCATCCTGCTCGGCAATCTGCTGGGCGTGGTGCCGTACATGTTCACCTTCACCAGCCACATCGCGATCACCGGGGTGCTGACGGTGCTGGTGGTGGTGATGACCACGGTGGTTGGCCTGCGCTATCACGGGCTGCATTTCTTCAGCTACTTCGTGCCTCAGGGCGTGCCGGCAGTGCTGCTGCCGCTGCTGGTGCCGATCGAGGTGCTGTCCTACGTGTCGCGGCTGATCTCGCTCTCGGTTCGTCTGTTCGCCAACATGATGGCCGGCCACGTGATGCTGGAGGTGTTTGGCGCCTTCGTCATCATGCTCGGCAGCGCCGGCCTGATGGGTGGGTGGCATTCGTTCGCGCTGCTGCCGGCGGCGCTGTCGCTGAGCATCAATGTCATCCTGATCGGCTTCGAAGTGCTGGTCGCGGTGCTGCAAGCCTATGTGTTCGCCGTGTTGACCTGCATCTACCTGCACGACGCAGTTCACCTTCACTGATCTCCCACAACTGGATGGCCCCGGACGGCGCTGCCGCCGGTCGGCCGGACTCTACGAAAGGAAGTCGAAATGGATATCAAAGCAGCCGCGGATATCGGTGCGGGCCTCGCCGTGATCGCCCTCGCCGGCGTCGGCGTCGGTATCGGCAACATCTTTGCCGCCCTGGTGACCAGCGTGGCACGCAACCCCGCTTCCCGCGACAAGGTGTTCGGCCTGGCCATTCTGGGCTTTGCGTTGACCGAGGCCGTGGCACTCTACGCGCTGGTCATCGCGTTCATCATCCTGTTCGTCTGACCGGCCCAGCGCGGCCGAAACAGCCGGAGGATATCATGTCGAAGCTGGTGGCCTTGTTGCGCCGTACCACCCCGCTCGCGGTGGCCTGGCTCTGCGTTCCGTTCGCCGCGATGGCGGAGGAGGGCATGCCGCAGCTCGATTTCGGCAACAAGCTGACCACCAGCCAGATGGTCTGGCTGGCGATCATTTTTCCGATCTTCTATCTGCTGATCTCGCGCTGGGCGCTGCCGCAGGTGGGCGCCGTGATCGAGATGCGCGCCGCCCGGATTGCCCAGGACCTCGACGCTGCCCGTGCCGCCAAGATCGAGGCGGATGCGGCGGTGGCCGAACAGACCACGGCGATCCGTGCGGCACAGACCGGCGCGCAGGCCCAGATTGCCAGCGCGGTCGGCAAGGCCAAAGAAGAAGCCGCCACTGAGGCAGCCGTGCTGAATGCCCGGCTCGACGCGCAGATCTCGGAAGCCGAACAACGGATTGGCGTGGCCCGGGCCGCGGCACTGGGCGCGCTGCGCCAGGTGGCGAGCGAAACCACCGCGGCGGTGGTGCTCCGCCTGACCGGGGCGGCACCCAGTGCGGCCGCAGTCGAACAGGCTGTGGGTGTGCAACTCGCCGCCCGCGGCCAATAACAGGAGCGCGCGATGCACGAGAGCTTCTTCGCCGACCCACGGCACTGGGTTTACGTCGCCTTCGTCATCTTCGTGGTGTTGTTCGGCGGCAAACTCTGGGGCGCGCTGGCGGCGATCCTGGATCAGCGCACCGAGTCCATCCGCAACGAACTGGCCGAGGCCCAGCGCCTGCGCCAAGAGGCGGCGGCGATGCTGAAGGAGGCGACGGCGCGGCGCGAGACGGCACTCGCCGATGCCAAGGACCTGTTGGAAGGCGCGCATGCCGAGGCCGCCCGGCTGGCCAAGGCGGCGGCCGAAGAGGCGAAGGCTGTCGCCGCCCGGAGGGAGCAGCAGGCGACGGATCGTATCGCCGCTGCCGAGAAGGCAGCGCTCGACGAGGTGCGGATTGCCGCGGCGGAGGTGGCCGCAGCGGCGGCGCGGACCGTCATTCAGGACGGGCTGAGCGCCGAATCGGGAGCTTCCCTGGTCAACTCGGCGATTGCCGGCCTGCCGACCGCCTTGCGCGCCGCCTGAACAGCGCCGCCATCCGATCTTTAGACAAAGGGCGGCCCGCGGGTCGCCCTTTTTCGTCGGCAGCCGGTACGGAGCGACGCCCCTGCAGCTACTGGCCGGCGTTAATCCGGCGGATCGTGTTCGTGGTGCTGTGGCCTTCCTCCAGCGGGATCAGCACGACCTCGCCCCCGGCTGCCTGGACGATGTCCGCACCGACCACCTGCGCCATCGTATAGTCGGCGCCCTTGATCAGCACGTCCGGCAGGATGGCGCGGATCAGGCGCTCGGGGGTGTCTTCCTCGAACAGCATCACCAGGTCGGCCGACGCCATGGAGGCCATGACGGTGGCCCGCGCGGTCTCGTTCTGCACCGGCCGTTCCGGACCTTTCAGCCGCCGCACCGAGGCGTCGCTGTTCAGCGCGACCACCAGCCGATCGCATGCGGCGCGGGCGCGGGCCAGCAGGCGCACATGGCCGGGGTGGATCAGGTCGAAGCAGCCATTGGTGAAGCCGATCCGCAGACCTTCTCGCCGCCAGGCGGCGATGCGGCCGAGTGCGGCGTCCAGGTCCGCGACCTTCTCGTCGATCACCAGCCATTCGTGGCGGTGCAGAGCCGCCGCGAGTTCGGCGTGGGAGACGGTTGCGGTGCCGGGTTTGGTCACCGCGATGCCGGCCGCCGCATTGGCCAGGGCCGCGGCTTCGGGCAGCGATGCGCCGCAGGCCAGGGCGATGGCGAGTGTCGCCGCCATGGTGTCCCCGGCGCCTGAGACATCCGCGACGGCACGGGCGCGCGCCGGTACATGCAGCGGCGCCTCACCCGGGCGCACCAAGGTCATGCCGCGTTCGGAGCGGGTAACCAGCACCGCGAAGGCGCCGGACTGAACCAGGGCGCGCTCGCCGGCGGCGGCGGCGGCGGCGTCGGTCATGGCGGAAATGCCGGTCGCGGCAGTGACTTCCAGCACGTTCGGCGTGAGCACCGCGACGCCGCGGTAGCAGCCGAAATCCGGCCGCTTTGGATCGGCGATCACCGGGACACCGGCGGCGGCGGCGGCGGTGATCGCAGCACGGAGCACCCGGTCGGTCAGCACGCCTTTGTGGTAATCGGACAGCACCACCGCGCCGGCACCCGGCAATGCGGCGGTGAAGGCGGCCAGGATGGCGTCTTCGAGCGGCGTATCCAGCGGGTCAGCCACCTCCTCGTCGAGGCGGAGCAATTGATGGCCGCCGGACATGAAGCGGGTCTTCACCGTGGTCGGCCGCGCCTCGCTGCGCACCAGGCGGGTGGCGACGCCCGGCAGGGCCGCGAGCATCGCGGCGCATTCTGCCCCGGCGGCGTCCTGGCCGGTGAGCCCGATCAGGGTTGCGGCGGCACCGAGGCTGGCGATATTGGCGGCAACATTGGCGGCCCCGCCCAGCACGCTGCGGCGCTGGCCAGCACGCAGCACCGGGATCGGGGCCTCCGGCGATATCCGCCGCACGTCACCGCTGACATAGCGGTCGAGCATCACGTCGCCCAGCACCACCACGTGGCTGCCGCCGAATGCGGGGAGCCAGTGCGCGGCCGCACTCTCCTGCTGGGCAATGCCTGTCATCTCGGTCACGCGCGGCTCCGTCCTGGTGTCGGGGAGGGCGCAGATATAGGCCTCAACCGGGTTGGGCCATAGTCCCACGGGCACGGATTGCCGCCGCGCGCGCCAAAAGACGGCGGGCACGCACGACAATGGGAATATCGATCATGCGTCCGTCCAGCGCCACCGCTCCGCGCCCCTGGGCCGTTGCCTCGGCATCGGCTGCAATCACCCGGGCAGCGTAGGCCAGTTCGTCGGCTGTAGGGGTGAAGGCTTCGTTGAGCGGCGCCACCTGGGCCGGGTTGATGCACGAAGCACCCTCGAACCCCATGGCGCGGGAGCGTTGCGCCATGGCGCGGAAGGCGTCGATGTCACCGAAACCGGCCAGCGTGCCAGTGAGGCCGAGCGGCATGAGTCCGGCGGCGCGGGCGGCGTGCAGCAGCAGCGCCTTAGGTACCGCCAGTGCAGCCTCCGAGGGTTCGGCGCCGATCGCCAGCGCGAAATCCTCGCCCCCGAGGCTCATCGCCACGGCGCGCGGGCTGGCGCGGCCGATGGCCTCGGCGTGCGGCACGGCTTCCGGGGTTTCGACCAGCAGATAGAAGCGGGTATGGCCCTCGGCCAGGCCGGCGCGCTGCTCGCATTCGCTGACCAACTCGTCGAGCAGTCGGATATGGTCCGGCCCGCGCGCCTTGGTGATGATCAGACCATCGACATCCGGCCCGACCGCCGCCTGGATGTCGGGCACGGCGAGCGAGAGTGGGCTGTTGATGCGCACCAGCACATCGTTCGGGCCGCGCCCCACTCTTGCTGCGGCCGCGGCCACGCCATAACGGGCACGCGCCTTCTCGGCGGCCGGCACGCTGTCTTCCAGGTCGAGCTGGATGCAGTCGGCGCCGCGGGTGTGGGCGCGTTCGACGAAGCGCTCGACGTGGGCCGGGACGTAGAGGAGCGAGCGCCAGACGAGGGGAGGGCGAACTGGGGCGAGAGCGCTTGGCATGTTACAGACGCTATGACGTTGCGATGGCACATGAGTAGCACACCAACCAGGCGGTGCCGATAGTCACATTTACGCTGGACAGGGCACAGCCATCAGCTCGTCGACGCATTGCTTGATCGCCTGGTCTTCCGGGCAGGCGCGCAACACACCGATATTATCGCACATGTCGAAATAGGTCATCCGGGAGACGGTCTCGAGGTTGTTGAACAATGGTGCGCGCCAGCCGCGATTCGATCGCCAGATCAGGGTTTGCGGATTGCCACCACCGATCAGCGTCCGGTAGTTCAGGGTCGGCATGAAATCATGGATATAGTAGACAAGCTTGAAGACGTCGCCATGCCAGGAACGATCCTTGTTTCCTGTCATCTGGCGAAAATGGTGGGTACGGGCCATATCGGGTATCGTTGAGAATACGTCGCTTGGTCTGGTATCGTCGAGCAACCATACCGTTTTGGGGTTGCTGTGGACGACGGCATTACAGAAGTCACGCAATGTCTGTTCGAATGTGTGGAGACCATCGATAAAATAGATATCGAACGTGACACCCGGTGGCAGCAACTCGAAATATCGGTCACTTGTGACTTCGTGGAACGATGTATGGCTATCAGCGAATTTGGCATAGTCGAACGGAAACTTGGCATCGACGGCGACACGGTCGGCGATGCTCAGTGTCTGTCCGAGAACATCTTGAATCGAAAGAGTCATCTGTGATTCGCTATC
>JBEPTZ010000122.1:0-13726 GCA_041691815.1 Rhodospirillales bacterium | reverse complement strand
CAGCGCGGATGAAAAGTTTTTTTGCTTCTTTTTGTTCACAAAAAGAAGATTCTTCCTTCCAGCGATCAGGTCGGTTGGCCGAGGCGCTTGAACACGGCGACCATGGTTTTCTGCGCGTCGGCCACTGCCTGGGCCGGGTCCTTGCCTTTCACCAGCATGTTCTGCACCTCCTGGATGACCAGATTGCGATTGACGACTTCGGCCAGCGCCGGGGTCAGCAGGCCGGGGGCGTAGCTCGACTGCGCGGTTTTGGCGGCAGCCTTGAGGCCCTGGAAGGCCGGCTTGTCCCAGAACGGATCGGCGAGTTGGGCCGGGTAGATCGGCAAATACCGGCCGCCGGCCAGGACGATGAAGCGCGAATAGTTCTCCGGCAGCATGAAATGCCGCACCAGGCCCATCGCCAGTTCCTGGTCGGGGGCTTTCTTGAACACGCTGTAGCTGTCGGTGGAGGCGGTGCTGAAGCGGCCGGCGGGGCCGCCGGGCGGGCGGTCGAGGATGGTGTCGGCGAGGAACGGGCTGTTGTCGGTGATCAGGCTGGAATAGATGCTGGTCGGGTTCAAGGCATAGGCGACCTGGCCGGACTGGTAGGCCTTGTTGTTGCCCGAGTTGTCCCAGCTCAGGCTGCCACGCGGGATGATCTTGTACTTGTTGTACATGTCGTTGATCACCTTGAACGCGGCGACCGTGCCGTCGCTCTGCAAGGCGGGCTTGTTCTGGGCGTCGATCAAGGTGCCGCCGTAGGCCGTCACCACCGACATCACATCGCCCAGGCTGTCCGACGGGGTCAGCCCGAGCGCCATGCCGTAGGCGTAGAATGGCGGTTTGGTGATTTTTCTTGCCGCCTCGATGAATTCCTCCCAGGTCGGCGGCAGCCCGTCATAGCCGGCTTCCTTGAACTTGTCGGCGCGGACATGGGCGGCGTTGGCGGCAATGCCCATCGGCACGCCGCGGATGCCGCCGTCATAGATGGCGCCGGGCAGCGAGCCTTCGTTGATGCCGCCGTTCTGGGCTTTCATCTCGTTGACGATGGCGGTGACATCGGACAGGTGGCCGTCCGATCCCCATTTGGTGAGGTCTTCCTCGTTGGCGCGGGTGACATCGGGCGGCGAGCCGGTTTCCAGTGCGGCGGCCATGCGCTTAGAGACTTCGCCGCCGGGAACTGTCTCGATGCGGACGTCGCTTTTGCTCAGCCCCTTGGAGGCGGCGTATTCCATGGTCTGGGTGACCAGCAGGTCATCAGCGACCTTGTTGAAGTTCGGCTGCAGCCAGAACACCAGCTTGGCATCGCGGGCCTGGGCGGTGCGGACGCCAAGAAATGGCGCCGACAGCCCGACCGCGGTGGCGATGCCGAATTTTCCGACCAGGCGGCGTGAGTAGGTTGTTTTGCTCATTTTCGTTCCTCCCTGTTGGATAGTTTTGGCCTGTTGGATAGTTTTGGCCTGTTGGATGGTTCTTGGCTGCGGCGGGTCAGCCTTTGACGGCGCCGAGAGTTAGGCCGGTGATCAGGAAACGTTGAAACACGAAGTAGACGACCAGCGGCGGTATGGCGCTGATCAGCGTTGACGCCATCATCGGGCCCCAGAAGAACACGTCGCCGACGACGAAACTGGGGATGCCGGTGGGGATGGTGCGCACATCAACGTCGGTGACCAGCACTGAGGCATAGATGAACTCGTTCCAGGACAAGGTGAACGAGAAGAAGGCAACCACGGCCAGCGCCGGCACCGTCAACGGCAGCACGATGCGGATCAGCACGTCGAGCCGGCTGCAGCCGTCGATCATCGCAGATTCCTCAAGCTCGATCGGGATCGACATGAAATAGCCCATCAGCAGCCAGGTGCAGAACGGCACGGTGAAGCCGAGATAGACGAACACCAGGCCTTGCAGGGTGTTCTGCAGATCGACCGAGCGGATGATGATCAGCAGCGGGATGAACAGCAGCGAACTCGGCATCAGGTAGGTGTAGACCAGGGCACGGGCGGCGAACCGGCGACCGGGGAAGCGCAGCCGGGTGAGGGCATAGGCGCCGAGGGCGGCGATGACCATCGAGAGCAGCGTGGTTGCCGCGCCGACGATCAGGCTGTTGCGGAAATAGATCAGGAAATTGGTCTGCGCGAACAGGATGCGGTAGTTCTCCAGCGTCGGGCGCGACGGCCACAGTGTCGCAGTCGGTCCGTAGATGTCCGATTTGTGCTTGAGCGAGGTGGCCAGCATCCAGTACAGCGGCGCCAGCGTCCAGACGATCAGGATCAGCAGGATCAGCCCGCCGACGGCGCGCATCAGGCGTGTGGAGGCGTTTTGCGACAGGATCATCGGGTTATTCGCCGTCCTTTCGCAGCAGGCGGCGGGTGAGCAGGATGATGAACACCACCAGGAACGGGAACAGCACCATGTTGATCGCCGAACCCAGGCCCATCCGTCCGGCCGCGGTGGTGACGTTGAAGGCGTCGTTCGGCAGGATCTGGGTGAGGTTGGCCGGGGCGCCGTTGGTCAGGATGTTGACGACCACGATGCTGGTTGAGGTGAACACCGTGGACAGCATGACGGTGATGGTGAACACCGGGATCAGCGACGGGATGGTGACGTGCCAGAACTTGCGCAGGACGCCGGCGCCATCGGTTCCGGCGGCTTCGTAGAGTTCCTTGGGGATGGCCTGCAGGCCGGCGAGGAAATGCATGGTGTAGAACGGGGTGCCGTTCCAGACGACGACCGCGATCACCGCCCACATCGCCCATTTCGGCTCGGCCAGCCAGGCGGTGCCGTAGTCGAGCACGCCCAGGTCGACCAGCACCAGATTCAGCAGGCCGTTGAATTCGTTGTAGACCCACAGCCAGACCAGCGAGGCGATGACCGTCGGCACCGCCCAGGGGATGAACAGGATGGTGCGATAGAGGCCGTTGAAGCGGCGCGGTTGGTTCAGCACCAGCGCCGAGGCGAGGCCGATGGTGAACTTGATGCTGACGGCGGCGCCGGTGTACCAGAGTGTGTTGTAAAAGATCTGCACGAAATCGGGGTCGGAAAGCAGCTCGCTGTAGTTTCGCAGGCCGATGAACTTGGCGGGCAGCCCGGCGGTCTTGTCCTGGAAGCTCAGCACCAGCGCGTAGATGAACGGGTAGAGCACGACGCAGGTGAGCACGACGACGGTCGGCAGCAGGAACAGGCCGGCCAGCGTGCGCACGTCGTTGGAGATGAATTCCCACAGCGTCGGGCGTTCGCCGGGGCCGGGTGGTTCCAGAAATTTCGCCGTCCCGCTCAATGTGGCGGCTCGGCGTCGGGCCAGCGGCTCAGGGCGCTGGCGCGGCGGGTCTTCCAGGCCTGCACCCGGTTCGCCTGGCCCTCGCCCTGGTTGCGGCGGGCCTCGGCGATGGCGGCCCGCAGGCGGTCGGCGACGATGTCCTGCTCGGCCGCGCCCAGCGAGCGGGCGTCCATCACGAAGGAGCCGTGCTCGATCTGGTGGGTGCGCACCCGGATCGAGGGGGTGCCGGTTTCCAGCGCATGGACCACGTCCACCGCCTCGCAGCCGGCGCCGGGCTGGATGGTGATGCGCAGGCGGTCGAACGGGTTGCCGGTGGGGTCGGGATCGAGTTCGGCGCCGATGCCGGGCAGGTCGGCCACCGCCGCGCGCCAGCGCAGCAGCGGCTTGTGCAGCGCGGCGCGGATGGCCGCGCGGTCCTCGGCGATGAAGGTCTGCAGGGCGACGATGGCCGCGGCAATGCCCTCCTTGCCCACCTTCATCGGCCGGGCGATGCCGTAGTTCTGCAGAAAGGCGGCCCGCACCAGCGGCTTGCGGCCGGCCACCACCCCGGCGGTGGCGCCGCCGAGGAACTTATGGGCGCTGTGGACGGTGATATCGGCGCCGGCCCGCAGATAGCCGGTCAGGTCGTATTCGGCGGCCAGGTCGACGATGACCGGAACGCCCCGGGCGTGGCACAGCCTGGCGAAATCGGCGAACGGGATCTGGCCGTCCGGTGCGCAGTGATGGCTGACGACGTAAAGTGCGGCGGCGGTGTTGGGTCCGATCACCCCGGCAAGCTGCGCCTGCGATGCCGAATTCACCGCGCCGAACGCCACCACCCGCGCCCCGGTGAGGCGGATATCCTGTTCGATCGGGTGGCCGTAATTCACCAGATGGCCGGTCTGGATCACCACCTCGTTCTTCAGGCCCTGGGTGTCGGGCAGGCGTTCGATGGCCGCCGTGCGGTCGCCGGTCATCGCCCCGGCCATCGCCATGCAAAGGCCGGCGGCGCTGCAGGCGGCGATGAAGCCGGCCTCGGCGCCGGTGATTTCGGCGATGACGCGGCTGGCGCAGGCCTGCAATTCAACGATGTCGACGCCGCGCGCCATGATCTCGGCAGCGGCGGCGATCGCCTCGGGCCGGGCGCTGATGCCGCCCAGCGTGGTCAGCGTGCCGGTGAGGTTGATGACCGGATCGGCGCCGAGGCGGACCCGGATATCGGCGTGCTCGCTGTTGGATTCGCGGCTGGTGACGGTCATTGGCTGCCTAGCTCCGCTGTGCCGCGCCGGCGGATAATGCCGTTGCGGACTCATAGATCGCCGGGCCGCCGCCGGTGTTGACATAGACCACGGTGGCGCCCTTGGGGATGCGGCCAGCCGCCACCTGCTCGACCAGCGTCAGCGCCACCTTGGCGTTGTAGACCGGGTCGATGACCATGCCGTGCAGGCGGGCGAAGCGGCGGATCACCTCGACCAGGGCAGGCGTTACCACGCCGTAGCCGCTATCGACCTGATCATCCAGCAGCGTCAGGTCGGCAGCATTCAGGCGGGTGGCAAGCTGCAGCCGCTCGGCGGCGCGCCTGGCGTGAAATTCGATCTGCGGCGCCAGTTCGGCCGCATGGGTCGCGATGCAGACGCCGTTTACCCGCGCCGGCGAACCGAGATGCTTCAGTCCCAGCGCCAGCCCGGCCACGGTCATGCCGCCGCCGGCGGCGATGAACACCGAATGCGGCGCAGCCGCCGAGGCCGCCAGTTGCTGATGCAGTTCTTCGGCGGCATCGACATAGCCGATAGTGGCGTCGATGCCGTAGGCGAGGTTGCGGTCGAGGATCACCGGGTGGCCGCCGGCGCCGGCGACCTCGTCGCGCACCGCCTGCTGCGCCGCCATGACCGCGGCCTGGTCCAGCCCCGGAGGCACCACCCGCACATCGGCGCCGAGGATATCGAACAACAGCCGGTTGCCCTGCAGTGGCTGGCCGTCCGGCGGCGGCGGGCCGGGGATCAGCAGGATCGCCCGCATGCCGCAGCGCGCGGCCACCGCCGCGATATCGCGCAGCTTGTTGGATTGTTCGGCGGCATAGCCGATCAGCGTGTCGACGCCCTGACCACGCAGCGATCCGATCGCGAACTCCAGCAGCCGGGACTTGTTGCCGCCGACGCAGAGGCCGGTGAGGTCCTCGCGCTTGATCAGCAGATTGATGCCGAGCGCCGCGGACAGCCGGGGCGCTGCCTCCAACGGCGTCGGCAGATGCACCAAACGCACCCGCTGCTGCCCGGCGCAGATCATCGCAGCACGCCATGCGCCAGGGCTACCGGGCGTTGCTTCATCCGAGCGTTCCCAATCTGGTGGGGTAGATCTCGACTTTCGGGTCGAAGGTGACATTTTCATCGAGCGGGAACATCGGGCGCCGGCATACGCGGTGCCCCAGGCTCTTGAGGTTGGCCGATGTCGCACCGGGGATGTCGAGCACGTAGTTGCGGCACGCGAAGGTGAAGTAGCGCATCGCGGCACCTGGCGACTTCACCACGATGATATCGGCGTCCTCCGGGTTCAGGCCGTGCGCCAGGAAGATCGCGCGGTCCATCATGAACACCGCTCGGCTGATCGCCACGATGCGGATGTCGCCATGGCGCAGCACCGCAGTGGGCCCGGCATGCGCCGGCATCCGCGATACCTCATGCACGTACTCGCCGTCGCCCAGGCGCTCGACCTCGACCTCCAGTTGCAGCGGCGGAAACCGCGCCGGGTCGACGGTGCCGCCGAGCGACAGACTGAGCCGCGCCCCGATGCCGGCGGCGTGCGCCCGTTGCGCGGCCGGTGCATCGACGATCGGCATGATCACCCGGCCGCGATAGCCTGCCGCGAGCAGCGCTGCCAGGATCGTGTTGCTGTCGCCGGAGGCGCCGCTGCTGGGGGCGTCGGCGGCGTCGGTGAAGGTCACCGGGCCGGGCTGGATGGCGGCATCGGCGATCGCCTCGGGCAGCGGCACGAGGTCCGCCAGCATGCTGGCGTGATCGGCCCAGAACCGGTCGGCCAGTTCCATCGCCAGGCGCCGGGCCGCCTGCGGGTCGTGGTCGGTGACCACCAGGGCCTGCGAGCCGAGTTCGGGCGCATCGGTGAACGGGTTGCCGATCAGCACCGCCGCCGATAGCGCCTCGCCGCCCGCTTCCATCGCGCGGGCGCGGTCGATCACCTTGCCGTAGCGGCCGGTGGCGGTGAGCAGTTCCGACCCGCGCACCAGCGCCGGCATGAACACCCGCGCCATCACCGGCCGGGCGCCGCGGTCCAGGATGGCCTCCAGCAGCCTGGCCGCGCGCTGCCCGGTGCTGGTGAAATCATTGTGCGGATAGGTGTGGAACACCGCAATGGCGTCGCAGTTCAACAGCATCCGCTCGGTCAGCAGGCCGTGCAGGTCGAGCGAGATCACGATGGGAATGTCGGGGCCGACCAGGGCGCGGGTGTGCTCCAGCAGATAGCCCTCGGGGTCGAGTTCGCCGACCGCACCCATGGCGCCGTGCAGCGACAGGTAGACCGCCGCCACATCCGGGGTGACAGCGGCGGCGAGGGCTGCCAGGAATTCGCCGGACAGTCGCTCGAACCCATCACGCGACAGCGGGCCGGCGCTGCAGGCCGAGGCGCCGTAGACCGGCACCAGTTCGAGGTCGCTTCGCCGGCCGAGAATGTCCAGGGCGCCGCGCACGCAGCTATCGGCATCCGCGTGTGCCGCGAATAATTCCTGGCCGCGCAGGATGCTGAAGTCTTCGTACCGGCTGAGAAATGGGTTGAACGACGAGATTTCCTGCTCGCAGTCAGCAACAAGAATCTTGCGCATCGATGCGGCCCCCCGGCGCCGGTCTCGCCGTCCGCGAGGCTATGCGCGGAGGCCGAAGATCGTCAATAGCGGACGCGTGATCCGCGCTCACACCACCAAGTCGGTGCGCGGATCGATCAGGTGCATGTTCAGCATATCGATGGTGAATTGCATCACCTCGCCAACCCGGCGGACCGATTGCGGCGCCGCGCGGGCAGAGATTTCCTCGCCGTTGATCTCCAGGTAGACCATGGTGTCAACGCCCATCGGCTCCAGCACCTGCACTGTCTCGGAAAAGTCGCGCTGCGCCTGGTTGGTGTGCTGGCGGCGTTCGGTGATGTGTTCGGGCCGGATGCCGAACAGCATCTCGCGGCCGACATGGGCGGCATAGCGGGCGCTGCGGCCGGCCGGCACGTCCAGGCTGTGGGTGTCGTTCAGCCGGATCGCCAGATGCATCGCCCGCTGCTCGAGCCTGCAGGGAATCATGTTCATCGCCGGCGAACCGATGAAGCCGGCGACGAATTTGGTGGCCGGGTGGTCGTACATGTCCTGCGGGCTGGCCACCTGCTCGATGATGCCGGCGTTCATCACCACGATCCGATCGGCCAGCGTCATCGCCTCGATCTGATCGTGGGTGACGTAGACCACCGTGGTCTGGATGCGCTGATGCAGCTTCTTGATCTGGGTGCGCATCTGCACGCGCAGTTTGGCATCGAGATTGGACAGCGGTTCGTCGAACAGAAACGCCTGCGGGTTGCGCACGATCGAGCGCCCCATCGCGACGCGCTGGCGCTGGCCACCGGAGAGTTGCCTGGGGCGGCGCCGCAGCAGATCGGTGATGTTGAGGATACCGGCGGCCTGCAACACCCGCTGGTGGATCTCGGCTTTGACGATCCGCTTCAGCCGCAGGCCGAACGACATGTTCTGATAGACCGTCATATGCGGGTAGAGCGCATAGTTCTGGAATACCATGGCGATGTCGCGATCTTTCGGCTGGTCGTTGTTGACGACGCGGTCGCCGATCATCACCTCACCTGAGGTGATCGATTCCAGGCCGGCGATCATCCGCAGCGTGGTGCTCTTGCCGCAGCCGGAGGGGCCGACCAGTGCCAGGAACTCGCCGTGCGGAATCTCCAGATCGATCCCGCGCACCGCCTCGGTCTCGTCGTACAGCTTCCGAAGATTCTTCAGCACGATGCGCGCCATTGGTTCCCTCGTTGCCGCCAGTTCGTCGCGTCATCGCTGCTCTGCCGGCGCGGGCCGATCCTGGCAGATCACGCCCAGGTCTTCATCTCGATCCGCGACAGGAAGCCGCGCAGGCGTTCGTGTGGCTGGTTGCCGAAAATTTCCGCCGGCGTGCCCTGCACCGCCACCCGCCCGGCATCCATGAACACCACCTGGGTCGCCACGTCGCGCGCGAAGGTCATCTCGTGGGTCACCAGGATCATCGTCATCCCCTCGCGCGCCAGTTCGCGCACCACCGTCAGCACCTCGCCGACCAACTCGGGGTCGAGTGCGGAGGTGATCTCGTCGAGCAGCAGCACTTTGGGGTTCATCGCCACCGCGCGGGCGATGCCGACGCGCTGCTGCTGTCCACCGGAGAGTTCGATCGGCATGGCGTCGAACTTTTCGCTGAGCCCGACCCGGGTGAGCCAGTGCTCTGCCATCGTGCGGGCCTCGGCGGTGGCCATCCCGCGCACCTTGCGCAGGCCGAGCATCACGTTCTCCGATGCCGTCAGGTGGGGAAACAGGTTGAACAGCTGGAACACCATGCCGATATCGGCACGAATCCGCGCCAGTTCGCGGTCACTGCGCGCCCGGCGGCCGGAGCCGTCGCCGCGATAACCGACCTCGACGCCATCCACCTCGATCGAGCCGGCATCATAGGTTTCCAGCAGGTTGATGCAGCGCAGCAGCGTGGTCTTGCCGCTGCCCGAGGCGCCGATGATGCACACCACCTCGCCGCGCTGCACGTCGAGATCGACGCCCTTCAGCACCTGGTTGGTGCCGAATGCCTTGGTCAGGTCGCGCACCTTTACCAGCGGGCCGGGGTCGCTATTCGCGGATAAAGGCAAAGCGCGCCTCCAATCGTCGGCTGGTGTAGGAAAGGGCGTAGTTGATGGCGATGTAGATCAGCGCGCCGAGAATATACAGCGGCATCGGCCGGAAGGTGCGCCCGATCACCTGCTGCACCGCCAGCATCAGATCGACCACGCCGACCAGCGACAGCAGCGCGCTGCCTTTCACGGTATCCACCACGGTGTTGATCCACGGCGGCAGGAAGCGCCGCATCGCCTGCGGAAACACCACGTAGAGCATGCGCTGCGGGAAACTGAGGCCAATTGCTTTGCCGGCGTCAGCCTGGCCGGGATGCAGCGACTGGATGGCGCCGCGCGCCACTTCCGCCACATGCGCGGTTTCGAACGCCGCCAGCGCGATCATCGCCGCCCAGAAATTGCCGACTTTCACGCCCGCCACCGGCAACCCGTAGTAGATGGTGAAGATCAGCGTCAGCAGCGGCAACCCGCGCACGATGTCGCTGTAGAGGCGGATCGGCCAGGCGACCCAGCGCGGCCCGTAGCACAGCCCGACCCCGAACAGCACGCCCCACACCAGCGAGACGACGACCACCAGCGCCGAGATTTCCAGTGTCACCAGCAGCCCCTGCCACAGGAACGGCAGGCTGTGCAGCATTACCGCGATCATCGCCGGCCCCTCATCGCCGTATCGCATAACGCCGTTCGAGCAGCCGGAGCCCGAACAGCAGCAGATAGCCGGTTGCCAGGTACATCGGTGTCACCACGGCATAGACCTCGACGATGCGGAAGGTGTTGGTATAGATCCAGTTGGCGCCGAACTGCAGTTCCGGCACCGCGATCACCGAGGCGAGCGAGGTGTCCTTGAACAGCGAGATGAACGCATTGCTGAGCGAGGGCAGCACGATGCGGAACATCGTCGGCAGCGTCACGTAGATCACCTGTTGCAGCGGCGTCAGCCCGATCGCCCGCCCGGCGTCGAGCAGACCCTTCGGGATCGCCGCCAGCCCGGCGCGGAACACCTCCACCAGATAGGCGCCGGCGTAGAAGCCAATGGTGAGCACGAAGCTCGTCGTCGCGTCATAGGCGAAACCGCCGATGCTGGGCACGCCGTAGAACACCAGGTAGACCAGCAGCAGCAGCGGCGTGTTGCGGATGAACTCCACATAGGCGGTGATCACGCCGCGCAGCAACCGGCCGCGCCCGTTCATCAGCAGCGCCAGCGGCAACCCGATCGCGATGCCGATGGCGATGCCGGCAATCGCCAGTTCGAGGCTGAGCAGCAGCCCCCATTCCAGGCGCGGAAAGTATTTCCAGACGAAATAGAAATTGAGGTGATAGAGCACGTGTCTCCCGGCCGGTCAGGGCCGCGCCGGCACTCGCTGCCGGCGCGGCGGAGAGGCAGCAGTCGCCGCGTCAGTACGGCGGGAAGCCGGGCTTCTGCACCGGCGGCGTGTCGCCAAAGAACTCTTCGAACGCCGCGGTATAGATCTCCGGCGCATTGCCGTGCATGGCGACGTTGAAGTTGGTGTCGATGTAGTGCAGCCAGTCGAAATCGCCCTGCCGCACCGCGGCGCTGTACAGCTGCGACTCATAGGCGAAGCCAGGATCAGTGTAGATGCCGGGATGCTTCTTCACCAGCCACTTCACCGTCGAGGCATCGACCACCGCCACATCGGCGCGGTTGGAGATCACCGCCTGCATCACATTGGCCTGGGTATCCAGCTGCATCACCTGCGCGTCCGGCAACGCCATATGCACCAGGTTGTCGGCATCGACGTTCTGCAGCACCGAGGCCCGCACGCTCTTGCCGGCGCCCTGCAGCGCCTTGTAATTCTGCCATTTGCTGGCCGGCGCCGTCATCAGCGCCGCGCCCTCGACGTAGTAGGGCCGCGAGAAATTCACCAACTGGGCGCGCGCCGCCGAGACGGTCATGAACTGGATGACGACATCCACCTTGCCGGTGGTGATGTTGGGAATCCGCGCCGCCGGGTCCTGGCGGATGTATTCCACCTTGGTCTCGTCGTCGAACAGCCCCTTGGCCAGGATGCGGGCCATGGCGATGTCCATGCCGGTCAGCTTGCCGCTGTCATCCTCGAAATGCCATGGCGGATTGGTCGAGCCGGTGCCGACGATCAGGTGGCCCCGATCCAGCACCGTGCGCAACTGGCTGGACGGCGCCGCCTGTGCCGCCGCCTGGCGTGCGCCAAGCGCCGTGCCCGCCGCGGCGAGAGCCAGCCCGGCACCGCCGAAACGAAACAGAGCGCGGCGCTGCGAAAAATCAACCATCAATTTGCCTCCCCGTTATTCCCTGTTGTCCGCGCTGCCTGGGCTTTCATCAGCAACGTGGTTGCGCAAGACTGCGCTCGCAAAGCGCCGACGGCAAGCATCATTCACCGCTACGCCCGCGAAAGGACACCCTCGGATGTCAGTATCGAATCCCGCCGCAGCGAATATTCGTGCCCGCCTCGGCCTGCGCCCGATCATCAACGTCTCGGGCACGATGACCGGGCTCGGCGCCTCCATCGTGGTGCCCGAGGCGGTGGCGGCGGTCACCGCGATCCTCACCGAATTCGTCGAGATCGACGACCTGCAGCGCCGGGCGAGTGCCACCATCGCGCGGCTCTGCGCCGCCGAGGCCGGCTGCATCACCGCATCCTGCGCCGCCGCCATCTCGCTCGCCGTCGCCGGGGCGATGACCGGCAGCGACCTGGCGGCGATCGAGCGCCTGCCGGACACCGCCGGGCTGAAGAACGAGGTGGTGATCCAGACCGGCCACATGGTTTCCTACGGCGCGCCGGTCGAGCAGGCCATCCGGCTGACCGGCGCGCGGGTGGTGCCGGTGGGCCAGGCGACCGGCACCCACGGCTACCAGCTCGCCGGCGCCATCGGCCCGCGCACCGCCGCCGCCGTCTACGTCGTCTCGCACCATACCGTGCAGTGCGGCATGCTGCCGCTGGCCCGGTTCTATGCCATCGCCCATGCCGCCGATGTGCCGGTGATCGTCGATGCTGCCTCGGAATACGACCTGCGCGGCTTCCTGGCGGCGGGTGCCGACCTCGCACTCTATTCCGCGCAAAAATTCCTCGGCGGGCCGACCGCCGGCATCGTCGCCGGCAGCAAGGCGCTGGTGCGCGCGGCATTTCTGCAGAACCGCGGCATTGGCCGGGGCATGAAAGTCGGGAAGGAGGGCATGGCCGGCGCCATCGCCGCACTCGAGGCCTGGGAGCGGCGAGACCATGCGGCAATCCGCGCCCGCGAGACCGCGGCGCTGCAACTCTGGCAGCAACGCCTGGCCGGCCGCCCCGGCATCACCGCAACGATCATGCCCGACCCGACCGACAATCCGCTCGACCGATTGATGCTGGCCATCGACCGGACGGCAGCACGCATCACCGCCTGGGACCTCGCCGACCGCCTCGCGGCGGGGCCGGTGCCGGTGATCGTGCGCGACCACGAGCTTGAGCAGGGGGTCTTCTTCATGGACCCGTGCAACCTGCACCCTGGCGAAGCGGAGATCGTCGCCGGCCGGCTGGCGGACGAACTGGAGCATGCCCAGCGGGCCAACGATAGCGTCGCCACCAACTTCGCCGAGCGTGAGGCCAACCGCGACAGCCGTCTTCTCATCTGGCCAGACTGAGCGCGCTGACGCCAAGGTGCCGCCGATACTCCGGTGTCGGCCACGCGACACTGGCCAGCCATGCCAGGGCATCGCTGGCCAGTGTCGCGTGTGGCGTTGATCGGGGTCACGGATTCGGCGTCGACGCCATCCCGTCCCCACCAACGAGCCCAGCCATCCCCGAGACTGCCATTGAGTCGTTCGCTTTTCCCGCGGTTGGCCGCAACAAGCCGACCGCCGCACGCGATGGTGGGCGGCCGACATTCGATGGCAGGGCGATGCAGCCAGCTATGGTCGGCAGCCCAGGGCCGGAGGGTCTTGCCCATATGCCAACCGAATCACCATCAGCCAAACCTGGCGCGTAATTCTGAGCCGTTGCCGGAACACGCGCCCGGAGGCAGGCTCCCCCGAGCAGGTGCTGGAAATTTCTCCGGAAAATCCTCAAATTTCATCACCACACCGAGGTAAACATGCTGGACCACCGGTCCACAAATGCGCTGACGCCACGTTGACATCCGAACCGGATGAACAACCGTGAAGGAACCCCACCATGCCCCAGTTCACCGGCGGCTGCCTCTGCGGCAAAATCCGCATCACCGCCGCCGGCAACCCGTACCGCGTCGGCATCTGCCACTGCATGGACTGCCGCAAGCATCACGGCGCCCTGTTCCACGCCTCGGCGATCTTCCCGCAGGACGCGGTGACCATAGAAGGTGCCACAACCGCCTATGCCGGCCGCCATTTCTGCCCAGCCTGCGGCTCCACCGTGTTCGGCCGCAGCGCCGACGAAATCGAGATCAACCTCGGCTCGCTCGATGCCCCCGACCAGTTGACCCCAACCTACGAACTCTGGACCATCCGCCGCGAATCCTGGCTGCCGACCTTCCCGCTCACCACGAAACACCCCCAGGATCGCGACCCCACCCACCGCTCCGAGCCATAGCCGGCACCCCGGCCGAAGGCCCAGACCAAGTTTTTTGCGCGCTTTTTTCCAAAAAAGCGCTGCTTCCTTGCTTAACCCACCA